>CP089984.1:9595000-9910500 GCA_037157815.1 Sorangiineae bacterium MSr11954
TTCAAGTACGACGATCCGACCGCCGTCGTGACCCAAGTGCCCGGCGTGTATGCGCGGGGCGAGGATGGCTTCGGGCTGCGCCCCAACATCGGGGTGCGCGGTGTCAACCCGGATCGAAGCAAGAAGGTGGCGCTGATGGAGGACGGTATTCCGTTTGCGCCGGCGCCGTATTCGGCCTCGGCCGCGTACTTCTTTCCGCTCATGGCGCGCATGGTGGCGGTGCGGGTGATCAAGGGGCCCGCCGCGATCAGCTACGGACCGCAAACGGTGGGCGGCGCGATCGACCTGGTGACCCGCGCCGTCCCGCAAACGACGTCGGGCGCCATCGATGCGGCGCTGGGCCAATATGGATATGGCAAGCTCCATGGCCACGTGGGCAGCGGGAACGAGAAGGTCGGCTTTCTCGTCGAGGGCGTGCACATTCAGAGCGACGGGTTCAAGAAGCTCCCCAACGACGCCGATACGGGGTTTGCGCACAATGAATGGATGGTCAAAGGCTATTGGGTCGTCGACCCCGCGGCGAGCGCGCGCAATGAATTTCGGTTGAAGGTCACGTACTCGGACGAGCTGTCCAACGAGACGTACCTCGGGCTCTCCGACAAGGACTTTCGCGCCGATCCCTTGCGGCGTTATGGTGCGAGCGCGCTCGATCGCATGCAGTGGCATCGCACCGGTATCGCCTTTTCGCACGTGCTGACACCCGGCAAGAATGTCACCGTCACCACCACCGTCTACCGCAACGATCTGGCGCGAACGTGGCGCAAGGTGAACCGCTTTCGCGGCGCGGATCTCTTCGAGGTGCTGCGCGATCCCACGAGCCCGCGCAACGCCGTCTACAACGCGGTGCTCAACGGGGAAGACGGGTCGAGCGCGGACGAGAACATCTTGATCGGCCCCAACCAGCGCGATTTCGTCGCCCAGGGGGTGGAGACGCGGGTCAAGCTCGAGCCGCGCACGGGGCCCTTGTCCCATCGGATCGAGTACGCGGTTCGCCTGCATCAGGACCGGGTCGATCGGCGCCATAGCGAGGACGCGTTTCGCATGAGCGGGGGGCAGCTGGTCCCGGTGGCCGCCCCCACCATGGTCACCGCCTTCAACGACGCGTCCTCCGAGGCGCTCTCCATGCACGCCATCGACGCCATCACCTGGAGGTCGCTCACCGTGACCCCGGGTATTCGGCTCGAGGCCATTCGTTCGAGCTTCATCGACCGCGCCGCGCACACCACCCAGCGCTCGCTCGATCACATCGTGCTCCCCGGCGTGGGCGCCTTTTATTCGATCGTGCCCCCGCTCGGGGTGCTGGCCGGTGTTTACCGCGGCTTCAGTCCGGCGCCGCCGGGTAGCCTCCAAGGTGTGCGCCCGGAGACGAGCGTGAACTACGAGGGCGGTCTGCGGTTCGTCAAGGGCAGCGCGCGCGCGGAGGCAATTGCATTTTACAACGATTATTCGAACCTGACCGATGTGTGCACGCTCTCGAGCGGCTGCGTGGAGCAGAACCTCGATCGCCAGTTCGACGCGGGCAAGGCGCGCATCTATGGGCTCGAAGCGTTCGCGGAGCACGAGCACCGCTTGGGGAAGGACGTTCACCTGCCCTTTCGCGTGTCGTACACCGTCACGCGCGCCGAGTTCTTGCGGAGCTTCGGTTCGGAGGACCCCATTTTCGGCAATGTGAAGGCGGGCGACGAAATACCGTATGTGCCGCGTCACCAGGTCTCGGCGTCGGTGGGGGTCGACAGCGCGCGCGCCTCCGGCCATGTGGCGATGCTGTATGTGGCGCCGATGCGCGAGCAGGCGGGGAGCGGGGCCATCTCCGATGCGCTTCACACGGACGCGCAATGGACCTTCGACGCCAGCGCGAGCCTTCGCCTCCTCGAGGGCATTTCCCTTTATGGGAATATCCGCAACATCTTCGACGAGCGTGACATCGTGTCCAGAAGACCCTTCGGCGCGCGGCCCAACGCTCCACGTTGGATTCAGGTGGGGGTCAAGGCGACGTTCTGAAGGCGGCGCGCGCGGGAACGTGCAGAGCACTGTCGTCCGGGCGCCACATCGGGTCCGCGGGGCAACAGCGGGGAGCAACGCGAGGCGCGGGGTACGGCACCGTCCACGCGCCGGACCCCTGGGACGAGAGGGCGCTACGGTCGTATCTGGATTGGTCCGGATGCTGCAGTGGGACGAGCGTTACCTTACGATGATTCACTTACCAAGTTGGAAAAGCTCGAAACTCGCGCAAATGAAGGATTGGCTACTTGCGACCATCGCGCTCGCGGGAGCCTCCGGATGTGGAATCCCCCCGATCGATGCCTCGAAGGTGCAACGGCTCGAGGTGGTGTCGTACGACGCCAACATGTTTTGTCCGACGGGCCCGACCAAGCTCGATGTCCGGGCCAAGATGGTCGATGGCTCCACGCGCGCCACCAACGCGCCCCATCGGAGCGATCAGTTCGATGCATGGTACCTCAAATGGAAGGTCTCACCCGAGGTGGGAAAGGTCGGGTCCAACGATCTCGATGTCGCGTTTTTGTTCGGCGACGATATTTCCCCCGCGCTCGAGAGCAACGTGAACCTGTCCGTCGCCATGCGCGACAACAAACGCGCCACGGGTGGAATCGAGCTTACGCCCAACTTCGCGTGCCATCAGAGCGCCGATTTCAGCGCGTCCGAAGGTATTGCAGGCGCGGCGGGGAGCCGAGGCGACTCGCTTTGGTCGCTCTTCGCGCGCTTGGGGCGAGCCGGCGAGAGCGGCGAGAACGGGGACACCGGGCCCGATGCCACCCACGTCGAGGCGGTGGTCACCTTGGTGAGCTCACCGAAGCGCGGCCCCCTCGCGGCGGTGCGGGTCACGCGGCCCCGCGATGGGCGCACGGGCACGTATTATGTCGATCCCGCCAATGGGCATATCACGATCGTCAATCGCGGGGGGCGCGGTGGCCAAGGAGGCCAAGGGGAGTCGGGTGAGGGCGGAAGCTCCGGGAGCACCTGCGCGCGCGGCAGCGATGGCGGCGACGGAGGGCTGGGCGGACACGGCGGGAATGGCGGTACGGGAGGCTCCGTCACGGTGCACTTCGACGCGCGCCACCCGGAGCTCGCGTCGTTGGTGAGCGTCGATAACCGCGGCGGCGAAGGCGGGCGAGGAGGACGCGGGGGCCAGGGCGGAAGCGGTGGGAGCGGCGGAGGCGACGCCAAGCGAAAGTGCGATCCCTCCAGCGGCTCCAGCGGGCGAGCCGGCTCGTCCGGCATGCCGGGCCAGCGTGGGTTATCGGGACCGGCACCGCAGGTGGTGTGGGATCCGCCGGAGTCCATCAGCTTTTAGCGTCGGTTCGAAGTCGCAATTCGCGCCGGTTCGAATCGTTCTTCGCGCCGGTTCGAGGTCGCTATTCGGGGAGCAGGCGACGCACGGATTTGACCTCCCGCAACGGGGAACCGCCACCTTGCGCCTCGTAAATGGCGACGCCGACGCTGAGCAGGGGCTCGCGATCGCGGCTCGATCGGCTCAAGCTCGCGGACAAATGAACGTGCATGGGTGACGGTTTGGGCGCATCCTTGGCGAAGAACCAACCCGCGGCGATGGCGCTCGACCGCGGTCCGTTCACGTCGCGCAGATCCAGGCGGATGTGCATGTGCGCGCAGCTCAGATCCACCGACTTGTCGCGGACGTCGAACCAGTTGACGGCTTCGCTCCTTCGACTGAGGAGGTGCACGCTCGCGTCATCGCGGTAGGCGTAGATGCGCGTGCGGGCGAGGCCAATCGTGGCGATCGGCTGCAGCGGGATCGACCATCGGGCCGCGCTCCGGGCCCCGCCCGTGCGGCCGTCGACGAAGAAGTCTTCGACGTCGAGCGATGCGCTGCCCTGCGATCCGGCGCCGGTGAGGGGTGGTTCGACCAGCTCCTCGAGGCGAACGGAGGCGAGCGACGCCTGCGGGGCGGCGTCCGCTTGGCCCTCGGCAGGCTCGGTCGAGCCCTGCAACAGGCACCCCGCGGAGGACGGCGAGGGAACGTGCCGCGGGGTGCCGGGGGCGCGCTCGGCCTTGATCCGGGGCGCGTGCTCCCTCGCGGTCAGGCGCAGGGACGGGGGCGGAATGGCCATCATCGCGGCGCCGGCCTGCGCGGCCGGTACCTCCGAAATGGTCACGCGAGCGAGCGAGCCGGGTGCGCCTTGCGCGTGGGGCGCGCCCCGTGCGCCGGGCGCACCGTCGCCCGAGGCGGTGCCCGCGAACAGGAGGGCGGAGAGCGCACAGAATGTGCACTGTGCACGCAAATTCATAGGCTCCTCACGTACGCCTCGAGCGCGTCGAGATCGGCCGGAGAGAGGTGCGAGACCTTGCCCATCTTGCCGTCGCTCTCGACCAGGAGCGCGCGCAGCGACGCGTAGCGACCGTCGTGGAAGTAAGGCGCGCTCCCGCCGACGAAGCGGAGCGAGGGGGTGTCGAACTCCATCGCCGGCTGCCCGGTGGCGTCGTGTTTCACGCCATCGGGCAGGACGCCGCCCGCGCCATGGCACGACGCGCACTCCGCCTCGGCCGAGTGGAAGATCTGCGAGCCTCGGGCGACGCGCGCGCGCTGGGCGGCGTCGGCGGCGACCGCGCTCGGCGGCGGGGTCATTTGTGTGATGTAGGCGAGGAGCGCGTCGAGCTCGCGGGCGTCCAAGCCATTGCCGCGGAGGCGCCCGAAGGTGTGCGAGAGGTGCTCGGTCAGATCCTTGCCGCTCCCGTTCCATGCGTAGGGCGCCGTCCCCGTGAGGCGGCCCGCGAGCATCGGCGTCTGGCGCGGGCCGTCGGGGGTCGCCCATGTGATGGCGTCGTCGCGGCCGTCGGGGTGGCACGACGCGCACGCGCGACCGTCGGAGGAGATGCGGCTATCGCCCGACATGTGAAATAGCCTTCGGCCGGCCGCGAGATCGGCCGTTTCCGGCTGGGCGGAGCGGCGGCTCAGCGACACCCGGATCACGGGTTGGCCCGCCGCCGCGAGCTCCTGCTCGAGGCCGCGACCGAGCGAGACCGCGCTCAAGACGCGATCGAACTGCGACCAAACGATGGCCCGTCCCGCGGCCCAATCGATGGCGAGCCCGGTGGGCCCCGACGCCAGAGGCCATCGGCGAAGCTGGACGTGATGCGGCGCCGAGGAGGCGGCGTCGTACTCGATCAGCGAGTCGCTCCCCACGCAGGTGACGAACAGCGAGCCCCGCACCGGATCGACGGCGGCGGCGCGCGGCAAGAGGCACTCGCCGTCTTCCTTGGGGCCGCCCGCGAGCGGCGGGCGCACGCTCAGCGACGCGGGGAGCACGTTACCCGTGCCCTGATCCACGACGGCCACGTCGGAGATCTCGGCCGCGCGCCCGTTCTCCGCGCCGTAGCCCGAGGATTGCACGGTGGTGTCGCCGCTCTCCACCAGGACTTGCGGCGCGAGGATGCGCCCCTCCGGGGTGACCGACTTGGCGAGCGCGAACCCCTGGCACGACGTGCGCTCCCGCGGCTCGTCGGCGACCTTCTTGACCTTGTTCCCGAGGTCGCGCGCGAAGCGCACGCGGACCTTGGCCGGACGCTCCTCGCGCCCTTTCAGGGCGATGGACCGGACCCGGTGCGCGGGCTCCTCGAGCTCGACCACGCTCATGGCCGAGCCAACGGCGTGCGCGACATAGGCCTTGGTGCCATCGTCGGAGACGACCACGCCGCGCGGCTCGCGGGGCAGCTCCGCCTCGAACTTCCGGCGCAAATCGCGGGCGTCGAACGCGGCGAGCGCGTGTCCCCACCCCGACGTGACGAGCACGGTGCGATCGTCCGGGCTCACCGTGAGGGCCACCGGCTCCGCCGCCGTGTCGACGGCGCAGCGCTCGGACATGGCGCCCACCGCGCTATCGGCCGGCTCGAAGACCTTGATTTGCGCTTTGTCGCGCAGCGCGACCACGAGCCGATGGTCGGCCGTCATGACCATTTGAGCCGGGGTGCCCCCCGCGTCGAAGGTCGTTCGCTCCTGCATGGTTTGCACGTCGACGACGTGAATGGTGCCATCGTCTTCGTCGGCCACATAAGCCAGCAAGGCCGGACCGAGGGTCGCCAGGACCACCTGCGATCCTTCACGCACCCGCTCGCGCCGCCCATCCGGGAGGGCCGCCGCATACCCCACGGCGCCCACATGAGGCTGCGTTCGTGCGCACGCGTGCACCTTCGTGGGAGCACGCGCCAGGGTCCCCCTCGAACCGGCAGGACCGGCGCTGCACGCGGCCCCAGCCACGATTGTTGCAAATACACCGATCCCCAACGCAGCCGATTGCGGCCATCGCGCCATTGCCTATCCCTCGCGTGGGTTAGACTCCGCGCGCGGGGAAAAGTTCTAAAGGGGCGAAAAATGTTCGAACGAGGAGGAAGCCGTCACGTTCGTGCGTTGCACATCAAATCACGTTGATCTCGCGAACGTTTCGTCCCTTCTGAAGGAAGTAGGGGCGACGATCACGGAGCAATTCCCCTTCGCAGCGGATGACGGAGCGAGATGCCATCGCTGCATGAGCCTTCTGCCAGTCGTCCCCCACCAACTCCACATCTACGGCGCGAAGTTTGCCTTCGACGTGCGCCTCGATGCGTACGAGACCGTCGCAGCGAACGAGCTTGAAACCCGCGCCAGACGCGACGGCGTGCACGTACGCGATGCTGAACTGCTCTTTCTGCATGGTGATGAACACGATGAAGGCCCTCAGTGTGCATCACGGGTGTCGAGGCCATCTGCTTCGAGCAGACCTAGAACGTACTCTCGAATCGTTACGCCGCGTTCTACGGCTCGAAGCTTGACGGCGCGATGCAACCGCTCGGGAAGCGTTACTACGAGACGGGCCTCGACACCTTCGAGCTTGCCGATGACGCGAGCGGCGGGCCGCGTGGTGGTTTTCCGCGGGGCGGGTGGTCGAGCAAGGGCGGTTTTCGGCTTCATTTCACGCTCGCCGAGAGCTCGAAGGACGTTCCCATTGCACAAATATACCTCGGCACAAATGTACAAGTCCACTCGTCGATCTCTTGCATGGGCTTGCTCGACCCTTCGTAAGCCCCCGCCCAGACGCGCGGTCATCCGCCACGAAGCGAGGACGCCCGTGACCGAGCACGTTGATGTAGGCGCAACGCCACCGTCGAGCTACTTCGGCGCGGGCGCCGCCGCCGGGGCCTGGTCCACGCGGGCCCGCACCTTGTCTTTGAGCGCCGCGATGCCCTCGGAGTATGCCTTCTTGGCGGCCTTGATGCGTTCTTCGACGTTCTTTTGAAGGTTCTTCGCTTGGGTCTTCGAGGACTCGAGCGCGTTCTTGCTGCGGATCATATCGGCGATGCGCGCTTCGCTGGCCTTCTTGTCGGCGTCGGTGCGGCCGGGTTCTTTTTGGAAGTTGCGCTCGGACTCGATGAAGCCGTCGGCCGTCTTCTGCACTTGGTCCGCGTCCTCCACCATGCGATCGAGGCGGACCTTTCGCTCCACCAGCTCGATGTTGGCGAGGTAGCTCGCGTAGCTGATGCTGTCGGCTTGCTTCTCGAGCACGGTGGCGTTGTCCTTGCCGAGGCCCTCGCGGTATCGCTCGATGATCAAGTGCGCCTCGTTGGAGGCGCGCAGCCGCTTCTCGAGCTGCGTGTCGACACCTTCCTTGAGGGCGTGCGCGGCGACCCCGCTCAACTCGACATCACACGACTTTTGCTTGGCGACGTATTGGCAACTTCCGCCGACCTTTCGCGCGATGTCCGTTCCCTCGGCGTCGAAGAAGGCCCGCGCGCCCTCGATCTCGCGATGGCGTTCGGCGTAGGCGTAGCTCTTACCTGCTTCGTCGGCGCGCTCGTAAATGGACTGTACAATCTTCCAGTCCGGCTGCTTTTTCATATCGTCTGGATAGCGCGGCATCTCGCCCACGACGCGCTGCACCTCTTGCTCGCTCTGCGCGAAGCCGGAGCCAATGGCCTGCAGGTCATTGGGATAAACCTCGGCGTACGTGGCCTGCGTCGCCGACGACGCGATCTCCGGCCCATTTTTCGAGGGACCGCAGGCGGCCATGGCAACGACGAGGGGAACGAGGGCAGCAGCGCGGAGCGAACGTGTCCAAAGCATGCCTACCGCTTATCACGATTGGCCCCGAGGTCCATGGTCCAGAGGCGGCGTCATCGGCAGAGCAATACGGCGGACGGTTCCATGGATCCGCAAATGTACGGTTCGCGTCGCGCGCCGCCATATCGATTTACCGTTAGGGTACGTTGTTTCAGATGAACCATACCTATGCGCTGGAACCCAGTCGGGCAGACATGGTGGCCATGGGCGAGGCCGCGCTCGATTTCATCAACCGCTTCATCGAAGGCCTCCCGCACGCGCCCGCGGGAGGCAGCGCCCACGATCTCGAGCGGGTGGTGAAGGAGGTCCTCGCGCCGCCGGCCGAGGGCGGCGCGCGGTTCGAGACCTTGCTGGCCACTTTCGGCCGCGCGGCGGCGCCGGGGTTGGAGACCGCGGGGCCCGGCTACCTCGCGTACATTCCGGGCGGCGGTTTGCCCGTCGCGGCGCTGGCCGAGTGGCTCGCGAACAGCGTCAATCGCTACACGGGTTTTGCGGCGACGGCGCCCGCGCTCGTGGCCATGGAGCACGGCGTGGTTCGCTGGCTCTGTCGCGAGTTCGGCCTGCCCGAGGGCGCGGGCGGCCTGGTGACCACCGGCGGCTCGATGGCCACGTTGACCGCGGTGGTGGCCGCGCGGCACCAGCGCCTGGGCGAGGTCATCGAACGCGGCACGATTTACGTCTCGCCCTACACGCACCACTGTTGCGCAAAGGCCGGCGCCATCGCGGGCATCCCCGCATCGAGGGTCCGCAAGGTGCCGACGACCGAGGATCTGCGCATGGACGTCGCGGCCGCACGCCGCATGATCGAAGCCGATCGCGCCGAGGGCCTCCGCCCTTTTCTCGTGGTGGGGTCCGCGGGGACGACCGACACCGGCGCCATCGATCCCCTGGGGGAGCTCGGCGAGCTGGCGCGCGGCGAGGACATGTGGTTTCACGTCGACGCCGCCTACGGAGGCTTCTTTCAGCTGACCGCGCGCGGCCGATCGCGGCTCGCCGGGATCGAGGCGGCCGACTCCATCACCCTCGATCCGCACAAGGGCCTCTTTCTGCCATATGGCACGGGCATGCTCCTGGTGCGCGATCCGAGCGCGCTCCACGCGGCCTACTCCGGCAGCGGCTATGTGCTGCAGGACATCGACGGCGGCGCCGCCCTGCCCGACTACGCGGAGCTGGGCCCCGAGCTCACGCGCGAGTTTCGCGGGCTGCGACTGTGGCTCCCGCTGCACCTGCACGGGGTCTCCGCCTTCCGCATGGCGCTGGACGAGAAGCTCGATTTGAGCGAGTACGTGCACCGCGAGCTGAAACGCGAGCCGCGGCTCGAGCTTCCATGGACGCCGCAGCTGTCGGTGGTGGCCTTTCGGGGTCACGGCGGCGACGAGGGGAATCGCCGGTTGGCCGAGGCCATCAACGGCAGCAAACGCATCTTCATCTCCAGCACGCGCATTCGCGGTGAATACTTCTTGAGGCTGTGCGTGCTCGCGTTCCGGACGCATTTCGATCGCATCGAAGAGGCCATTGCCATCGTCCGCCGCGCCGCTTCGATCTAGAGGAAATCGCTTTCAGGCGCATCCTTTCGTGCGTCAACCAAATAGGCGACTCGCAGCATGCGACGTTCGAGCGCACCTTCATCCCGTCTCCCAGGGGTGGGCTGCTCGCGACGCTCGGAAGGTCGCTGGGATCTCGGCCTGCCCCACCCGAGGAAAGGTTGGATCACTCATGAAAATTGCGACTTCATTTCTCGTAGCGTCGGTGTCCTTGTTGGCGGCATGCAGCGGTGCGGGCGACGCTTCGTTCGGCGACGAGGCCGGCGCGACGAACGACACGAACGAGACCTCGGAGCAGGCGCTCGGTAAGCCGCGCGCATCGCTCGACCACCCCGACTTCGTGCGCAAGATGCGCGATCCGGCCAATTATCGGGTCAATCGCGAGCCCGGCGCGCAAGAGAGCATCTGCGGCATCGATGATCTGCAGCACGTCAACTCGTACACGGGGACGTTGGGGGTCAGCGTGGCCTTCGTGAACGCGCACAAGCGACCGGTGGGCGCCATGGAGACGAGCCCCACGTCGGGCAAATACTGTTCGGGGACGTTGATCACGAGCACGCTGTTCTTGACCGCCGGCCACTGCGTGGACTCGACCACGGTGGGCGATTACGTGTCCTTCAATTACGAGCTCAACGCCGCGAAGACCGCCCTGCTCGCGCAAAGCCATTATCAGATCACGGGGATCGTCGAGGACAGCTTGGGCGGGCTCGATTATGCGATCGTGCGGCTGGCCAACAACCCCGGCGCCACCTGGGGCACGACCGCCAGCCTCGCCACCGATCCGGCCGTCGGGGCCACCCTGGCGATCCTTCAGCACCCCAACGGAGAGCCGAAGCAGATCGAGGCCGGCACCCTGGCTTCGATCAGCGGGAACTACCTGCGATACGGCAACATCGACACCGAGCCCGGGAGCTCGGGATCGGGCATCCTGAACTCCGCGGGCCGGCTCGTCGGCGTTCACACCAACGGCGGCTGCACGGCGAGCGGCGGCACGAACAGCGGTGTTCGCATGTCCAAGATCGCCGCCGTGTCGGGCATCCTCTAAAAGGCTGCACGAAGCGCGATGCGCCCGTCGAGGACCGCGGTGCGTGCGGCGATCGACGGGCGCCCGGCCGTCCGAGGGCGCGACTTTCCATGGGCTCGAGCTCGGCGCCGAGCTTACGGCGCAGGCGTGCTCTCGTCGCGGTGCGCATTGGCATCGACGAAGGCGGTGGCATAGCCATGTTGTGCGATGAAGAACGCGTGAAGCGTTCCATTCCACCCGAGGTACTGAACGGGAGACCATGCACAGGCGCACTGCGGCGACATCAACGCGGCGGCGCGTCGTCGTGCGATGGTGCGCGCAGCATAACCGAGCGCGATGGCCGCCGCAGCGACCGCGAGCGCCTCCGCGATCCCGCCGGCGACGAGCACGACGAACGCGATGCACGCGCCCGCGACCAAAAACGCGCGCAGCGCGACGGAGCCGTCGTACCACTCGTTCATATGGCGCGCGCACTCCGCGCAGCACGGAAACGTCCATGTTTTCGTGCGCGAATGAACCAACTTCACGCCGCGCGTTCGCGACGCCCAGACGACCAACTCGGGATCGGGCGGACGACCGCAACACGCGCATAAGCGCGGAAAGGTCAGGACGGCGCCGGAGACCTCGATACGCACGACTCGTTTCATCGTACATATCGGATTAGGAAGGTCGAGGCACACGAGCCTCGATCCATTGAAATGCGCTCTACCGTAACGCTTTACGGCGCAGCTACGACGGCCAGCGTCATGCGGGACGCGCGCTATGGTTCGGGTCCATCCAGAACGTTTCCCACAGATGGCCGTCGAGATCCTGGAAACGCCAGCCGTACATGAAGCCATGGTCCTGCGGATCGTTCGCCGGCGTCGCGCCCGCGGCCAGGGCCTTCTTCACCATGTCATCGACGTGCTGCCGGCTGTCGACCGACAAGGCGATGATGGCCTCGGCGCTGGCCGTCGAATCGACGAGGGCCTTCTTGGTAAAATCCTTGAATCGCTTCTCGGCGAGCAAAAGCACATAGGCGTGCTCGTTGACGATGACGCACGTGGCGTCGCGGTTGGTGAAGCGGGGCTCGAACGAAAATCCGAGCTCGGCAAAGAACGCGGTCGATTTATCCAGATCATGGACGGCGAGGTTGAGAAACAGCTTTCGAGACATGATGATTGGCTCCCTACGAATGATTGATTCGTTCGAATGAACGCGAGGATGATCGAGAAAGATTTTCCAGCTCCACGATGGCGGCGCCGGCGCGCTCTTCTTCGGCCATGATCGCCGCGAGGCGCTGGGCGGCCACGGTGAAGGCGGGCTCGCTCAACAAGCGGCGCGCCGCCGCTTCGATTCGGGCGGCGCTCGCGCGCGCATCGAGCCGGAGCCCTGCGCCCGAGGCTACGAGGCGCGCGCCGTTGTCGTGTTGGTCGCGGCCCATAGGGAGGCAGAGCACGGGGACGCCGAAGGACAGGGCCTTGAGCAAGGTGCCGTGGCCTCCGTGCGTGATGCAGAGGGCGGCGTGCCGGAGCACGCACCCGTGGGGCGCGGAGCGAACGAGCTGCACGCGGTCGCCATGGGAGAATCGCTCCGGATCGATGGCGGGGCCGGTGGTGAAGATGGAGTTCGTGGGGAGGCACCCCAGCGCGTCGATGATGCGCTGGAGGGTGGCCTCTTGATTCATGAACATGGTGCTGAGGCCGACGAGCACGAGCGGCGCCGTTTGGGCGGGCGGCTCCCAGGGCGATACCCAATCGGGATCGGAGAGCTCGGCCCCCACGTGGCGCACCTTCTCCGGATATGCGCCTTTGAAATCGAACGCGGCCGACGTCAGCACCAGCACTTTGGAGGCGCAGCCGACTTGATCCCAAAAGGCGCCCAGCGGTGCGAGGCCGCGCGCCTGGCGAAGCCGGTTGAGGGCGGGCAAGCCGCGGTTCCAGAGCATGAGGGAGATGCCGGTGACGATGCGATCGCGCAGCCGTGAGAGCGGGCCCGTGGCCGGAAGAAAGCCCGTGCCAAACGGCGGCACGCCCGGTACGGGGAGCACGTAGACATTGGGGACGAGCGCGATCCGCGGCACCCCGCGGGCCTCGGCCGCGACCAGGGCGCCAAAGAGCAGATATTCGGAGACGACGGCGTCGAAGGGCCGTTCGTTCAGCGCCAGATCGACGTCGGCCGCGTACGCCTCCGCGGGCCCCATGACGAGCTTTTCGCGCAAGAGCGCGATGAGGCGCGCGGGGTTTTTGATGTCGTAATCGTTCACCAGGTCTTGCTCGCGGCGGCGCGAGGTTCGCGAGGGGGCGCGCTCCCAAGCTCGAAAACGCGCGCCGGTGGCGCGGGCTTCGCCGGCCATGGTGATGTCGCCCAGCACCGTGACCGCGTGGCCGCGGGCGACGAGCTTTCGGACCAAGGACAAGGCGGGCGGCACGTTGCCACCGCCCTCCCAGAGCGCAAAGAGGTAGTTCATGATCGTGGGGTTCAGGCGTCGCGGGGGTTCAGTCGTCGCGGTGCGGCTTCGTACGCTTCTTGCGTTTGTCGTCCTTGGTACGTTTGGCGCGTTTGGTATCTTTGATATCGTTTACGCCAAACAGGGACGCGCGAACGAACGTCCCGAAGATGCGGGCGGTCTCGTCCCGTGAGACACCCAGATCGCGCCGGAGGAGCTTCCACGCGTACACATCGGTGGCGGCGTGCAGCGCGGCCAGCGTTTTGGCGCGTTCGCCGTCGCCCCGGGGGAGGTGCGGCGCGCAAAGGCGATCGAGCCATTGCCGGTGGCCGGCCCTGCCCTCCTCGAGCAGCGATCTGGCCACCGGCAAGCTGCTCTCGAGCGCCAAGAGCCGGATGTTGCCGTCTCCGGTGCGTTCGTAATTGTCGATGAGGACCTCGATGCCTCCATCGATGTCGCCCGGCTCCACGCCATCGCGCCCGGAGGTCACGCGGCGGGCGACGATCTCGAGCAGCCCCTCTTTGGAGCCGAAATGATTGAGCAAGGTCTGCCGGGATACGCGCGCGGCCTCGGCCAGCGTTTGCAACGTCACCTCTTCGTACGGGCGCGAGAGGAACTGTTCGACGCCCACGCGGACGATGCGCTCGCGGGTGTCGTCGGCCGACTCGGCCCGCGCGGTCTGGTGATACGGCCTCCGCTCGGATTTCATTTGACTCATGGTCCAACATATTGGACCGTCAGTCAAATCAAATTTGGACGGGCGGTGGGAGGCCCGACTTTCCCGCGGGGATGGGTCGTTGCACGGTGCAACGCCCGCGTGGTGCAGGCGCAACGCATCGCCGCGGTGGAATGGCGGTCCGAGCGCCGATCTTCGACGGCACGAGCGTTGCGTAGAGCATCCCGTAACGGCATATGGAAGACAGCTGGAAGACGGCCGCGAGCGAGGCCATGAACCGTTATGCGTGCGGGAGCGAGGAGGCCTTCTCCGAGCTCTACGATCTATTGGCGCCGTGGCTCGCGGGGCTGATTCGGAGACATACGCGCGACACCGCGCTGGCCGAGGACATGCTGCAGAAGGCGTTCATGCGCATTCACGTCGCGCGCCGTCATTTTGCGCAGGGCGCGGCGGTGACGCCTTGGGCGTATGCCATCGTGCGAAGCGTCTTGGCCGACACCTTTCGCGGCGTCAAGCGTTCCATGGGGGAGACGGAGGCCCCGCCGGAGAGCCCCTGTACGAACGCGGCGCTCGACGAGATCGTGGGGCAGCGAAAGCTGATACGAAGCATGCAGGCGGAGCTGGCGAACATGCCGGAGGCGCAGCAAGCGGCGTTCGAGCTGGTGTTTCACGATGGGTTGTCCACCACCGAGGCGGCCCAGGCGCTGGGGACGTCCGAGGCCGCCGTGCGGCTGCGCATCCACCGCATTCGCGAGCGGCTGCGCCATACGCTGGGGGGCGATTTCGTCGAGGAGCTCGGGGCGCTCGCATGACGGCGCGCGAGCTGAAGATCCGCATCCTCGAGGCCGCGCGCGAGACGCCTTCACCGACGCGCAGGACGATGCGGCGGGAAGGGGGCTTGGCCCTCGCGGGGTCGGGCGCCGTTTTGCTCGCGTTCTTCTTTGCGCTCGACGGCCCCGAGCACGGGCTGGGGCGGCCGCTGTGGTTTTGCGCGGCGACGTCGCTGGGCTGGGCCTCGGTGGCCGCCGTTTCCATGTGGGTGGCGCTGGCGCGAGGCCCCTTTGCGCTCGGCCGCAGCCGCGCGTGGCTGCTCGCCATGACCGTGGGAACGCCGGCGGTGCTCTTTGCCATGATGTTCGCGTTCGTGGTCCTCCACCCCGAGGGCAAGCTCGTTCACCCCGAGCGACTGGGCGCGAAGTGCTTGGCGCTGACCATCGCCGCCGGCGCACCTCCTTTGATGGCGCTGGCCACATGGCGGCGCGGCAGCGCTCCGGTGCACCCCGTAGCCTCCGGGACGGCGCTCGGGGTCGCGTGCGGATCGTTGGCGGGTGTGATGGTCGCGATATGGTGCCCCGTCGTGACCCTCGCGCACATAGCGCTGGGACATATTCTACCGATAGGCGTAATGGGCATTGTGGGCGCCTTGGTCGCGTCGCGGATCCTGGCGATGCCGGGTTGATCCGGCTCGAAGTCGTTCATTTGGCGCGGTTGGCCGACGGGTGCAAATACCCCCAACTGATTGGTCGTCCACGAACATTGAAATGGGCGTTTTTTTTGGAGGGAAGCTCGCTGCCTTTCTTGCGTAAGACGGAATGCCGTGAGAAAGGACCCCATGCAAAACAAACTTCGCGTCTTATCGGTCGGGATTTTCTTCTTTGCGGGCGCCCTGGGCGCGGTCGCATGTTCGAGCAGCGACGACAAGAAGTCGACCTCGGGAGAGAACCCGAAAGCCGGATACGTCACCCTCACCAATACGAAGCTCACGGTCGGGGGAACGACGGTGGGCAACTACACCGTGGCGGCCGGCTTCATCGATGGCAGCGGCACCAAGATGTCCGGCGAGCAAGCGTGCGAGACCTCCAAAGAGGCGAGCTGCGAGATCAAGATCTGCGAGCTGCAAGGGCAGGACGGGGGCGCCGACAACGACGCCGGGCTACCGAAGATCGTCCACGCGGGCGTGATCGATATCACGGGCGCGCAGCTCCCGGTGACCAAGCTCTCCCCGGATTCGAGCGGATCGTACAAGTCGATCGCCGATAGGAAGTCGGTTTGGACGGGCGGCGAGGACATCAAGATCCACGCGGCCGGCAACCCGTCGGGGGTCGGGGAGTTCACGGCCAACATGAAAGCACCGTCGCTCGTCAAGGTGGCGGGGCCGGCCTGGGGCGCGACCTCGGTCAAGATCCCGCGCTCGAAGGATCTCGACCTGACGTGGTCGGCGGAGGGCACGGCGTCGGGTCAGGTCAAGGTGATCCTCATGGATCAAGGCAAGAGCAAGGTCGCCAGCGCCGAGTGCTCGTTCCCGGCCACGGAGAAGAAGGCGAAGATCCCTTCGTCGGTGCTGGGCAAGCTGCAGGCAGGTCAGGGCCTCTTCTATGTCCGCGCCTACGAGGAGGCGACGCAGGCGGTCAGCGGCTACGAGGTGAAGCTCACGCTCACCGCCCCGGCCGCGCGCGAAGGTGGCCAGGCCACCAGCGTCGCGATCTTCGAATAAGACGGGCGCGCCGAGCTTCTCCGCGAAGGGCGTGCGGCGTGCACCGCCTGCGCCCGATCGAGAGAAGCTCGGCGGCGAGGATCGTTCAATTGGTTGTGGAGCACACGTTTTGCGCGGCGCTCGCGCGGGCGAGGTGGCGCTCGCGAAAGGTCACTTTGACCCCGGTGGAGGGCATGAGAAGGATGTTCTTGCGCACGACTTGGATGGCCGAGGGCGGCTCGGCGAGGGTGAGGTGGGCGCGGAGCAAGACGGTGGCCAGAACGACCTTCATTTCGTAGAGGGCGAAGGGCATCCCAAGGCAGCGGCGGCCGCCGGCGCCGAACGGTAGCCAGGCGTACGGATCGGGCTTTTTTCCGAGGAAGCGCTCGGGCCGGAAGGTGTAAGGGTCGGGGTAAACCTCGGGCCGGAAGTGGGTGAGCACCGTGCACGGCGTGATGATCATGCCGGGGGACACGTCGTAGCCGCCGACCTCGAAGGGGACGGCCGCTTTGCGCGAGAAGAGCGGGACGACGGGCCGGATGCGGAGGGACTCGTTGATGACGGCGTCGAGGTACTCGAGGCGCCCGAGGTGCTCGGGCAAGAGGACGCCGCCCGGGCCCACCGTGTCGTGCACCTCCTGGGTGGCGCGCTCCAAAATGGGCGGGTTGACCAAGAGCTGCTCGAAGGCCCACGCCAGCGCATCGGCGGTGGTCTCGTAACCGGCGGCGATGAGCGTTACGAGCTCGTCGCGGAGCTCGTCGTCGGTGAGCGGCTCGCCATTTTCATCGCGCGCTTCGATGAGGAGGCTGAGGACGTCGGTGCCCTTTTCGCCCGGGCCGAGGGCGCGGCGGCGCGCGATTTCGTCGTAGAAGCCGCGGTCGTTGCTCCGCTTGGCGCGGGAGGCGGGGAGCCAGGGCACGGAGCGGAAGAGATCGAGGCCGCCGTAGCCGGCGAGGAGGAACACCGGCGACTCGACGGTGCGAATGGTCGCGAGGAAGCGCTCGGCGAAGGGCGCGATGGCCCGAGAGTCGGTGATCCCCACCACCGTGCGCAGCATGTTGGTGAGGGCGATTTCATCCATGCGCGCCTGGATGGGAAAGGGCCGGTCGCGCGGCCATTTCGCGATGGACGCGAGGGTGACGTCGCGCATGATCTCCGCATAGGCGCGCATGCGATCCCCGTGGAAGGGCGGCACCAAAAGGCGCCGGGCGCGGGCGTGGGCGGCGCCGTCGAGCACGACGACCGAGTGCTTTCCGAGGAAGGGAACGAGCGGCGCGTTGCCCTCCCCCGAACGAAGCACGTCGGGAGACGCCACGCATACTTGCCGCACGTGCTCGGGAGCGCTCACGACGACGAACTCGCCGAAGCCGGCCATCTCGATGCGAAAGATATCGCCATAACGCTCCGCCCATTTGCGGAGCATGTGAACGGGCTTGCTCATGTAAAACGCGGTCTGGGCGGCGGAAGGAAGTCGGGAAGCGGGCGGTAAAGGCATCGGCTCGTCCTCGGTGGGGCTAAGGTTTTCGATACGGGCGAAGCTCGGAGGCAAGGGTCTCGAGGACCCGCGCGCGATCCGTTCGAACGAACAGGTGCGCGCCGGGGAAGGTGTGCATCGTAAAAGTGCTGCTCGTCTGGCGCTTCCAACCTGCGAGATCCGCCTTGCGCACGAGGACGTCGCGCTCTCCGCCCAGGACGGAGATGGGGCATAGGAAGGCGCGCTGGCGCTGAAAACGGTAGCCTTTGACGACCGCGAGATCGGCTTGCATGACCGGCAAGAGCGCGCGCACGAACTCGGGATCGTCGAGGAGCGAGTCGGGGACGAGGCCGTAGCGGCGTAGGACGCCCTCGTCGAGCATGGGTGGGAGCGGGGTGCGCGAGGTACCCGAGGCGCGGGCCGGCAGGGCGCGGGCGAGGTGACGGATGCGTGCCAGCGGGCCCGGCTCCAGGCTCGTGACCATGGCGCGAAGCTCGGCGTTGGGGGGCTGATCGGGGGCGGCGGCGGCGGCGATGAAGAGGTGGCTCGGTTGGAGGCCGAAGCGGCGGCGCAGGCGGCGCGCGAGCTCGAAGGCGACGATGACCCCCATGCTGACGCCGAAGAAGGCGAATGGACGATCGAGGAGCGGGAGGATCGCGGTCTCCAGCGCATCGAGGAGCGATGTCAGGTGCGGCTCCGGGGGTTCCTTGATGCGGTCCTCGCGGCCCGGGAGCTGGATGGCGCAGACTTCGATGTGCGGGGGGAGGTGGCTTTGCCAGCCGTTGAAGACGGAGGCGCCGGCGCCGCCGAAGGGGAAGCAAAAGAGGCGAAGGGTGGAATTGGGGCGCGCTTCCCGTCGGGTCCAGCGTTGTGTGGTGTCCGGTGTCTGTGGCTGCGATTTTTCAATTTTCTGTGATGGTGACGGCGTTTTTGCAGTATCCGGTGCCGGGGGTGGCGCGTGGGCGGTATCGCCGAGCAGGGCGAGGAGGCGCACGGCGAGCCTTCGGGGGCTTGGGCCTTCGATGAGCTCGACCACGGGGAGATCGAGGCCGAGATCGTGCTCGATGGAGCCTCGGAGCTCGACGGCGCGAAGGGAGTCGAGGCCGAGATCGCGCAGGGAGAGCTCGGGGTCGATGTCGCTCGGTGCAAGGCCGGAGGCGGAGGAGGCGAGGCCGAGGAGGTAGTGAAGGAGCAGCGCTTCGCGCTGGGTGGCGGCGGCTGCGAGGAGCTTGGCGCGGGTCAGGGTCGATGCGCGTTTGGGGGCGCGGCGGCGGCTCACCGCGTGGCGGAGGACTTCGGGCGGTACGCGTTGGAAGTGAAGGCCGCTGGAGACGGAGAGCACGCGCGAGGCTTCGTCGAGGACGCGGGCGTCGCCGATCAGGGCGTCGCCGCGATCGTGGCCGACGCGCAGCCGCACATGGCAGAAGCGGCGTGTGGCGCGGGCCGCGGGCGGGTTGGGATCGCGGGGCGCGGCTTGGTAGCGGTCGAGGCCCACCGCGAGGTGGACGCCGGCGCCCGCGCCGCGCTCGGGCATGGCGGCGCGGGTGACTTGGCCGCAGGCTTCGGCGATGGCCAGCTCGACGAGGAGCTCGGGGGTCTCGGCGGTGGGCTCGGGGACGCGGATTTCGGCCAGGGCTTCGCCGTCGCGGCGCCAGATTCGCTCGACCAGGCGGAAGCTCGGTCCGATGTGGTGTTCGTCGTCCTTCCAGAGGTCGCGGTAAAAGTCGTCGCCGGTCATCGTTTCGGGGAGGCGCGCGCGCAGCTCGTCGATGGGCGCGCTGTCCCATGGGAGGATGGGCGGCGCGTTGGGCGCGCGGAGGTTGGCCGAGGTGTGGAGGCGCCAGGTGTTCGTTTCGGTGTCCAAGCTGTGGAGCTGAAAGGACGTATCGGTGAGCTCGGGGTCGCCCTGGAGCACGCTCTGGACGGTCAGGGGGGCGTTCTCCGAGAGGACGAGGGGTTCGGAGAAGGCGATGGCGTCGATGGATAGATCGCCGTCGGGGGCGCCGCGGAGGGTCGCGATGGCGGCCATCGCCATGGAGAGGTGCACCACGCCGGAGACGACGATGCGGTCGTAGACGCGGTGATCGCGGAGGACGGCCAGGGCGCGCGCGTCGAGGCGCGCCTCGAAGACGGTCGCCATGGGGGATGGGATCCGTTGGCCGAGGAGTGGGTTGGTGGTGGGGGTGGGGATCGCGGCCGCCGGGGTTGTGGCGGGAATGAGGGGTGCGACGGCGCCGGGGTGCGTGGCGTCCGGGCGCACGGCGTCCGGGCGCGTGGCGTTGGGGCGCACGGCGTCGGGGCGCACGGCGTCGGGGCGACGCGTTGGTTCGATCCAATGGCGCTCGCGATGGAACGGGTATGTCGGGAGCACCGGGCGCGGGCGGGTACCGCGTTGGTGCACGGTGCGCCAATCGATGGGCGCGCCTTGGACCCAGAGCTGGGCGAGGCTGCCCAAGAGCGTGGCGTGCGCGGGCTCGTTGCCGCGGAGCGAAGGGAGCCAGGTGCCGCCCTCGGGGAGACAACGGCGCGCCATGCCGAGAAGCACCGGCTTCGGCCCGATCTCGACGAACGTATCCACGCCGAGCTCGCGCAGCTGCCGCACGCCCTCGGCGAAGTGCACGGGCTCGCGCGCCTGCCGTCGCCAGTAGCCGGCCCGGGCGATTTCGGCGCCCGCGAGGCGGCCCGTCAGGTTGGAGACGAGCTTCACCCGGGGCAATGTCAGCGCGATGGCGGCGGCGCGGGCCTCGATGGCGTCGAGGATCGGATCCATTCGCGCGGAGTGGAACGCGTGCGACACCTGCAAGGTGCGTCCCTTGACCCCGGCCGGCTCGAGGCGCGCGAGCAGCGCCGCGATCGTTTCCGCCTCGCCCGAGACGACCGTCTCCGAAGGGCCATTGATGGCGGCGATCGCAACGCCGTCGTGACCGTCGATCGCCTCGTGAACCCGCTCCACCGGCGCGAAGATGGCGGCCATGGCGCCGCCGGCCGGCAAGCTTTGCATTCGTTTGCCGCGCTCGGCGATGAGCGCCAGGCCGTCTTCGATCGAGAAGACGCCGGCCACGCACGCGGCCGCGACCTCCCCCACGCTGTGGCCCAGGACGGCATCGGGCTGGACGCCGAACGATCGCCAGAGCGCGGCCAGCGCGATCTCGAAGGCGAACATGGCGGGTTGGGTCATCGCCGTCTCGTGGAGCGCGCCTTCCTCGTCCGGCGACCCGGCGAACAACACCGGCAAGAGAGGGCGCGGCAAGAGCGGATCGAGGACGGCCACGCAGCGGTCGAGCGTGTCTCGAAAGACGGGCTCGCGCTCGTAGAGGTCGCGTCCCATTCCCGCAAATTGCGCTCCCTGGCCGGTGAAGAGAAACGCGATCCGCGGGCGCTCGGCGCGCGCGCGGCCCGCGTGGATGCCCGGTAGGTCGAGCGCGCGAACGTCTTCGGCGCGGGGCTCGCGGGCCACGTGCGAGAGCTTTTCGCGCGCCGCGGCGGAGTCCGGGGCAACGATGGCGACGCGGTGTGGAAGCGCTGCGCGCCCGATCGCGGCCGCGTGTGCGACGTCGGCCAGGGCGATCTGCGGGTGCTCCGCGAGGAACGCCTCGTAGCGGGCAGCGAGCACCGGCAACCCAGCATCGCGGCGCGCCGAGAGGCAAAGGACGTGCAGCGGGCGGTCCGCCTCGGGGTGGCGCGCGGCGGTCGCGGGCTTCGGTGGGTCAGTGCCGAAGACGGCCGCAGGCTCCGGGGCTTCCGCCACGATGACGTGCGCGTTGGTGCCGCTCGCTCCGAAGGAGCTGACCCCGGCGATGCGCGGTCCGTGCTCGGCGGTCCACGGGGTGAGCGCGGTGGGGACGATGGCCGCGATCTCGTTCCAGGGGATGTTCGGGTTGGGCTTTCGGAAATGAAGGTGCGGCGGGATCTGGCGATGCTGCAGCGCCAAGACCACCTTGATGAGCCCCGCGATGCCAGCCGCCGACTCGAGGTGGCCGATGTTCGTCTTCACCGATCCGACGGTGAAGGGTCTCCCTTCGGGGCGTCCCTCGCCAAGCGCAGCGCCCAAGGCGCGAAGCTCGATGGGATCGCCCAGCGACGTTCCGGTGCCGTGTGCCTCGACATAGCCGACCTCGGCCGGCTCCACGCCTGCTCGTGCGAGGGCCGCGCGAACGACGGCGCGCTGCGCGAGGCCGTTTGGCACGGTGGGGCCGCTCGACGGTCCATCTTGGTTGACGGCGGAGCCGCGAAGGACGGCGAGGATGGGCGCGCCGGAGGCCACGGCGTCGGAGAGGCGCGCGAGGACGATGGCGCCGCACCCCTCGCCGCGGCCATAGCCGTCGGCCGATTCGTCGAATGTCTTGCAGCGACCGTCGGGGGCGAGCATCCGCGCCTTCGAGAGGATGACGTTCGTGGCGGGGTGGAGCATCAGGTTGACACCCGCGGCGATCGCAAGATCGGTCTCGCCGTTGCGCAAGCCCTGACATGCCAGGTGCACGGCCACGAGCGACGACGAGCACGCGGTGTCGATGGCCATGGCGGGGCCCTGCAGGCCGAGCATGTAACTGAGGCGCCCGGCCGCGAAGTTGAGGGCGTTGCCGGTCGCCATCGTTCCATCGAGGTCGGCGAGATCGCGGAGGGCCGATTGCAGGTGCGCGTAGTCGTTGTTGCTGATGCCGACGTAAACGCCGGTTCGTGAGCCGGCGAGGGCGTCGGGGGCGTGGCCCGCGCGCTCGAGGGCCTCCCACGCGAGCTCCCAGAAGAGGCGGTGCTGGGGATCGATGCTCGCCGCCTCGCGGGGGTTGATGCCGAACAGGCGTGCGTCGAAGCGGTCGACGTCGGCGACGAATCCGCCGCGGCGCGTGGACATCTTCGCCGGCGCGTCGGGATCCGGATCGTACCAGGCGGCGGCGTCCCAGCGATCCACGGGGACCTCACCGGTGGCGTCGATGCCATCGGCGAGCAGGCGCCAGAAAGCTTCCGGTGAGTCCGCGCCGGGGAAGCGGCATGCGAGGCCCATCACGGCGATGGGTTCGTCCAGAGCGGCAGACGTCGTTTCGGCGACCGTCGATTCGACGGCGATCGTTTTGGCGACGGTCGATTTGACGGCGATCGTTCTGGTGACGGTCGACTCGACGGGCCGCGCTTTCGCGGATTGGGTCTCCGCGCCCGTCGTCTCCGCGTGCGTCGTTTCCGTGCCCGTCGCGCCGACCCGCAGCGCGCCCAAAAGGAACGTGGAGAGCTTACCGACGGTGGGATACTCGAAGGCGACGGTGGGCGGAAGCGCGACACCGAGGTCGGACTCGAGCCGCTGGCGCAGGCGAACGCTCATGATCGAGTCCATGCCCAGCTGAAAGAAGCCCTGCTCGGACTCGAGCGTTCCGCCGTCCTCGAGCCCGAGGACCTCGGCCACCCGAGCCCGCACGTGCGCGACGAGGAACCCCAAGCGCTCCTCGGGCAACGCCGTCCCGAGCTTTTGCACGAGGTCGGAGGCGCGGGGCGCGGCGCCTCGTACGTTGCGCACCTCGATGCGATCGAGCAACGGGCGCCGCCTTCGGGCCTCGAACACCGGCTTGAATTTGCTCCAATCGATCGCAGCGACCGTGCGCTGCGCGGCCCCCGCGCCGAGGAACTGTCCTAGCACCTCCAATGCCTGGGCGTTGGGGATCATCTCGAAGCCGAGCTCGCGGAGGTACGCCTTCACCTCGTCGCTCATGTCGGCGACCATGCTGCCGCCTTCCCACCCGCCCCAATCGATGCTCACCGCCGTCGCGCCCCGACGCCGCCGCGCATGCGCGAGCGCGTCGAGGAAGTGGTTCGCCGCGCCGTAGGCGCCCAACAGTCCACCGCCCCACGTGGCGGCCGCCGACGAGAACAGGACGAAGAAGTCGAGCGGGCGGTCGCCGATCAGGCGATCGAGCACGAAGGCGCCGGTGACCTTGGGTGCAAATAAGAAGTCGACCGTGGCCGGATCGGTATCCACGAGCAGCTTCGGCCGCGAGGTGCCTGCCGCATGAATCACACCGGCCAGCGGGCGACCTCGCCGGCCGATGTCGGCGAGGACCTCCGCCATTCGGTCCTCGTCGGAGACATCGGCTGCCACGGCATGAACCGTGGCTCCGCAGGCTTCCATCGCCCGCACGACGGGCGCGGCGCTCTCCGGCAGGCCTCCGCGACCCGTGAGAACCAGGTGCCTCGCGCCCTCGTCCACCAGCCAGCGTGCGACCTCGAGGCCGAGGCCGCGCAGGCCGCCGGTCACCAGGTACGTCGCATCCGGGCGCAGGGCCGGCGGCGGGGTCTGCTCCGCGCGGGCGCGCACGAGACGCGCGACGAGGCGTTCGCCGCCTCGGTAGGCGATGTGATCTTCGAGATCGGGCCGCGTGAGCTCGTCGGCCAGCTGCGGAAAATCGATCCCGGCATAGGGCTCCAGATCGAGGAGGCCACCCCATAGCTCCGGGTGCTCGAGGGCCACGGTGCGTCCGATGCCCCAGATGGGCGACTGTGCGATGGCCAAGGGAGTTTCGCCGTCCGCAGGTTGCGCCCCACGTGTGACGATCCAGAGCTTCGCCTGCTGCGCGCCGCGGACGAGCGCCTGCACGATGGGCGGGATGCTTCCCGCGCCGAGCTTCTGGGCCGCGGTGAGCGACTCCACGTCGAGCGCATCGGTCTCGGGCGCGTCCAAGCTGAAAAGGTGCACGATGCCGCGAAGGGGCCCGCCTGCGGACGTCTCGGCGACGAGCCATGCGATGTCCTCCGTGGAGGTGGGGTCCACCGTATAATGATCGGCCTCGAACGGTGCGGGTGCCCCGCGCGTGCCGGCCTCCGCGCGAACGACGTGCTGTCCGCGCGCCACCAGAGCGTGCGATAGGGCATCGCCCAACCCGCAAGCATCGGCGAGGACGATCCAGCGTCCCACTTCGCGCGAGGGTGCGCGCTCGTCGTCGGGGGCGGAAGGTCGCGGTTTTTTCTCCCACACGAGCTCGTAGAGCCAGTCCGAGAGATGGCTTTGGGCGGCGCGTCGAAGGAGCGATCGATCCGCGGGGCCGAGGAGCAATCCGACGGCCTCGACGAGCGCGCGGCCCGCGTCGTCGGCGATGCGTACGTCGACTTTTCCGTCCTCGCGCGGACGGCTGTAGGCCCACACGGCAGCGCCGGCGCGCGCGAAGGTGCGGAGCCGCTCGATCGATACGGGCAACGCGATGGAGTCCGTGTCGAGCCCGGCGAGGAGCAGCGCCATGGTGAGCGTGGGCGGGTCCACGCGAAAGAGCCCCACCTCGGCGGCGCGTGCTTCGGGGATGCGCAGGCGCGCGAGCATTTCGCCCGATTCGCGGCCGCGCCAGACGTGCTCCAGGCCCTGGTAGCTGGCGCGAAGTGCGAGGCCGCGCTCCGCCAAGCTCGAAAGCGCGTCGGCGGCGCGCATCTCCTCGCGGCATCGGGCGCGAATGTCGGAGAGCGCGAGCGGCGCGGGGATGGTGTGGGCGGCCTCGGGGATCCGCACGATGCGCGCCGTTGCGGCGGGCGATGCTCCGTCGCCGGAGTACACGGCGAGGTCGAAGCCGTCCACGGGGGACGTCTCCGGTGCGGTGGGGACGAGGACGAGCTGCGCCGCGAGGCGTCCGTCCGGAGGGACTTCGAGCGGTGCGACGAACGTCAGATCGTCGATGGCGAGACGGTCCGAGGTGGTATCGCTCGCGGCCGCAAGCATCGCTTCGACCAGGGCGCCCGCGGGGGCGACGGGCAGGCCGAGCACGATGTGCTCGCGCAGGAATGCGAGCGAGCCCACGTCCGGATCCAGCGCGATGAGGTGCTCGCGTGGTGGGCGCGCCGCCGTCACCCGGGCGCCGAGGAGGGGGTGAAGGCGGCGCGTGGGCTCCGTGCGCGCCGTCTCCTCCGGCGCAGGGATCCAGTAGCGTTTGCGCTGCCATGGGTACGCGGGCGTTGGAACGACGTGGCCCTTGGGATAGAGGCGGCCCAGATCCACCGAGGCGCCGCCCACGTGCAGCGCCGCGAGCGCCTCTCGAATCTGCGTGGCATCGGGGTGCGCTGCCGCCTCGGACGTCGGGTCTGCGTCGTACGGCACGCCCCTCTCGAGCTCGGGCCGATGCAGCGAGGGGACGACCAGCGCTTGCCGGCCGAGGTGGAGCACACCTTGGTCGATGGGGTTCGTCAAAATGGGGTGCGGCGAAACCTCGAGGAACGCATCGTAGCCGTCGCCGAGGAGGCGCTCCAGCGCGGGCCAGAAGAGCACCGATGCGCGAAGGTTGGTCACCCAGTATTCGGGTTGTCCGAAGGGCGTGTTGGCGACCGGGCCATCGCCGGCCGCCGCCGTCGAATAAATCGGAACACGGGGAACGCCGGGCGCGATCCCCTCGAGCGCGGCGAGTAACTCCGGCAGCACCGGATCGAGGTGCGGACTATGGGCGGCCACGGCGACGCGCAGGCGCCGGCAGAACACGTTGCGCGCCGTCAGCTGGGCGACGATGGTATCGAGCGTTGCGCGATCGCCGGAGAGCACGGTGGACCGCGGTCCGTTGGCGACCGCGATGGATATGCGGTCCTCGAGGCCGCGAACGATGTCCTTCGCCTCGTCGAGGGAGAGCTCCGCGGCCATCATGGCGCCTTCGTTCGCCGTCCCTGCCCGCTCGAGCAGTCGGCTTCGGGCGCAGATGATCCGCGCGGCGTCCGCGAGGCTCAGGGCGCCCGCGACGTGCGCCGCGGAGATTTCGCCCATGCTGTGCCCCACCACGGCGTCGGGCTCGACGCCGTACGCGCGAAAGAGGGCGGCCAGCCCCACCTGCACGGCGAAGATGACGGGCTGGGTCACCGCCATTTCATCGTAGCGATCCCGCTCGCTGCGGAGCACGTCGATGACGTCGAACGGCGCGTGCTTTCGGAGCTCCTCCGCGCACCTGGCGACGGCGTCGTGGAAGACCGGCTCGTCGTCGAGGAGCGCGCGCGCCATTCCAAGCCACTGCGAGTTGTGTCCGGAGAAGACGAAGACGAGCTTCCTCCGTTTCGCCGGCGAAGGAGCCTCCGACCGCGCCAAGAACGCATCGAGCCGCGCCACGAGCGTCTCGCGCGTTTCCCCCACGACGGCCGCGCGGTACGCATGGTGCGAGCGTCTCACGGCGGCCGTGTAGCAAAGGTCCTCGAGTGACGACGGCGGTGGCGCGCCAGCCGATGATGGCGATGCCACGCCTTCTGGAGTGGGCGCGCCGGCCAGCGCCTTCCGATACGCGCGCGCAAGATCGCGCAAGGCCTCGGGCGCGCGGGCACTGAATGTGAGCAGATGTGCTCGGCCTTCGGGGGCGACGCCATCGGGTGCCTTGGCGGACGTGGTCGTGGTCGTGGTTGCGGTCGCGTGAGGCGCTTCGGCCACGATCGCCCGGCGCGCTTCCTCCACGGTCGCGCGGGCCGCGCCCTCCGCACTCGACCGGGGCGTCTCCTCCGCACTCGACCGGGGCGCCTCTTCCACGATGACGTGCGCGTTCGTGCCGCTCATGCCGAACGAGCTGATGCCGGCGATGCGCGTCTCCTCGCCGGCCATACCTGCCACCCATGGCACGCGCGCGGTCGGAACGATGACGGGCAGCTCGGCCCAAGGGATGTTCGGGTTCGGCTGGGTGAAGTGGGCGAGCGGCGGGAGCTCGGCGTGCCGAAGCATTTGCACGGCGCGAATGAACCCCGCGATCCCGGCCGCCGCTTCGAGGTGCCCGATGTTCGCCTTCGCCGAGCCGAGCACCAGCGGGTTCAGCGGGGTTCGGCCGTCGCCCAGCGCGGAGGCCGCGGCCTGCACCTCGATGGGATCACCGAGGGGGGTGCCGGTGCCGTGGGCCTCCAGGTACCCGACGCGCCGGGGCGCGAGCCCCGCGGCGGCGAGCGCGTCGCGGATCACGGCGGTCTGCGCGGGACCGTTGGGCACCGTGAGGCCGCTCGTGCGCCCATCGTGGTTGACGGCCGACCCTCGGACGAGCGCCAGAATGGGATCGCCATCGCGTTGCGCGTCCGAGAGGCGCTTGAGGACGACCATGCCGCACCCCTCGCCGCGCACATAACCATCGGCGGAGGCGTCGAAGGTCTTGCAGCGACCGTCCGGCGCGAGCGCGCGCATGCGCGAGAAGAACCCGGTCGCCATGGGCGAGAGCATCAAGTTCACGCCGCCCGCCATGGCCAGATCCGCTTCACCGTTCGAGAGCGCCTGACACGCGAGGTGCACGGCCACGACCGACGACGAGCACGCGGTGTCGATCGGCATGCACGGGCCCTCGAGCCCCAAGGTGAACGAGATGCGCCCCGCCGTGCAGCTGAAGGCGTTCCCCGTCATGGCGTAGGCGTCCGAGCCCGCCGTCTCCGACTGCGCGAGGAGCGCCGCGTAGTCGTTGCTCGCCACCCCCACCATGACGGCCGTACGGCTGCCCGCGAGGCGGTCCACCACCTGCCCCGCGTTCTCGAGCGCCTCCCAGCTCACCTCGAGGAGCATCCGCTGCTGCGGATCCATCGCCACGGCCTCGCGCGGCGAAATGCCGAAGAACGCCGCGTCGAACCCGTCGATGGGAACGCCGTGGAGAAAGCCGCCGCGGCGCACGTACATTTTGCCGGGCGCGTCGGGGTCGGGATCGTAATACGCGTCGATGTCCCAGCGGTCGCGCGGGATCTCCGACGTGGCGTCTGCCCCATCTTGCACCAGGCGCCAGTACGCATCCGGATCGTTCGCGCCGCCCGGGAACCGGCACGCCATACCGATCACCGCGATCGGCTCGCCGCGTTCAATCGTGCGCGCGGGGCGCACGGCGGTATCGGCCGTTCCGAGAAGGACGGACTCCAGGTAGGCCGCCAGCGCGTCCACGTTGGGGTAGTCGAACGCCACCGTCGCCGGGAGCGGCCGGCCAAGGCTTTGCTCGAGCCGCTTTCGCAGCTCCACCGACATGAGCGAGTCCATCCCCAGGTCGAAGAACCCGAGCGCCCAATCGAGCTCGCCCCGCCCCTCCCCGAGCACGTGCGCCGCGTGCGACTCCACCAGCGAAGCCAGCCCCGCACGCCGTCGTGCAGCCGGCAGCTCGGCGAGCTCCCGCGCGAGCGGCGTCGGGCTCCCTGCCCCACCGGGAGACGCCGAATCGGAGCTCGGCGATGGCGCGGCCTCCCGCGACGGCTCGGCCTCCCGCGATGGCGCGGCCTCCCGCGATGGCTCGGCCTCCCGCGATGGCGCGGCCTCCCGCGATGGCGCGGCCTCCCGCGAGGTGTCCACCTCGGATGCGTCCTCGAGCCAATAGCGACGCCGTTGAAACGGATACGTGGGGAGCACCACCCGTCGCCGGGGACGGTCCTGGTCGAGCAGCGCCCAATCGACGTCACCGCCGCGCGTCCAGAGGCGGGCCAGGCTCGACAGGATTTGCTTGGTATCGCCCGCGCGCCCGCGGCTCTCCCGCAGCGACGGCAACCAAACGGCGTCGCTCTCCGGGAGGCACTTGCGCCCCATTCCAAGCAGCACCGGGCGCGGCCCAATCTCGATGAAGACGTCCACCCCCAGCGACGCGAGCGTCTTCATCCCCGCCTCGAAACGAACCGGTTCGCGCACATGGCGGCGCCAGTACGAAGCGGACCCCAGCTCACCGGCACCAGCCAGCACACCGGTGACATTCGAGACGACCCGCGCGCGGGGCACACCGAACGAGATACCGCGCGCCACCGCCTCGAAGCGGTCGAGGATCGGCTCCACCCACGGCGAATGAAACGCGTGCGAGACAGCGAGGCGTCGCGTCTTGACCGATCGAGCTTCCAGCGCTGCGCAAGCCGCATCGAGGGCCGACGCCTCACCGGCGATGACATTCTCGAGCGGCCCATTCGCCGCGGCCACGGTCACCGACGGATGCTCGGCGAGGATCTCCGCGATCCGTTCCTCCGACGCAAAGACGGCCGCCATGGCGCCGCCCGAGGGGAGGCCGTCCATCAACCGCGCGCGCTCGGCGACGAGCCGCATTCCGTCTTCGAGCGCGATGGCCCCCGTCGCACAAGCCGCGGCAATTTCACCGACGCTATGGCCCATGACGGCGTACGGCTCCACGCCCCACGAGCGCCATAGCTCGGCCAGCGCGATCTCCAGCGCAAAGAGCGCAGGTTGCGTGTAAAGCGTCTCGTCGATGGGCGAAGGGCTCCCCTCCTCCGGATAAAGGACGCTCAAGAGCCTCGCCGGCAAGAGCGGCGCGGCGATAGCGTCGCATCGATCCACGACCGCGCGAAAGACGGGCTCCGTCTCGTAAAGCTCGCGCCCCATGCCCGCATACTGGGAGCCTTGCCCCGTAAAGAGAAATGCGATGCGGGGCTTTGCCTTTCCTACATCACGGACCGCCAGCGCCTCCGCCCCCGCGTCGCGAATGTCCGATTTTTCGCGAAGCTGCTGCGCGAGCTCGGCCGCCGTAGCACCGAGGACGGCCATGCGGTGGGGCATGGGTGTTCGTCCGGTATTGGCGGTAAATGCGATATCGCCAACCTGGACGAGCACACGCGACACGCCACCGGCGCCGCTCGCGCCCAACACCGTGGCGCTCGCGCCCAACGCCGTGGCGCTCGCGCCCAACGCCGTGGCGCTCGCGCCCAACGCCGTGTCCTTCGCGTCCGACACGGTGACGCTCACGTCCAACGCCGCCCCCTTCGCGACCGACACGGTGGCACTCGCGGCCGCCGCCGCACCCTTCGCGACCGATTCGGCGACGCTCGCATCCGATGCCGCACCCTTCGCGATCGATTCGGCGACGATCCCGTCCGATGCCGCGCCCTTCGCGTCCAACGCTGCGTCCTTCGCGTCCAACACGGTGGCGCTCGGGGCCGACGCCGCGCCCTTCGCGGCCGACATGGCGACGCTCGCATCCGATGCCGCGTCCTTCGCGTCCGATGCCACAACGCTCGCATCCGACGCCGCGCCCTTCGCGGCCGACGCCACGTCCTTCGCGACCGACGCGGTGGCGCTCGCGCCCAACACCGCGCCCTTCGCGGTCGACGCGGTGACGCTCGCATCCGATGCCGCGCCCTTCGCGTCCAACGCCGTGTCCTTCGCGTCCGATGCCACGACGCTCGCATCCGATGCCGCGTCCTTCGCGTCCGATGCCACAACGCTCGCATCCGATGCCCCGCCCTTCGCGCCCGACACGGCGACGCTCGCATCCGATGCCGCGTCCTTCGCGTCCGATGCCCCAACGCTCGCATCCGATGCCCCGCCCTTCGCGCCCGACGCGGTGACGATCCCGTCCGACGCCGTGCTGCTCGCGTCCAACGCGGTGACGCTCACGTCTTTCGCGTCCGATACCACGACGCTCGCGTCCAACGCCGCGGCGTAGCGCGCAGCTAGAGCCGACAGGGCGTCGGGGCTCTTCGCTGATAGCGTGAGCACATGGATCGGACGTTCGGGCGTTTGGTGCGGCTCTTCTACGTGCGCCGGCGCGGCCTCCAGGATGACGTGCGCGTTGGTGCCGGAGAGCCCGAAGGAGCTCACCCCCGCCAGGCGCCGTCCGGAGGGCCACGGGGTGGCCTCCGCGGTGACGCGCACCGGGAGCTGCGCCCAATCGATGTGCGGGTTGGGCGTCCGGAAATGCAAATGCGGCGGAATGAGATCGTGCTCGAACGCCATAGCCACCTTGAGCACCCCGGCCACGCCGGCGGCCGCCTCGAGGTGACCGATGTTCGTCTTCACCGAGCCGACCAAGAGCGGACGATCGGCTGGACGGCCCGCGCCAAGCGCGCCCGCCAGCGCATCGATTTCGATGGGATCGCCCAACGATGTGCCGGTGCCGTGGGCCTCCACATAGCTGATCTCGGCAGGGGGAACGCCGGCCGCCGCGAGGGCGTCGCAGATCACGGCGCGCTGGGCGAGGCCGTTTGGTACGGTGAAGCCGCTGGAGGCGCCATCGTGGTTGACGGCGGATCCACGCACCACCGCCAGCACATGATCGCGATCGGCGAGCGCGTCCGACAGCCGCTTCAAGACGAGGATGCCGCACCCCTCGCCGCGCGCGTATCCGTCGGCCGCGGCGTCGAACGTTTTGCAGCGACCATCGGGGGCCAGCGCGCGCGCGCCGGAGAGAAAGACGAACGGCAACGGCGACAAGAGGAGTTGGACGCCGCCGGCGAGCGCCAGGTTGCATTCGCCGGCGCGCAGGCTCTGGCACGCCAAGTGGAGGGCCACCAGCGAGGACGAGCACGCGGTGTCCAGCGAGAGCGAGGGGCCGTGGAGCCCGAGCAGATACGAGAGACGGCCCGCAGCGAAGCAAAAACCGTTGCCCGTGCCGGAGTAAGCGTCGATGGCCGCCGGATCGGCGCCACCCAAGAGCGCATAGTCGTTGACGCCGATGCCCACGTAGACACCGGTGCGCGATCCCGCGAGGCGCGCGGCGGATTGCCCGGAGCGTTCGAGGGCCTCCCACGCTACCTCCAAGAGCAGCCGCTGCTGCGGATCCATCCGGCTCGCCTCGCGCCGCGAGATGCCGAAGAAGCGCGCGTCGAAGCGGTCCACACCTTCGATGAAGGCGGCCGAGCGCGTGTACATTTTGCCGCGCGCATCGGGATCGGGATCGTAGAAGCGGTCGATGTCCCATCGCTCGGCGGGGATTTCGCGGATGGTATCGGTCCCCGAGCGGAGCACGCGCCAGAGCGCTTCGGGATCGTCGGCGCCCGGGAAGCGGCAAGCCGCGCCGACGATGGCGATCGGCGCCGTGCGCGCATGCTCGAGCGCGTCGACCTTGGCCTGGAGCTTCTTCAGGACGAGGAGCGTCTTTTGTTGCGCGGTCAGCTCCGTAGGACGCGCCTCCGCGGTCTCTGTCATCGGGCAGCCTCCTCCGCCAAAAATCGCGCGGCAAACTCCTCGAGCTCCGAGGCCACGTCGCTCTCCGAGAGACCTTGCACCTCCGCGAGGAGCTCCTCGTCGCGCGCGGCCGCCGCCGCGCGACCGTTCGTCGCGACAGGGGTGTCGCCCGTGAATCCGAGCACCTCGGCGGCAAGGTATCGGCCGAGCGACTCCACGGTGGGGTAGTTGAAGACGAGGCTCGCCGGAAGTGAGGTATCGAGCGCGAGCTGCAGTCGGTTGCGGAGCTCGAGGGCCATGAGCGAGTCCATCCCCATGTCGAAGAAGCCCTGGCGGGCAGACGGCCCTCGCGAGGGATCGCTGCGCAGGATGGTGGCGATGGTGCGTTGAAGCTCGCTCGCGAGGAGCTCTTCGCGCTCGGGCGGTGGCGCTGCGCGAAGGCGCAGAAGGAGCTCTCCACGGACGGCGGACCCGCCGTTCGAGAGGCTTTCGGTCGAAACGAGCTCGGAGAAGAGCGGGGGTATTTCGGCGGCGGGTCGCCCGGCAAAGGTGCGCGGCCACGAGCCGGGAAGAACGGCCACCTCCGTGAGCCCGGCCACGATGGCACGCTCGAGAACATCGAGGCCGTACTCCGCTGGGATGGGCTCCACGCCAAAGGTGCCCCAGCGTTCGCGGGTGGCAACGTCGGCCATGCCGATGGTCCAGGGGCCCCAATCCACGACGAGCGCCGGAAGCCCGCGCGCGCGCCGTTCGTGCGCGAGCGCATCCAGGAACGCATTCGCCGCCGCATACGCGCCCTGCCCCGGCGCGCCGAGGAGGGCTGCGCCGGAGGAAAAGAGGACGAAGAAGTCGAGCGCGTCGCCACCGCCGGCAAGCGCCGAGTCTCCGACGAGCGTCGCGTCGCGTACGGGCGCCGCGTTGCGCGCGAGGGTCGCGTCGCGTATGGGCACCGCGGCGCGTGCGAGGGGCGCGTCGTGCACGGGCGCCGCGTTGCGCGCGAGGGTCGCGTCGTGTACGGGCTCCGCGGCGCGTGCGAGGGGCGCGTCGTGTACGGGCTCCGCGGTGCGTGCGAGGGGCGCGTCGCGTACGGGCTCCGCGGCGCGTGCGATGGGCGCGTCGCGTATGGGCTCCGCGGCGCGTGCGAGGGGCGCGTCGTGTACGGGCTCCGCGGCGCGTGCGAGGGGCGCGTCGCGTGCGAGCGTCGATGCGTGCAGATTCCACGCACCTTGGGCTTTGGGTGCCATGGCCCGCTCCAAGGTGGCGCGGTCCGTTCGCGCGAGAAGGCCGCCGATGGCCACACCGGCCGCATGGATCACACCGCGCAGAGGGCCAAGAGCACGCGCGGCTTTCAGCGCCCGTTCGACCTCTGCGGGTCGCGAAACATCGGCTTGCACGACGCAGACGCGCACCTTGCCGCCCTCGAGCGCGGCGATCCGCTCCGCAGCCTCCGGCGAGGGCGCGCTTCGCGACACGAGCACCACGTTCGTTGCCCCGCGTGCGACGAGCCACCGTGCCACCTCGAGGCCGATCGCGCCGAGGCCGCCGGTCACGAGGTACGTCGCCGAAGGACGCAGCGCGAGCCGCGCGGGCCCCGCGACATTGGGCATCTCGATCCGCGCCAGGCGCGCCACGTGCCGCTGTCCCCCGCGAAAACGGACATACTCGAACGACGCACCCAGCAGCTCCGCGGCCATCTCCGCAGCTTCGCGCCCCCGCGCATCGCCCGGCCCAGGGTCCAAGTCGATGACGCCACCGAAAGCCTCCGGATGCTCGACCGCGAGGACCCGCCCGAGCCCCGCGATACCGCTCGCATCGAGCCCGCCACGCGTGACGAAGAAAATCCGAGGCTGCCCCGGCTCCGCGACCGCCGATTGAATCGTCTCCAGCGCCGCCGCCGCAACCTCCACGGCTCCCTCCGGCGCCGCCCCATGGACGTCCAGCGCCCCGAGATCGACGATCCCCTCGAACCGCCTCGCATCCCACGCACCGGCAGCCGCATCCCACGCACCGGCAGCCGCATCCCGCGCACCGGCAGCCGCATCCCGCGCACCCGCACTGGCACCCGCAGCCGCCCCGCGGACAGCAGTCACGCCGTGCGCCTCGAGCGCCGTCACCAGCGCATCGGCGAGTCCCTGACCATCGCCCACGACCCGCCATACGCGCGACGGCGGCGCGATCGCAGAAGGTGTCGGCGGCGCGATCGCAGAAGGTGTCGGCGGCGCGATCGCAGAAGGTGTCGGCGGCGCGATCGCAGAAGGTGTCGGCATCGCGCCCGCAGAAGGGGTCGGCGTCGCGCTCGCAGAAGGTGACGACGTCGGGGTCGCGAAAGACATCCCCGTCGATGCCGCCGCAGCAGACACGGCACGGACCGTGGGTCGCCACGCCAGCGCATAGAGCCCCGACGAGGAATCGCCAGGTCGCCGACCCGCACCGTCGAGCCAGAATCGCTCGCGTTGAAACGGATACGTCGGGGCCGAGGTCCGGCGTCCGGGACCGTCCAGGGCAATAGATGCACCATGCATCCAAACACCGCCGAGGCTGAGAAGCACACGCTCGCGATCGTCTTCGCCTTTGCGCAGCGACGGCAACCACGCCGCCGCGCGATCGTCGGGCAGGCAGCGACGGCCCATGGCGACCAAGGTGGGCCGCGGCCCGATCTCGAGGAAAATGCGAACGCCCTCGCGATCGAGCGTCTCCATGCCGGCCGCAAAGCGCACGGGCGCCCGCGTATGACGTCTCCAATACGCGGCGCTCACCGACGGCAGCAGCGCGCCGGTCACGTTCGAGACGAGCGCGATGCGCGGCGCCTCGTAGCGGACGGTGGCGGCGACGCGCTCGAAGGCGTCGAGCATCGGCTCCATGAGCGCCGAGTGAAAGGCGTGCGACACGGTGAGCTTCGTCGTCCTGCGGCCGCGAGCCTCGAACCGCTTCGCCACCGCTGCGACGGCGTCTTCCGGGCCCGCGATCACCGCGTCCTCGGGACCATTCACCGCGGCCACGCACGTCCCCTCGGCGAGGCCCGCGACGATCTCCGCCTCGGGCGCCGCGATCGACACCATGGCACCGCCCGCGGGCAGCTCCTGCATCAGACGCCCGCGCGCCAAGACCAGCCTCAATCCGTCCTCGAGGCGCAAGGCCCCCGCGACCACCGCCGCCGCATACTCGCCGACGCTGTGACCCATCACCACGTCGGGCACGACACCGCGCGCGCGCCAGGACTCGGCCAGCGCCACCTCCAGCGCGAACAGCGCAGGTTGCGTGACCGCCGTCGCGTGGAGCGGGCCTTGCGCATCGCCCTCGGCGAAGAGCAACGATAGCAAGGGCCGCTCGAGCTGACCGCGGCATAGCTCGTCGCACTGCTCCAGCACCCTCCGAAACACCGGGTCCGTTTCGTAGAGGCCGCGCCCCATCCCCGCGTACTGGGAGCCTTGCCCGGTGAACAGAAAGGCCACACGCGGCGGAGGCCCTTCACCAAGCCGAAACGAAGGCGCCCCCTCGAGCCGCACCGCCACCTCCTCCGCGCTGCGCCCCACCACGGCGAGCCGGTGCTCGAACGGCGTTCGCCCGATGCGCGCAGTTCGGCAAAGGTCACCAAACTCACCGGGACGCATCCTCATCGCAAGCGCCCAACGGCCCGCAAGCTCACGCAACGCCACCTCCGACCGCGCCGACAAAACGAGGAGCTCGCACGAGGCCTCCACCAAGCGCACAGGCTCCGACCCCACCGAACCCGCTGGCTGCGCCCCCGCCGATCGCGCTCGATCCGGCCCGACCGGGCGCACTTGCTCCGACCCCACCGAACCCGCTGGCTGCGCCCCCGCCGATCGCGCTGCGTCCAACGCAACGGAGCGCACAGGCTCCGACCCCACCGAACCCGCAAGCTCCAGCCCGAGCGAACGCACGGGCGAAACGGCCACCGCACGCGCAGCCGGCGGAAGCACCGGCGCTTCTTCGAGCACGACGTGCGCGTTGGTTCCACCAAAGCCAAAGGAGCTAACCCCCGCAAAGCGACGCGAGGCACCGGGAGGCCACGGGCGGCGCTCCGTTGGAATCACGAACGGCGTGCCGCTCAAGGAGATGTTCGGATTGAGCTCGCGAAGGTGGAGATGCGGCGGAATGGCCCCGCGCTCGAGCGCGAGCACGGCTTTGATGAACCCCGCGACCCCCGCCGCCGACTCGAGGTGACCGATGTTCGTCTTGACGGAGCCCATGGCGCACGCGGCGCCGTTGGAGCGCGCGCCGTACGTCTCGCGCAGCGCTTCGACCTCGATGGGATCGCCGAGCGACGTTCCCGTGCCGTGGGCCTCGACGTACCCCACCTCCTCGCCCCCGAGCCGCCCGTTGGCGAGGGCGCGCCGGATCACGTCCATTTGCGCGTGGATGCTGGGCGCGGTGAGCCCGTTCGAGCGCCCGTCTTGGTTCACGGCGGTGCCTCGAACCACCGCGAGGATGCGATCGCGATCGGACAGCGCATCGGACAGGCGCTTCAAGACGACGATGCCGCACCCTTCCCCGCGCACGTAACCGTCGGCGCGCGCATCGAACGTCTTGCAGCGCCCGTCGGCCGCCATCATCCGCGCGCGCGAAAGGGCCACCGTGGTGTCGGGCGTCAGGATCAGGTTCACGCCACCGGCGAGCGCCAGATCCGACTCGCCGCTGCGCAAGCTCTGACAAGCCCCGTGAATGGCCACGAGAGACGACGAGCACGCGGTGTCGATCGTCATGCTGGGGCCGCGGAAATCACCGAAGTACGAGAGGCGGTTGGCCACGATGCATGGCGCGGAGCCCGAGCCCGCGTACGCGTCGAGGCGCGTGAGATCGGCGAACTGGAGCCCCGCATAGTCCGAGAGGCTCACCCCCACGAACACCCCCGTGGCGCTGCCGGCGAGCCGATGGGCCGCGATGCCCGCGTGCTCGAGCGCCTCCCAAGCCACCTCCAGGACGAGCCTTTGCTGCGGGTCCATGCGAGCCGCCTCGCGCGGCGAGATGCCGAAGAACTCCGCGTCGAACCGGTCCGCGCCCTCGAGAAAGCCGCCCCAGCGCGTGTACATCTTGCCCGGCGCGTCCGGATCGGGATCGTACCACGCGTCGCGGTCCCAGCGATCGCGCGGGGCCTCCACGATGGCGTCGCGCCCCTCGTCCAACATCGTCCAGAACCGATCCGGGGTGTCGGCGCCGCCGGGGAAGCGGCAGCCGATGCCGATGACGGCGATGGGCTCGGACTGCAAGAGCTCGACGCCATCGATCTTTTGCCGCATCTGGCGCGCGAGCAGGGCCAGCTTGACGGCGGAGATGGTCTCTTCGGATTTGCCTTCGTTCACGGATCAACCCTCGAGCAGCGCAGCAAGTGCTTCGTCCTCCGAAAGCGCGGTCACCGCCTGCATGGCGTCGGCGAGCCGCTTTCGTTCCTTGTCGTCCTCGACCGCCTCGTCCCTCGCGGCCCCTGTCTCGACGCCTTCGTCGTTTGCGCCTTCGGCGGCGCCGGAGAGCTCGAGCTTCATCTTCTCCGCCAAGTAGGGCGCGAGCGCGGCCACCGTGGGATACCCCCACACCAAGGTGGCGGAGAGCTGCACGCCGAAGCTCTCCTCCAGCCGGTTCCGCAGGGAGAGCGCCATCAGCGAGTCGAGGCCCAGACCTTTGAGCTCCGTGGCGGGCCCGATGCGCGCGGGATCGAGCCGCAGCACCTTGGCGATCTGCTCGCGCAAATGCGCTTCGATGCGCGCGCGCCGTTGGCTCGGGTCGGCCGTAAGCAAGCTCGCGCGCAAGGTCCCCGCGCCGCGTTGGTCGCCCACGGCGCCCGCCTCGCGTTGGAGCTCGGTAAAAATGGGCGCGGCGGCGGCCCTTGGATACGACTGCGCCCAGCGACGAAAGCGAAATGGCATGACGGCGGCGCGCGGTGTACCCTCGCCAAGAAGGCGCACGAACGCTTCGATCCCCAACGCCGGCGCGATGCTGGCCATTCCCGCCGCCGCGCCCCGCTCGCCGCGGTTGGTGTGCGCCGCCGCCAGGCCTACCTCGGCCCAAGGCCCCCAATTGATGCTCTGGCCGGGCAGCCCCAAGGCGCGCCGGTGCAGCGCCAGCGCGTCGAGGAATGCGCTCGCCGCCGCATAATTCGACTGCCCGGCGCTCCCGAGGATGGACGCAGTGGACGAGAGCATGACGAAAAAGTCCAGCGGAAGCCCGCGGGTGGCGACGTGCAGATTCCACGCCCCATCGACCTTCGGCGCCATCACGGTGCGAAAGCGCGCCGCGCGCTGCTGCAGCAGGATCCCATCGTCGAGAACGACCGCGCCATGGATGACGCCACCCAGCGGGGGCATGCTCGCATCGAGGGTCGCGAGGGCCGCGCCAAGCTGCGCTTCCTCCGCGACGTCCGCGGACAAGACGAGCACGCGGGCACCCGAGGCGCGCATGCTATCCAAGGCGGCGGCCGCCGCGCCCGACGGCGTCGTGCTCCGGCCCAGCAGCGCGATGAAACGAGCCCCGCGCTCCACCAAGCCGCGCGCGAGCACCGTCCCGACGCCGCCGAGACCGCCCGTGATCAAGTACGTGACGTCATCGCGGATGGTCGCGGCCTCCGCGGGCGGGGCGATGGGCGCGTCGGGGCCGCTGCCATGGAGGACGAGCTTGCCGATGTGCCGAGCTCGAGCCATCTCATGGAAGGCGGTGACCGCATCGGAGAGCGGGTAGCTCCGCAAGGGGAGCGGATCGAGCTCACCGCGCGCGACGAGGCTCATCACCTCCTCCAGCAGCGCGGCGAAGCGCTGGGGCCGATCCACCGCCATGCGCGAGAGGTCGATGCCGTGGTACGCGATGTTCTTGCGGAAGGGCGCGAGCCCGATGGTGCGGTCCTCGTAAATGTCGCGCTTTCCAATCTCGAGAAAGCGGCCGTAGGGCGCGAGCACGTCGAGGCTCTTGGGGATCATGTCGCCCGAGAGCGAGTTCAGGACGACGTCGACCCCGGCGCCGCCGGTGGCCGTCATGATCGCGTCGGCAAAGGCGGTCGAGCGCGAGTCGAAGACGTGCGTTATCCCGATGGAACGCAGGTAGTCGCGCTTGGCCTCGCTGCCGGCGGTGGCGAAGATCTCGGCGCCTGCGCGGCGCGCGATCTGCACCGCCGCGAGCCCGGTGCCGCCCGAGGCGGCGTGAACGAGGACGCGCTCGCCCCGCTCGATGCGTGCAAGATGCACGAGGGCATGCTGCGCCGTCATGAAGGCGATGGGGATGGTCGCGGCCTGGGCAAAATCGAGCCGCTCGGGCTTCTTGACGACAAACCGTTCCACGGTCGTGGCGTGCGACGCAAACGCAAATGGCGCGATGCCGACCACCTCGTCGCCCACGGCCAGGCTCACCCCTTCGCCCACCGCGCTGACTTTGCCGGAGCACTCGCCGCCGAGGCGCACCTCTCCGTTCGCTTTGCCTTCGCGCGCGCCGGGCTCCGGATCGGGGCGAAGGCCCAAGGCCGACAAGACGTCGAGGAAGTTGAGCCCCGCGGCCTCCACGGCCACCTCGATCTCACCCGGTCCAGGTGCGCGGCGCTTGGCCTGGCGAAGCACCAAGCTGTCGAGCGCACCGGGTGAGTCGATGACGAGCCGGTACGGACGCTCGCCCGCGCGCTCCAGCGAGGCCGAGCCGGTCGCCGGCGTGCTCGTCGCCTCGTTGCTCGTTGACTCGCTCGTTGCCGGCGTGCTCGTTGACTCCTTGCTCGTCGCCTGCGTGCTCGTTGCCTCGTTGCTCGTTGGCGGCGTGTTCGTTGACTCCTTGCTCGTCGCCTCGTTGCTCGTTGCCGGCGTGTTCGTCGCCTCGTTGCTCGTCGCCTCGTTGCTCGTCGCCTCGTTGCTCGTCGCCGGCGTGCTCGTCGACTCCTTGGACGAGCGCCGGACGATGCGTGCGACGTACCGGCCGCTCGCGCGATGGGCGATCTGGTCCTCCGAGCCGTTGGCGAGGAGCTCCGATACGAGCTCGTTTATGTCGTGCGACGCGGGCGAAAGGTCGATCAGGCTCGTTCGCAGCTCGGGGTGCTCGTGCGCGACGGTTGGCGCGAGGCCCCAGAGCGTCGCGGTTTCGATGGCGGCGGCGTGCGATGCGTCGCGATGGCCGGGGTCGAGCGTTTGCGCGCCGCGTGTGACGATCCAGAGGCGCGGCGGATCGCGGAATCCCGCTTGCACCAGCGCTTGCACGAGGTGGAGCACGCCGATGGGGCCGAGCTTCTCGGCGGCGTGCAGCGCGGTGAGGCCGCCGGAGGCATCGGGCCGGGGAGCGTCGAGTGGCCAGAGGTAGAGAATGCCGGCCGGCGCCCGCCCGGAAAAATGCTCCGCGAGAAGCGCGGCAAACGCCTCGGGGCGATCGATGTCCAGCCCTTCGCGCGGGACGTGAACCCCCGTCAATCCGTGCGCCGCGAGCTGGGGTGCGATCGTTCGATCGGCGAAGATCAGCCAGTCGCGGGCGGGCGCTTTGGCGGCGCTCTCCGCCGCCCGCGGCTCGAGGCGCGGCTGCTCGCGGAACACGCGCTCGTAGAACCAATCGTCGAGGATGTCGGCTCGGGCCGTGCGCGCCCCGGCGGAGAAGCGCTGCAGGCGAAGCCCCTCGACTGCGATGACGGGGCGGCCATTTTCATCGGTGAGCGTGATGTCGCCTTGGAAATCGCCGGATTCGGTGGTGCGAAGCACGGCGTGGCTGAAACCCTTCGCGGCGGGGCGGTCGCGAAGGGTGAGTCGGGCTACGCCGACGGGCAGGTACGCGTCGTTCGTTCCCGTCGCGTCGAGCGGCAGCGCGCCGGCGAGGACCTGAAACGCCGCGTCCAGAAGCGCGGGATGAATGCGGTACGCGGACGACTCGGCCCGCAAGGCGTCGGGCAGCTCGATGCGGCCGAGCGCTTCGCCGTCGCGTCGCCACAGCTCCTCGACGCCTCGAAAGCGCGCGCCGTACTCGAGGCCGCGCGCGGCCAGCGCCTCGTAGTGCGCGTGCCCGGGAACGTGTGTACCGAGGCGCGCGCGCACCTCCTCGAGCGGTATTGTGGGGTGCTCTCGCGCCGGGGCGCGACCGAGGGTGCCCGATGCGTGCGCCGTCCAGGTGCCATCGGCGCCGTCGCCGCGGCTGTGAATGTGAAAGGCGTGCCGAGGGGAACCGTCGGACGTCGCGCGGAGCTGGACATCGCGCGCGGCCGATGCGCCCGCGGGGGCCGTGGGGAGGGCCATCAAGCCTTCGAAGGTGACATTTTCGAGGACAGGAGTCTCGCCACGCTGTGGGGCATTTTCGAGGATATTCGTCTCGTTATGAGATTCGAAGAGGTGCTCCGCGGCCGCGAGCGCCATTTCGAGGTACGCGGTGCCCGGGAGAACGACGAGCCCCTCGACCCGGTGGTCCTCGAGGTACGGCGTGTGGGCCGCGTCGATTCGACCTTCGAACAGGGTCGTGCGCGCTTCCCCGGCCAGCTCGACGGGGTCGCCGATGAACGGGTGTGCGCCTTGCCGGATTCGGCGCGTGCCGGTGCGGGATCGCGGTTCGATCCAGTGGCGCTGGCGCTGCCATGGGTACGTCGGAAGGTCGACCACCTGGCCAGCCTTCGGGTGCTGGCGCGACCAGTCGATCGCACTACCCGCCGACCACAGCGCTCCCAACGTCCCCAGCATGCTCGCGCGCTCGGGCGTGTGGCGCCTCAAGGTCGGCTGCACCGCCTTCGCTCCGCACGCCTCCACGTCCGTCGTCAGGATCGGGTGCGCGCTCACCTCCACGAACACCGTTCCCTCTTCCTCCTCCAGCTGCCGTCCCACCATCCTCGCCAACAGCACAGGCTCCCGCAGGTTGTCCCCCCAGTACTTCGCGTCCATCTCGCTCCCGTCGATCACCCGCCCCAGCAACGTCGAGTGGATCGCCACCGTTCCGGCCTTTGGCCGAATGCCGCGCAGCCGCTCCAAGAGCTCTCCGCGCAAGGGGTCCATTTGTGCGCTGTGCGATGCGAAGTCCACGCGCACCCATCGCGCGAAAACCCCTCGCTCTCCCAGCTCTCTTAGAATTTCCTCCAGCGCTTCTTTCTCGCCCGACAACACCGTCGACCTCGGGCTGTTCGACGCCGCGATCGATACCCGCTCTCCGTACTTCCCAATCGCGGCTTTCGCCTCTGAAAGACTTAGCTCCGTGAGCGCCATTCCCCCGCGCCCCGCGGCGCGCGTCACCAACTTGCTTCGCTCGCAGATCACGCGCGCCGCGTCCTCTAGGCTCAACGCGCCCGCCACGTGCGCCGCCGCGACCTCCCCCATGCTGTGGCCCATCACCGCGTCCGGCTCCACGCCCCACGCTCGCCAGAGCGCCGTTAGCGATACCTGCATCGCAAACAGCATCGGTTGCACCCTGTCGATTCGCGTCAGGTGGTATTTCTCCTCGGGCGCGCCCAGCTCTTCGAGCAACGATCCATCCAGATACGGACCCATCGCCTTGGCGCACGCCTCCAGCGCCTCGCGAAACACGGGCTCACGCGCACGAAGCTCCTGCCCCATCCCCACCCACTGCGAGCCTTGCCCCGGATACACGAACACCACCTTCGGCGCGCGCCCGCTCGCCACCGCCCACGCCACACCCTCGCGCGCCTCCCCCGCTGCGAACGCACCCAACCGCTCCACCAGCTCTCCGCGCGTCGACGCCACCACCGCCAAACGATGCTCGTGCACCGCCCGACGACGCGACGCCGTGTACGCCACATCGCTTAGTGCTGCGCCCGCGCCTGCACCCATCGCAGCGTCCGCGCCTGCACCTACGCCTGCACCCCCACCCGCGCCTGCGACCACGTCCGCGCCTGCATCGGCGACCGCATCCGCGCCTGCATCGGCGACCGCATCCGCGCCTGCGTCGGCGACCGCATCCGCGCCCCGCGCAAGCCACTCCCCCCACGACCTCGCACGCGCACGCAGCGCATCCGCCGTCTTCGCCGACACGGGCACCAGCCACGCGCGCCCGTCGTCCTTGGCATTTGCTACCCGTGGCATCGCCGGCGCCTCTTCGAGCACGACGTGCGCATTGGTACCGCCAATACCGAAGGAGCTCACCCCCGCACGCCGTGGAAGCGCACCACGCCGCCAGGGCGCAAGACGCGCGTTCACACGAAAGGGGCTCTTCGCAAAATCAATCTCCGGATTCGCCTCGACGAAGTGAAGGCTCGGCGGAAGCTCCTCGTGCTCGAGCGCCAGCACGGTCTTGATCAACCCCGCGATCCCCGCAGCCGACTCGAGGTGCCCCACATTCGTCTTCACCGATCCCAGCGCACAAAGCTTTCTCGTTGCCGCCCTGTACGCGCGACCGTCCACCCCACTCGACCCAACACCGGCGCCCGCACCGCTCCCGCCCGCACCGCTCCCGCCCGCACCGCTCCCCGATCCACTCCCTCCCACACCACTCCCCCCCACCCGAAAGACCTCCGCCAGCGCCGTGCCCCCGATCGGATCGCCCAGCGGCGTCGCCGTTCCATGGCGCTCGACAACGCCACTCCCCGATCCACTCCCCCCCACCCGAAAGACCTCCGTCAGCGCCGTGCCCCCGATCGGATCGCCCAGCGGCGTCGCCGTTCCATGGCGCTCGACAACGCCACTCCCCGATCCACTCCCCCCCACCCGAAAGACCTCCGTCAGCGCCGTGCCCCCGATCGGATCGCCCAGCGGCGTCGCCGTTCCATGGCGCTCGACAACGCCACTCCCCGATCCACTCCCCCCCACCCGAAAGACCTCCGTCAGCGCCGCGACCTCGATCGGATCGCCCAGCGGCGTCGCCGTTCCATGGCACTCGATGTAGTCCATCGTCTCGGGCGCGACCTGCGCCACCGCGAGCGCCTCGGAGAGAACGCGCACCTGACCGTCGGTGGACGGCGCCGTGTATCCGATTTTGCGCGCGCCGTCGTTGTTCACGGCGGAGCCTTTGATGACCGCATGGATCCGGTCGCCGTCCTCGAGCGCCTTTTCGAGCGGCTTGAGGAGCACCACCCCGGCGCCGCTGCCAAAGAGGGTACCTTTTGCGCGCGCATCGAAGGTCCGGCAGTGCCCATCGGGCGCGAAGATGCCGCCTTCCTCGGCGAGGTAACCGGACTTTTGCGGCACGCGAACGGTCACCCCCCCGGCGAGGGCCATATCGGCCTCCCCGTCGAGCAGGCACTGGCAAGCGAGGTGCACGGCCACCAGCGATGTGGAGCACGCGGTCTGCACCGTCACGGCGGGCCCGCGGAGATCCAGCTTGTAGGCGATGTGCGTGGCCAGATAGTCCTTGTCGTTGCCGATCAAGGTCTGCAGATTCTCGACGGAGAGCGTGAGCTCGGGCCCCTCCGCCGAGAGGTTGGCGAGCAAGTACGTCGAGAGGCTCGCGCCCGCGAAGAGCGCGATGGAACCCTCGAACGCGCGCGGATCGTAGCCGCCGCGCTCGAGCGCCTCCCAGACGCACTCCATGAAGATGCGGTGCTGCGGATCGAGCACGTCGGCCTCCTTCGGTGCAAAGCCGAAGAAGCCCGAGTCGAAGCGCTCGACGTCGCCCGGGTCGAGGATGGGGGCGGCTTTGACGTATTCGGGTCGCGCGAGGAGGGCCGGCGGCACCCCGAGCGCGCGCAGCTCCGCGTCGTCGAAGGTCGCGATGGATTCGACGCCGTCCCGCAGGTTGCGCCAGAATGCGTCGAGATCGCGGGCGCCCGGAAAGCGTCCGGCCATCCCGATGATGGCGATATCGAAGTTTCCCATGGTCAGCGCCCTCGCCGCCCGCGCGAAGCAAGTCGGGCCTCGGCGCGACCGCGTCCTCGATCGACCGAGGCCTCGCCCGCCGGCTCCTGGGCCAGCCGCTGCGCGAGGAGTTGAATGGTCGGAAATCGAAAGGCCTCGGTCACCTTCAAATCGACCCCGATGGTCTGCCGGATCTTGTTGCAGATTTGAACGACGTGGACCGAGTTGGCGCCGAGCTCGAAGAAGTTCTCTTGGATGCTCGGCTCCCCCGCGGTGCGCAGCACCTCGCCCACGATCGCCGCGAGCGTGCGCTCCATCGCGCTGTCCGGCGCCACGTGCTTCACCGGTGCGGGTGAAACGGAGGTCGCCGACAGCGCCTTGCGATCGACCTTTCCATTCGCCGTGAGCGGCAGCGCGTCGCGCAGCACGATGGCCGGAACCATGTGCTTCGGGAGCTTCTGTTTCAGAAATTCCTCGAGCTCGTCGGCCAACGAGGGCGCCGTGGCCGGCGCGGCGTCGCACGGTGACGGGAGCTCGCGCACCTGCACCGGGTCGATGCCGCCGCCGAGCAGCACGTGGCACAGAACGTCGGCCGCCGCGAGATCGAAGAAGGGGCGGACGGCGGCGAGGTCCACGATCCCCAGCGGACAAAGTCCCACTCCGTGCGCGGGCGCCTCCAGCATGAGCTGCTGACCCATGTAGCCCGCCTCCAGCATGCAGAAGTCGCGCGACAGCTCACCGTACATCGGCGCGATGGCATCCATGTGACCGACGAGAAAGATGCCGAACGCCGCGCCGTCGAAGATGGCCCGATTCTGCGGCGCGTGCGCGTCGCGCGGGAACTGCACCTCGGCGCGAATGCGATGAAGGCGGTGCGCCTCCGGATCGTGGTAGTAAGCGCCGCCCGCGAGCCCCTCGACCCGCCCGGGCGCCACGTACACGTACGTCCTCACCGGGTACAGTCCTCCACCGGATGGATATCGGTACTTCGTGATTCCACCCTGGTCGATACCGGCTAGCACGCCGAGCAGCCGCGCGAGCTTCTCGCGCGCAACCGGCGCCGGCGAAAACCGACGATGACTCTGGCGCCACGCATACGCCGTGCGATCGACCCCGTCGCCTCCAGGAGAACCGAGGTCGATCGCGCTCTGACCGGGAACGAGCTTGCGAATGCCGGCGTGCCTCAACTTGAACTCGAGGCGCTCCACCGGATCCGTCAGGACGCCCTGCTGCGAGCTCGCGTACAAATTGCGCACCGCATTCGCGTTCTCGCCCGACGCCGCGTTCTCGCCCGACGCCGCGCTCTCACCCGACGCCGCGCCCCCGTGCAACGCCGCGCTCCCGTGCAACGCCACGCCCTCATCCGCATTCACATCGCCACCCGCCCGTTTCTCGGCCACGACATGCGCGATCAACTGCAGCCGATGGCGGCTCCCCGTGGCCACCACGACCGCAGAGCGAACCGCCGGGTGCTGCGCGAGGGCAGCCTCGATCTCGCCGAGCTCGATGCGGTGCCCTTGGATCTTGAGCTGAAAGTCCTCGCGGCCCAAAAATTCGATGTTCCCATCGGGCAGCCAGCGCCCCATATCGCCGCTGCGATAAAGGCGCTCGCCGGTGCGCGGGTGCACGATGAACTTCGCCGCCGTCTTCTCGGGATCGCGAAAGTAACCGCGCGCGAGCCCGCTGCCGGAGATATAGAGCTCGCCGGGCACCCACGTGGGCCGCGGCTCCAGCGCATCGTCCAAGACGTGGTAGCGCGCGTTCGCCAGCGGCTTGCCGTACGGAATGCTCGACCAACGGGGATCGACCTCGCCGACCACGTTCACGATGTCCCAAACGGTGGTCTCCGTGGGCCCCCCCGACGCCACGAACGTTGCCTTGGCAACGAGCGCACGAAGCCGGTCCGGCAATGTCACGGGGATCCAATCGCCGGCGAGGATCACCGTGCGCAGCGACGCGGGGCGCGGGGCGGCCGCGGTGTTCTCCAGGTGCTCCACGAGCATCTCGAGGAAGGCCGGCACAGAGTTCCAAAAGGTCACCCCCTCGCGCGCCGCCAAGTCGGCCCAGTGCGAAGGTTCTTTCACGAGCGCGGCGTCCGGGATCACCAAGGTCCCGCCCGCGGCCAAGATACCGAACACGTCGTAGACGGACAGATCGTGGTGCAGCGCCGAGAGCATGAGCGCCCGATCCTCGGGCCCCACCGAAAAGCGCCGGTTGATGTCGTGGACCCGATTTACCACGCTCCGGTGCTCGATCATGACGCCCTTGGGCTCCCCCGTGGACCCCGACGTGTAGAGCACGTACGCCAGGTGATCGGGGCGCGGCCACTCCCTGGGCGCAGGAAGATCGCCCGCGGGCGGAGGCGCCTCGTTCACCACCACCCGGCGCACTCCATCGGGCCAGGCGAGCGCGCGATCGAGGTGTCCTTGCGTGAGGGCGAGGGTCACCTCACCTTGCGCGAGCAAAGAGCGCAGCCGCTCGGCGGGCACCTCCGGATCGATGGGCAGATACGCGGCCCCCGCGCGGTGCGTACCCAGAACGGCCACCACCTGTTCCCACCCTTTCTCCATCACCACCGCCACCCGCGCATCCGGGCGCACCCCCAGCTCGGCGAGGCGCTTCCCCACATGCGCCGCGCGCGCCCGAAGCTCGCCATACGTGAGGCGCAGGTGCGTGGTGACGACTGCCATCGCATCGGGCTGCGCGGCCGCGCGCGCGTCGAAGAGCGCGGCGAGCGACGCGTGGGGATAGGGCACGTCGGTCGCGTTGATCGCGGCGCGTTGCGCGAGCTGCGAAGCAGGGGGGCCGACGAGCTGGGGCGACGTTCGGGTCCAGAGCGACGGATCGCGCGCGAGGCGCTCGATGCCGTCGCGGTAGGCCGCGAACATGTCGTCGAGCATCCCATCGGGGAAGAGGGCCTCGACCGCGTCCCAGTGGCAATGAAGCGCGCCCTCCTCTTCGAAGACTTGGCAGTCGAGCCACACTTGCGGCGTCTGCGAGAGCGCGAACACGGCCTCGCCGAGCGACTTCCACGTCGTCGCGGGCGGCGTGTAGCCCTGCGAGCCGAGGCTCAACATGCTGGTGAACACCACCGGCATCGCGCCCCCCACCGTGCCCTCGTACGCACGCGCGCGGCCGAGCTCGCGCAGCACCTCCACCCCGCTCACATAGCGGTACTCCAGATCCGTCCACAGGCGCTCCTGCACCGCGCGCGCGCGGGCTACGAACGAATCCGCCCCGCCATCGATGGCGCAAAGGATCATGGATGTAAAGTCGCCCAGGATGTCGTTCACCTGAGGGTGCAGCGGGAGGCGGTTGAAGAGGGTGACATTCACCGTGAAGCGCGGGCTCTTGCTCCAGACCGCGAGCACCTCGGCGAACACGGCCAGGAGCACCGCCGACGCGGTGAGCCCTTGCGACTTGGCGTGCGCGATCACCGCACCCCAGCGCTCGGCGGGGACGTGCGCCGTGCGGCGGACGAAGCGTGTCTTTTCGATGCTCGACGGGCTTTGCGCGAGCGGCAGATCGGGCGCGGGCGGCAAGTCCGCGATGCGCTTCTTCCAGTAGTCGAGGGAGCGCGCATAGATCGCGCTCTCGTGGAGCGCCCGCTCCGCCAGCACGTAGTCGCGGTACGAGAGGGTCAGGGGCGGCAGGGACGAGGGGGACGTGTAAGCCTGGATCCAATCCTGGTTCAGGATGAGCAGGCTCCCGCCGTCGATGTTGAGCAGATCGATGCTGGTGTGAATCCGGGTGCGTCCGCCGTCCGCGCCATCCAGCAGCGTCGCGTGGATCTCGAACGAGGGCCAGGTGTCGGCCGGAAAGACCTGGTGCGAGAGGCGCTCTCGGATGCCCGCGAGGGCCTCGTCGACGTCATGCCGGGGTTTGCCGCGAAGGTCGGTCGTTCGGATTTGGTACGGGGGCACCTCGGCGAGGATCTGCTGTTCGCCGCTCGGCAGCACCACGGCGCGGAGCATGTCGTGGCGAAGGACGACCTCCCGCCACGCGGCCCCGAGCCGCTCGAGATCGAGATCCACGGCGTCGATCTCGGAGTAGATGTGGATCGAGATGTCGCCCAGCGCAAAGCTCCCGCTGCGGCCGATCCAATACGCCTGTTGAATGTCGGTGAGCGGAAAGGGCTCGTGCCGGTGCGCGGGATCGGGCGCAATTTGCGGCAGCTCGAGGCTCGCCTTGCCGCTCGTGCGCTGGCGGTGAAGCTCGAGGATCTCGGCCTTGTAGCGGGCGAGCTGCTCGCGCAGCCCGGGGGTGAGCGAGCCCTTGGGCGCGCGGATATCGAGGTGCCCGGCCTCGGCGGAGATCTGGATGCCGCGCTGCGAGAGCTCGGAGAGAAGTTCGGTGAGGTTCATAGTCGGACGATCTCCATGTCTTCGGATGCGCCTTCGCCGGCCTTTTCCGCGGCGCCGTTCGGCTCGAGCTCGAGCACGAGGTCGAGCGCGTCCTCGGCGGCGAACCGCTCGAGGAGATCGGCGGCCAGCTCGGCGACGCTGGGCCCCGCGAGGAACTTCACCACGGGCAGCGCGACGCCGAGCTCGGCCTCGATGCGGTTCTTCAGCTCCATGGCCATGAGCGAGTCGATCCCCTTTCCCTTGAGCGGGTGCGCCACCTCGAGCTTGCTCGGCGCGACGCGGAGCGTGCGGGCGATCTGCTCGCGCAGGTGCGTTTCAATCAGCTCGCGCCTCGCGTCGATGCCGGACGCCGCGCGAACGGCTTCACGCAGCGCGGTCCTCGGCCGTGCGCCCGCCATGGCATCCGCTGCGCCCTCGCGCTCGGCGGCGAGCACCGCGAGGAGCGGGTGGTCGAGGACGCGGGGATCCTCGCGCCGGAGGCGGGCGAGATCGAGGGGCATCACGATGCGCTGCACGCCCTTGCCGTGCGCCTCTTCGAAGGCCTCCATGCCGCGCGACGGCGTGATGCTCGAGAACCCTTTGGACGCCAGCCGCGCACCTCGGTTCGAGCTCGCCGCGGCGAGCCCGACCTCCGCGAACGGTCCCCAGTCGAGGCTCTGCGCCGCGTAGCCGAGCGCGCGGCGGTGGTGCGCCAGCGCATCGAGGAAGGCGTTCGCCGCCGCGTAGTTGGCTTGACCCGGCGAGCCAAGGACGCCCGCCACCGAGGAGAAGGACACGAAAAAGTCGAGGGGCTGGTCGAGGGTGAGCACGTGGAGGTTCCACGCGCCGTCCGCCTTCGGCGCGGCCACGCGGCGCAGGCGCGCGGCGTCGAGCGTTCGAACGACGGCATCGTCGAGGACCGCCGCGGCGTGAACGACGCCGCGCAGCGGACGCGCCGGATCGCTCGAGGCGGCGAGGAAGCTCGCCAGCGCGCCGCGGTCGCTCACATCCACGCTCCCGACGATCGCGCGCACGCCTCGCGCCTCGAGCGCTGCGATGGCTGCTGCGGCCGCATCGGAGGGCGCGCTTCGACCCACGAGCAGCACGCGCTGGGCTCCGCGCGCGGCGAGCGACGCGGCGACGACCAGACCGAGACCGCCGAGGCCCCCCGTCACCAGGTAGGTGCCATCGGATCGCACGGCCCCTTGGAACGGGGCGATGGCGGTCGCGGGATCGCCCACCGTGAGCACGAGCTTTCCCGTGTGGCGGGCTTGCGCCATGTCCTGGAACGCGTCGGCCGCGCGGGTGATGGGGCGCGCGTTCGTGGGGAGCGGGCGCAGGGTGTCGGCCTCCATCCAGGCGACGATCTCCCGAAGCAGGTCGCCGCAGAGCGCGGGGCGCTCGAGGAACATGCGCGCGAGGTCGATGGCGGCGTACGTGAGGTTCTTCTGGAACGGGAGGAGACCGAGCTTGCTGTTGTCGTAGATGTCGCGCTTGCCGATCTCGAGGAAGCGGCCATATGGCGCGAGGCAGGCGAGGCTCGCGGGGACGGCCTCCCCCGCGAGGGAGTTGAGGACCACGTCGACCCCGCGCCCGCCCGTCGCCGCGCGCACGCCCTCCGCAAACGCGAGCGAGCGCGAATCGAAGACGTGCGCGGCGCCGAGGGTGCGCAGGTATTCGCGTTTTTCGTGGGTGCCGGCGGTCGCGAGGATTTCGGCGCCTGCGCAGCGGGCGAGGGCCATGGCGGCGAGGCCGGTGCCGCCCGAGGCCGAGTGAATGAGGACGCGCTCGCCCTTTCGAAGGCGCCCGACGACATTCAGCGCGTAGTGGGCCGTCAGGAAGGCCACGGGGAGGGCGGCGGCCTGCTCGAAGGTGAGGTGCTTGGGTTTGTGCGCCACCAGCTCCGCGCGGGTGGTGACATGGGAGGCAAAGGCGTTCGGCCCGATGGCGAGGACCTCGTCACCGATCCGAAACGCGGTCTCGCCTTCACCGACGGCCACGATGGTGCCCGCGAGCTCGCCGCCGAGCCGAACGCCGCCGGCGGGATCGAGGTCCGGTCGCATGCCCATGGCGCCGAGCACGTCGAGGAAGTTGAGGCCGGCCGCGTGGGTGCGGATTTCGACCTCGCCGGGGCCAGGCGGGCGCCGGCCCATCTCGCGCAGCTTCATGCGATCGAGCACGCCCGGGGCGTCGATCTCCAGGCGGTAGGCGCGGTGGCCGGCGGGGGTGAGCGGCTCGTCCTCGTGCACGGACGTTCCCGCGCGGGTAGGTGACGCCAGCGGCGGCGAAATGTCGCTCCGGACCAGACGCGCGGCGTAGCGTTTCCCGTCGCGCAGGGCGATCTCCGGCTCGCGATCCGAGGCGAGGAGCTCGCGTTCGAGCTGTTCGGACGCGTCGGCGCGCGGGTCGAGGTCGATGCAGGTGATCCGCAGCTCGGGGTGCTCGAGGCGCGCGGAGCGGCAAAAGCCCCAGACCGCCGCCTGTTCGATCGCGGTGGGCGCGATCGGGCCGGTGAGCGGGGTGCGCGCGGGGAGCGCGGTAGGTTCGTCGCCGGCGCTCTGGGCCCCGCGCGTGACGATGAACAGGCGCGTGGTCGTTCCGGCGAAGCGCTTCACCAGGTCGAGGACGCGCGCGGGTCCCAAGGCTTCCGCCGCGTGCAGCCAGGCGAGGCTCGCCCCGTCGGGTTTCGGGGCGTCCAGCGCGCCGAGGTAGACGACGTGATCGGGCGCGCCGTGCGCGTGGTGGAACGTGAGGTGCGCATCGGGCGCGATGCGCTCGACGGCGGCGCCGCGGGCTTCGAGCCGGGCCGCGAGGGTGCGGCCCACCCCGGTGCTGTCTTCGAGGATGGCCCACGTGCCGTGGATGGCGGGAGCTTGGTCCGCGGCGGGCGCCGGACGAAAGGCGAGCTCGTAGAACCATCGGCTCACATCGGAGCGCGAGCCGTCCAGGCGCTTGGCGGTGAGCCCGAGGACCTCGGCGACGAGGTGTCCCTCTTCGTCGTAGAGGCGCAAGTCGCCTCGAAACGTTGCGCTGTTCGGGTTCGTAGGGTCCACCGTCGCGTGGACCATGAGCGGTCCGCGCGCGCGGGCCGCCGAGCGCATGCGGGCGATGGCCACCGGCAGATAGGCATCGCCGTCGGCGACCAGCGCCGAAGGGGCGGCCGCGCCCAAGGTTTGGAAGCACGCGTCGAGAAGGGCCGGATGCAAGGTGAACGCCGAGGGATCGGCCGCAGGGGGAAGCTCGACTCGACCGAGCGCCTCGCCATCGCGGCGCGCGATTCGAGCGAGCCCCTGAAAGCTGGGGCCGTAGTCGAGGCCGCGCGCGCGCATGGCCTCGTAGTGCGCTTCGGTCGGCACGGTGTCGGTGCAACGTGCACGAATCGGATCCCACGATGCCGCGTGCGCAGGCTCCTCTCCGGGGCCGGCATCGAGACGGACGAGGCCCTTGGCGTGCACCGTCCATGTCTCGTCGGAGGTGGACGGCGACGATGACGCGGGCGCCACTTTGCTCGCGATTTGAAACGAGGCGAGGTGCCCGGCTTCGCGCGCGAGCACCAGCTGCACCCGCGCCGGGGCGCGCTCGGACACGAAGAGCGGGCGCACGAAGGCGACGTCGAGGAGCGTGGGGGTGCGCGCGCCGAATCCCTCGTCGGCCGCGGCAAGGACCATCTCGGCGTAGGCGGCCGCGGGCACGACCATGGCGCCTTCGACCCGATGATCCGAGAGCCACGGGAGCCGCTCCACGTCGAGGTCGATCTCCCAAAAGCGGGTGCCCGGGGCGGAGGACGACGAAAACGCGTCCCCCAAGAGCGGATGCGCCGAGGTGCCAAACGCGCGTGCGCTGGTGCCACCGTGACGTTTGCCGTCCTCCATCCAGTAGCGCTGGCGCTGCCATGGGTACGTTGGAAGGTCGACCACCTGGCCAGCCTTCGGGTGCTGGCGCGACCAGTCGATCGCGCTGCCCGCCGACCACAGCGCTCCCAACGTCCCCAGCATGCTCGCCCGCTCGGGCGTATGGCGCCTCAAGGTCGGCTGCACCGCCTTCGCTCCGCACGCCTCCACGTCCGTCGTCAGGATCGGGTGCGCGCTCACCTCCACGAACACCGTTCCCTCTTCCTCCTCCAGCTGCCGTCCCACCATCCTCGCCAACAGCACAGGCTCCCGCAGGTTGTCCCCCCAGTACTTCGCGTCCATCTCGCTCCCGTCGATCACCCGCCCCAGCAACGTCGAGTGGATCGCCACCGTTCCGGCCTTTGGCCGAATGCCGCGCAGCCGCTCCAAGAGCTCTCCGCGCAAGGGATCCATTTGTGCGCTGTGCGATGCGAAGTCCACGCGCACCCATCGCGCGAAAACTCCTCGCTCTCCCAGCTCTCTTAGAATTTCCTCCAGCGCTTCTTTCTCGCCCGACAACACCGTCGACCTCGGGCTATTCGACGCCGCGATCGATACGCGCTCTCCGTACTTCGCAATCGCGACTTTGGCCTCTGAAAGACTTAGCTCCGTGAGCGCCATTCCCCCGCGCCCCGCGGCGCGCGTCACCAACTTGCTTCGCTCGCAGATCACACGCGCCGCGTCCTCTAGGCTCAACGCGCCCGCCACGTACGCCGCCGCGACCTCCCCCATGCTGTGGCCCATCACCGCGTCCGGCTCCACGCCCCACGCTCGCCAGAGCGCCGTCAGCGATACCTGCATCGCAAACAGCATCGGTTGCACCCTGTCGATTCGCGTCAGGTGGTATTTTTCCTCGGGCGCGCCCAGCTCTTCGAGCAACGATCCATCCAGATACGGCCCCATCGCCTTGGCGCACGCCTCCAGCGCCTCGCGAAACACGGGCTCACGCGCACGAAGCTCTTGCCCCATCCCCACCCACTGCGAGCCTTGCCCCGGATACACGAACACCACCTTCGGCGCGCGCCCGCTCGCCACCGCCCACGCCACCCCCTCGCGCGCCTCCCCCGCTGCGAACGCACCCAACCGCTCCACCAGCTCTCCGCGCGTCGACGCCACCACCGCCAGACGATGCTCGTGCACCGCACGACGACGCGATGCCGTGTACGCCACATCGCTTAGTGCTACGCCCGCGCCCATCGCAGCGTCCGCGCCTGCACCCGCATCCGCATCCGCATCCGCGCCCCGCGCAAGCCACTCCCCCCACGACCTCGCACGCGCGCGCAGCGCATCCGCCGTCTTCGCCGACACGGGCACCAACCACGCACGCTCTTCGCCCTCGGCGCTCGCCAAGACCGGCCCAGCCAACGCCGGCCGCGCCGCCGCTTCCTCCACCACGATATGCGCATTGGTCCCGCTCAAGCCAAACGAGCTCACGCCACCGATGCGCGTCTTCCCGAGCGCCACGTCCCACGGCGCGCTGGAGGTCGGAATTTCGATCGGCAAATCGCGGAACGCGACGTGCTCGCTCCGATTCTTCAAGTGCAGATGCGCGGGGATCGTCTTGTGGTGCAACGACAGGATCAACTTGATGAGCCCCGAGATCCCGGCCGCACCCTCCAAGTGCCCGAAGTTCGTCTTGACCGACCCCACGCGCAAACGCCGGGCCTCATCGCGACCCTCGCCCAGCACGGCCCAGAGCGCACGCAGCTCGATGGGATCGCCGAGCTCGGTGCCCGTACCATGGGCCTCCACGTAGCTCACGTCGGCCGGCGGCACGCGGGCGTCCGCGAGGGCGCGCCGGATCACGTCTTTTTGCGCGCGCCCATTTGGGACGGTGAGGCCGGCGGACGGACCGTCGTGGTTCGAGGCCGTCCCTCGGATCACGGCGAGCACGCGATCCCCTGCGGCCTCGGCGTCCGAGAGGCGCTTGAGGACGATCATCCCGCACCCCTCGCCGCGCCCGTAGCCGTCGGCGGCGGCGTCGAAGGTTTTGCAGCGGCCATCCGGCGCGAGCGCGCGCAGACGGCACATGATCATGGTCGGCTCGGGCGCGAGCATCAAGTTCACGCCCCCCGCGATGGCCAGGCTCGACTCCCCGCTGCGCAGGCTTCGGCAAGCGAGGTGCACGCCCACGAGCGAGGACGAGCACGCGGTATCGAGGACGATGCTTTGCCCCTGCAACCCCAGCGCGTGCGAAAGACGGCCCGCGAGGAAGCTCCACGCGTAGCCCGTTCCCGTGTACGGGTCGATGCGCTTGGGGTTGTCCTTCTTGATCTGGAGGTACGAATAGTCGTTCCCCATGACGCCGATGAAGACGCTCGCGGGGGTGTTGGCCAGCGCCGCAGGGTCTTGCCCGGCGTGCTCCAGGGCCTCGGACGCGACCTCGAGCACCAGCCGCTGCTGCGGATCGAGGGCGGCCGCTTCGCGCGGCGAGATGCCGAAGTAGCTGGCGTCGAACTTGTCGACGTCGTCGATGAAGCCCGCTTGCCGGACGTAGATTTTGCCGGCGGCGTCCGGATCCGGATCGTAATAGTCGGCGTGGTTCCAGCGGCTCTCGGGGACGTCGACCATGGCGTCGATGCCCTGCTCGAGCAGATGCCAGAACGCGTCGGGGCCGTTCGAGCGCCCGGGGAATCGGCAGCCAATCCCGATCACCGCGATGGGCTCCGCCTTCGCTCGCTCCACGGCTTCGACCTTTGCGCGAAGCTTCTTGATCGCGACCAGAGCCTCCTTGAGGCGCGCTTGGTTGTCGTGGTCCTGGCCGTCCTGGTTCATGGTTCCTCGAGCAGGGTTCGAATCTCGGAGAGCTCTCCATCGAGCAGGTCGAAGAGCTCCTTGCCGGACAATCCGTCGAGCTCCGTCTCCTGGGTGGCGTTCGGCGCGTTCGTACCGCTCTTCGCCTGTGCGTCCGGATCGCGTTCGTCCGCGAAGGCGCTGTCGAGCAGGAAGTCGGAGAGCGCTTCGACCGTGGGGTGCTCGAACACCAACGTGGGGGGTAGCGGAACGCCCACCGCGTTCTGCAGGCGGTTGCGCAGCTCGACGGCCATGAGCGAGTCCAGCCCCGCGTCGAAGAGGGCCTTTTTGCGATCGAGCCCGCCCTTCGCCTCCACGCCGAGGATCGCCGCGCTCCAGCGGCCCACCTGCTCGATGAGGAGCTCGCGGCGCTTCTTGGCGGGCGCCTTTCGAATTCGAGCGGCCAGATCGCTCGGGTCGGGCGCCGCGGGCTCGGTGCGGCGAACCTCGCGCACGAGCTCCTGGAACAAGCTCGGCTCGGTGCCCGGCGCGAACTTTTCGAACAGCTTGCCCCACCGCGCGAACAGGACGCCGATCTGTGCGGTGTCGCGACCGAGGATGCTCGCGAGCGCGGCCAGGCCTTGCTCGGGCGGGATCGGGTCGACACCGAAGTCCGTCCAGCGGCGGCGGAGCGGATCGGCGGCCATCCCCACGTCGGCCCACGGGCCCCAGTTCACGCTCACGGCCGGGAGCCCGCGCGCGCGGCGATGATGCGCGAGCGCGTCCATGAAGGCGTTGGCGGCGGCGTAGTTTCCTTGGCCGGCCGAACCGAACAAGGAGGCCGCGGAGGAGAAGAGGACGAAGAAGTCGAGCGGGCAATCGGCGGTGAGCTCGTGAAGGTTCCACGCGCCCTCGATCTTGGCGGCGAGCGCGGGCTCGAACTTCTCCCACGGTTGCTCGGCGAGGAGGCCGTCGGCGAGGACGCCGGCCGCGTGAATCACGCCGCGCAACGGAGGGCCGGATTGGAGGTCGGCCAGCACGCGCGCAAGCTCGTCGCGGCGCGCAACGTCGGCCTGCACGACGCGCACGTGGGGCTCGAGCTCCGCCAGGCCCCGCAGCGCTTCGGGGCCGGGGGCGCTCCGGCCGAGGAGCACGACGTTTCGCGCGCCGCGTGCCACGAGCCAGCGCGCGACCTCGCGGCCGAGGGCCCCGAGCCCGCCGGTCACCAGATACGAGGCGTCGGCGCGGATCGCGGGCGCGTGACCGGAGTCCTTCGTGCGGGTCCGCCCGAGGCGCGCGACATGCCATTGGCCACCACGGCGCGCGAAGTGGTCCTCCGAGGGCTGCGCCGGTGCGGCGGTGATGCGATCGACGACGAGCTTCGCCTCGGCGTCCGCGGGCTCGGCGTTCGGATCGAGATCGATCAGGCCGCCCCAGATCTCCGGGTGCTCGACCATGATGACCTTTCCGAGGCCCCAAAGCGGTGCAGCCGTCGGATCGACCGCGCCGCCGCCCACGGCCTGCGCGCCCCGCGTCACGATCCAGAGCCGCGGTTTGCGCGCGCCGCCCGAGCTCACGAGCTCTTGGATTCGAGGGAGCACGCTGGCCAGGAGCGCGCGCGGGGTCGCGTCGGGATCGAGGGCGCCGAGGTGGACGATGCCTGCGCGCTCGTCGCCTTCGCGTGCGGCGGGCAAGAGGCGCGCGATGGCTTCGGCGCCGCGGCCCACGATGGTCCATCCGCGCGAGCGGTCGCCGGCGGCGGGCGGGGGTTCGTACGGGCGCCACTCCAGATCGTAGAGGGCGTCGCTCTTTCCCTCGGAGGCCGCGCGGACGCGCATCAAGGCTTCGCGCCGGGCGCGTTTGAAGACGAGGCGGGGGGCGTGGGCGACGACGGCGCCCGACGCGTCGAAGAGTCGGAACTCGCCGCGTGCGGTCTCGCTCTTGCCGGTGATTTCGTCCTCGACGGTGACGTGGCACCACATGCGATGGCCGAGCACCCCATAGAAGCGCAAGCTCGAGAGATCGAAGGGCACCCAGCCGTCGACCGCGTCCTCGGTGCGCGCGCCGTAGCGGGTGGCGACATAGAGTTGAAACCCGGCGTCGAGCATGCTCGGGTAGATGCGGTAGGCGTCGGCCTCGGAGAAGGGCACCGCCTCGGGCAGATCCATCGCGCAGAGGGCCTCGCGATCGCGGCGCCACGCCTTGGTGATGTTGAGGAACGTCGGACCGAAGGTGAATGCGCCCTTGGGTGCCACCAGCCGATAAAAGTCCTCGCCCGAGATCTCTTCGATGCAGCGCGCGCGAACCTCCTCGAAGCTCGGCGCGAAGGCCGACGGGGGCGGGGCCTCGTCCGTCACCCGAACGCGCCCCGACAAGTGCCGATGCCAAGCCGAGGGATCCGACGCGTCGCCTTCTTTGCAGCTCCAGATCTGAAACGGCGCCGCGCCCTTGCCGTCGGGCGTCAGGATCGTATGAACCGTTCGATACCCTTGGTCGGGGAGGATGAACGCCTCCTGGATGACCATCTCGTCGAACACCACGGTGCCCGCCCCCAGAACCTTGGTCGCCGCGTCGATGATCATCGAGGCTTCGGTCGGCCCCGAGACGACGGCGAGCCCCTGCACGCGGTGGTCGTCGAGGAGCCGCGGAGCGTCTACGCCGAGGCGGGCCTCGAAGAGGACGTCTTTGATCCCCGGCGAGCGGATGCGCCGGCCGAGGAGCGGGTGCTCGCCCTCGATCCTCGCGGGGGCGGGACCTTTGCCGAGCCCCTCGACCCAATGCCGTTTTCGCTGGAACGGATAACTGGGAAGCGGCACCCGCCGCCGCGGCGCATCGCCGGCACCATCATGCACGGCGCGCCAATCGGGCTCGAGGCCCGCGACGTGCAACGCGCCCAGCGCCTCGAGCATGTGCCGCCGGTCGTCGTGCCCTTTGCGCAGCGAGGGGACCCAGACGCCATGGCCAGTGGGGAGGCAGCCCCGGCCCATGCCGAGCAAGGTCGGCTTCGGTCCGATCTCGACGAAGACGTTCGTGCCTTGCGCGTGCAAGGTGCGCATTCCGTCGGCAAAGCGCACGGGCTCGCGCACATGGCGGCGCCAGTACGCGGCGTTCGTGGGATCCGCGTCGGCCGTGCCCGTGAGGTTCGATACGAAGCCGATGCGCGGCGGCGCGTACCGAAGCTCGGAGGCGATGGCCTCGAAGGCGTCGAGCATCGGATCCATGAGCGGCGAGTGGAAGGCGTGCGAAACGTCGAGCCGGCGCGTTTTGCGGCCGCGCGCGGCGAGGGACTCGGTGATGGCTTCGACGGCGGACGAGGCGCCCGAGATCACCGCCTCGCGCTCGCCGTTCCAAGCAGCGACCGCGACGTGGGCGGCGTGCGGCTCCAAGAGCTCGCGCAGCTCCGGCTCATCGGCGAATACGGCGGCCATGGCGCCGCCGCTCGGGAGTGCCTGCATGAGACGGCCGCGGGCGGCCACGAGGGTCAGGGCGTCCTCGAACGAGAGGACGCCGGCCACGCACGCGGCCACGTACTCGCCCACGCTGTGGCCCATGACGACGTGCGGGGTGATGCCCCACGATCGCCATAGCTCCGTGAGCGCCCACTCGAGGGCGAACAGGGCGGGCTGCGTGTACGCGGTTCGATCGAGAACGGGGTGGCCGGATCCGTTTGCGTCGGCGACGCCGAAGATCACGTCGAGGAGGGGGCGGTCGAGGTGCGGGCGGCCGATGTTCGGGGGTTGGCGGTGCGGGGGCTCGCGGTGCGGGGATGCGTGGTGCGGGGGCTCGCGGTGCGGGGGCTCGCGGTGCGGGGGCTCGCGGTGCGACGTGAGGAATGCCGCTGCGCGGTCGAGCGCGGCGCGGAAGACTGGCTCGGTGTCGTACAGGTGCTTCCCCATGCCGGGGTATTGCGATCCTTGTCCGGTGTAGAGGAAGGCGACGCGGCACTCGCCAAACGCCTGGGCGATGGGGCGCTCGGCGAGAAGGCGCGCAGCATCGGCCGAGGCGGAGGCGACCACCGCGAGGCGGTACGACTGCGGCGCGCGGCCGGTGTTTGCGCTGAAGCAGACGTCGCGCCACGCTTCGTCCGGTGTGTGAGCGAGCGCTTCGGCGTAGCTCGCCGCGAGCTCGCGCAGCGCGTCCTCGCCCTTTGCGGAGAGCGCCAGCACCGAGGCGTCCCGTGAAGGTGCGTTCGCGTGCACCCCTGGGCGCACCGCCCGAGGCGGCGACGGATTCATGGATTGCGAATATGCATTCCGTAAATTTTCAGCGTGCAAATTCGCAGGTGGCCCTTCGAGGATCGCATGGGCGTTGGTGCCGATGAAGCCGAAGGAGCTGAGCCCCGCAAACCGCGGCGCGGAGGCGGGCCAGGGCACGGGGGCCGTCGGGATGGTCACCGGCAGCGTCCCCCACGGGATCTGCGGGTTCGGCGTTTGGAAGTGAATTTGTGGAGGGAACGTCTCGTGCTCGAACGCCAGCACGAGCTTCAAGAGCCCCGCCATGCCGGCCGCCGCCTCGAGGTGCCCCACGTTCGCCTTCACCGACCCGACGACGAGCGGCTCCTTGCGACCTTCGCCGAGCACGGCGCCGAGCGCGCGAAGCTCGATGGGATCGCCCAGCGGGGTGCCGGTGCCGTGGGCCTCGACCACCTGCACGGCCTCGGGCGCGACGCGCGCGTCGGCGAGCGCCTCGCGGATGACCGCTTCTTGCGCGGTGCCATTTGGCGCGGTGAACCCCACGCTCTTTCCGTCCTGATTCACGGCGGTGCCGCGCACGATGGCGAGGATCCGGTCGCCCGCCGCGAGGGCGTCGGACAGGCGCTTGAGCACGACGACGCCGCAGCCCTCGCTCCGCACATAGCCATCGGCGGCGGCGTCGAACGTCTTGCAGCGTCCATCTTTCGCCATCATGTTGGCGCGCGAGAGGTTCACGTTGGTCTCGGGCATCAAGACGAGGCTGACCCCGCCCGCGAGCGCCACGGAGGTCTCCCCCGCGCGAAGGCTGCGGCACGCGAGGTGAAGCGCGACCAGCGACGACGAGCACGCCGTATCGATGGCCACCGCCGGGCCCTGCAAGCCGAGGACGTACGCCACCCGCCCCGCCGCGGCCGAGAGCGCGCTGCCCGCGGCAAAGTACGCGTCGATCTGGGTCGGATCGCCGGCCTTGAGCTGCAGCTGCGCATAGTCGTTGCCGCTGATGCCGACGAACACCCCCGTGCGCGTTCCCGACAGGCGGTGTGCGGCGAGCCCCGCGTGCTCCAGCGCGTGCCACGACACCTCCAGCAGGATGCGGTGCTGCGGGTCCATCTTGACCGCCTCGCGCGGCGCGATCCCAAAGAAGTCCGCATCGAACCGGTCGATGCCATCGATGAAGCCGCCCCAGCGCGTGTACATCTTGCCTGGCGCCGCCGGATCGGGATCGAAGAAGGCGTCGATGTTCCAGCGATCCTTCGGCACCTCGCGAATGGCGTCGACGCCGCCTTGCAGCAACCGCCAGAAGGCGTCGAGATCGGGCGCCCCCGGAAATCGGCACGCCGCGCCGACGATGGCAATCGCCTCCTCGGCGCTCGGGCGCTCGGCGTGGTTCGGTGCAGCCGCGGTGGCCGGGGCGCCGCGGAGGTGCGCGGCGAGGGCGGTCGCCAAGGTGTGCACGTTGGGTGCGTCGAAGATCAGGGTCGTGGGAAGCGGCACGGCGGAGCCCACCGCCGCTTGGAGCCGATTGCGGAGCTCCACGGCCATGAGCGAGTCGAGGCCCATGTCGAAGAGGCCGCGGTGCGGTTCCACCGCGTCGCTCGAGCTCAACGCGAGGACGCGCTGCACCTCACGCCGTACGTGCTCGCGAACCAGCGCTTCCCGTTCGCCCGCGGGCGCAGCCTCGAAGCGACGGAGAAGGTCGGCCTTTGCGCCCGTCGCGCGCGCGGGCATGTCGGCCGGCGACTCCGCTTTGGGGAGGACGTCGTCCAAAAGGGCGGGCGCTGCGCCCGTGAAGCCGGTCGCATATTTGGGCCAGTCGATCGGCAGGATCCCGATCTCGGTGGAGCCTTGCGCCAACAGGCGCCCCAGGAGGGCGACGGCGCGCTCGGGCTCGATGCGCGCGATGCCGCGGGCCGCCCATCGTTTGTCGGCGCGGGGATCGCCGGCGGCCATGCCGCTTCCGGCCCACGGTCCAAAGTGCAGGCATGTCGCCGCGAGGCCTTGCTCCCGGCGATGGCGGGCGAGCGCCGCGAGGAAGGCGTTGGCGGCCGCATAGCTCCCCTGCCCCGCCGATCCGAGCATGGCGGACGCCGACGAGAAGAGCGCGAAGAAGTCGAGCGCATGGTGACGGGCGGCCGTGTGCAGGTTCCACGCGCCGCGCACCTTGGGGGCGAGGACCGAGGCCAGCCTGGTGCGATCGATCGCGAGGAGGACGCCGTCATCGAGGACGCCCGCCGCATGGATCACGCCGCGAAGCTTGGGCATGTCGGCGAGTTGGTCGAAGAGCTTCGCCACGTCGTCTCGGCGCGCGACGTCGGCGGCCACGACGAGGACTCGGGCGCCTTGCTCTTCCAGCGCGCGGATCGAGGAAGCCGCCGCTTCGCCGGGGGGCCGGCGACCCACCAGTACGATGTGGCGCGCGCCGCCTCGAACGAGCCACGCTGCGACGTGCAAACCAAGGGCGCCCGAACCGCCGGTGATGAGATACGTCGCATCGGCGTGTAGCGCGACGGGCTCCGCGGACGCGGTTCGCGTGACCACCCGCGCCTCGAGCCGGCGCCCTTCGCGAAATGCCACCTCGAGGTCGGCCTCGCGCGACGCGAGCAGCTCGGCGCCGAGCTCGCGCGCTTCGTCCTCCGGGCGGGACGGATCGAGATCGATGAGGCCTCCCCATTGGGCGGGGTGCTCGAGCGCCGCCACACGTCCCAAGCCACGCAAGGGGCTTGCAACCAACGAAGCTCCGCGGGTCACCAACCAAATCCGGCCCCCGCCACGGCGCGCAACGGCTTGCACGGCGTCGAGCGCGCTCCCCAGCACCAACTCGACCCGCCCCGGCAAATCCGCGTCCACACCTTCGTCCCGCACCGAAACATTCGCCTCGGCCCCTTCGACCCGCACCGGCACGTCCCCCTCGGCACCTTCGGCCCGCACCGGCATGTCCGCCTCGGCGCCTTCAGCCCGCGCCGGCACGTTAGCCTCGGCATCTTCGGCCCCCACCGGCACGGCCGCGCCTTCGGCCCGCACCGGCATGTCCGCCTCGGCGCCTTCAGCCCGCACCGAAACATTCGCCTCGGCCCGCACCGGCACAGCCGCGCCTTCGGCCCGCACCGGCATGTCCGCCTCGGCGCCTTCAGCCCGCGCCGGCACGTTAGCCTCGGCATCTTCGGCCCGCACCGGCACGGCCGCGCTTTCGGCCCGCACCGGCATGTCCGCCTCGGCGCCTTCAGCCCGCACCGGCACGTTAGCCTCGGCATCTTCGGCCCGCGCCGGCACGTCCACCTCGGCGCCTTCAGCCCGCGCCGGCACGTCCACCCCGGCGCCTTCAGCCCGTACCGGCACGTCCGCCTCGGCACCTTCGGCCCGCGCCGGCACCGCCGCGCCTTCGGCCCGCGCCGGCATGTTCGCCTCGACGACCTCGCCGGTTGCGCAAAGCAGTACTACGCCGTCGTAGGCGATCGGTTCGCCTGTTGCTGAAGCAACAAAATTCGACAAATCGACGGAGTCGACCTTGACGCCCTTCGCTGCGAGCTCCGCCCGCAAGGCTCCGCCGAGCGCCGCGTCTCCGCCGTCGAGAACGAGCCAGCGGCCAGCCGGAGATTGCTCCCCGCGCGAGGCCGGGCGCGAAACGGGGCGCCATTCGACGCCGTAGAGCGGCTCACGCGCGCCCGCGGTCCGCGGCGACGCCGTCGCCTCGCGCGACGTCTTTCGCTCGACCCAGTACCGCTCCCGACGAAACGGATACGTCGGCAACGCCACGCGCGCTCGCCCCGTGTGCATCCGCTCGAAGCGCGGGGTGACGCCGTGGACGTAAAGGTCGGCCACGCTCGCGAGAATTTGCGACCAATCGTCGACACCCTTTCGCAACGAGGGAACGAACACGACGCCGCTCGGATCACGCGAGCGCAACGAGCGGATCGCGAGGGCCGACAGGGTCGGGCGCGGCCCGATCTCGAGAAACACCTGCGCGCGCGCCTCGACCGCGGCCACGCCATCCATGAAGCACACGGGCTCCCGCGCGTGGCGGCGCCAATATGCGGGGGTGAAGCCCGCGAGCGGCTCGCCCGTCAGGTTCGAAACGATCTCGATCCCCGCCGGTGCATGATGGATGCGCGACGCCGCCGCCTCGAGCGCATCCAACGCGGGCGTCATGCGCTCCGAGTGAAACGCGTGCGACACCACGAGCTCCTGCGTCTTTCGCCCCTCCGCGCGCAACCTCTCTGCCACCGCACGAACGGCGTCGAGGTCACCCGAGAACACGGTATCTTCCGGACCGTTCAACGCCGCCACGGAGACGGCGGCCCCCGCGCCGGTCGCGGCCATCGCAGCGCGCACGGTCGCCTCGTCCGCTTGCACGGAGATCATCGCGCCCCCGGCCGGCAGCGCGTGCATCGAGCGCCCCCGCTCGGCGGCCAGACGAAGCGCGTCCTCCAAGGTGAGCACGCCCGCGACGCACGCTGCGGCCAGCTCGCCCACGCTATGCCCCAGCACGATGGCGGGCTCGATGCCCCAGCTTCGCCACATGGCCGCCAGCGCTACCTCGAGCGCCACGAGCGCCGGCTGCGTGTAGCGCGTTTGATCGAGCAGCGCCGCGTGCTCGGTGCCCGGCTCCGCATGGATCACGGAGAGCAGCGGCGGATCGAGCTCGCCGCTCAGGACCGAATCGCAGCGGAGCATCGTTTCGCGGTAGACCGGCTCGACGTCGAAGAGCCGGCGCCCCATGCCGGCGTACTGCGAACCTTGGCCCGTAAAGAGAAACGCCACCGGCGGTGGGTCGGCCTGCGCCATCTCGCCAAAGCGAACGGCGGCGTTCGCGCCATCGCGGCCATCCCGCGCCGCATGCGCCAGCTTGTCGGCCAGCTCCGCGTTCGATCGGGCCACGATCGCCATGCGCGACCCAAAGTGCGCGCGCCCCACGCCGGCCGTCGCGCAGGCATCCGCGAACGATGGCGCCGCGTCGCCGACGAGCACCTCCGCGTGCCGCCGCGCAAGCTCGCGGAGCTCTTCGTCCGAACGCGCCGACAGCGGAAACACCTGCGCCGTCGAATCCTCCCCTGCGAGGCTCGCCACCACGCCGCTCGTCGACGCGACACTCCCCACCACGTCGCTCGCCGCCGCGACACTCCCCGCCACGCCGCTCGCCGCCGCGACACTCCCCACCACGCCGCTCGCTGCGACACTCGCCGCCACTCCGCTCGCTGACGCGACACCCGCCGCCACTCCGCTCGCCGACGCGACACCCGCCGCCACTCCGCTCGCCACCACGCCGCTCGCTGCGACACTCGCCGCCACTCCGCTCGCCGACGCGACACTCGCCGCCGCGACACCCGCCGCCACTCCGCTCGCCGACGCGACACCCGCCGCCACTCCGCTCGCCGCCGCGACACTCGCCGCCACGCCGTTCGTCGCTGCGACACCCGCCGCAACGCAGCTCGCCGCCGCGACACCCGCCGCCACGTCACTCGCCACCACCCCGCTCGCCGCCGCGACACTCGGCGCTGTGCCGCTCGCCGCCACGACACTCGGCGCTGTGTCGCTCGCCGCCACGACACTCGGCGCTGTGTCGCTCGCCGCCGCGACACTCGCCGATGTGACACTCGCCACCACGCCGCTCGCCGCCATGTCGCCCACCACCCCAGAGGTCCCAGCCACCGCAAGCTCCCGACCGGGAGCCTCCGCCACGACCACGTGCGCGTTGGTTCCACTGAATCCAAAGGAGCTCACCCCCGCAACACGCGCCCCCGCGGGCCACGGGGTAAGCGCGGTGGGAACGTCGACCGGAAGCTCCCCCCACGGAATGTGCGGGCTCGGGGTCTCGAAACCGAGGTGGGCCGGGATCGCCCCGTGCTCGATCGCGAGCACCGCCTTGATGAGCCCTGCGATCCCGGCCGCCGTTTCCAGGTGCCCGATGTTCGTCTTGACCGAGCCGATGAAGCATCGCTGCCCCTCGGCGCGAGCCGTATTCAGAACGGCGCCGAGCGCGCGAACCTCGATGGGATCGCCCAATGCGGTCCCCGTGCCGTGCGCTTCGACGTATCCCACGGCCCCGGGCGCGACCCCACCATCCAGCAACGCCTCGCGAACGACCGCCTCTTGCGAAGGTCCGTTCGGCGCCGTGAGACCGCTCGATCGACCGTCCTGATTGACGGCCGATCCTCGAATCACGGCCAGCACCCGCTCGCCGGCCGCGAGCGCATCGGAGAGCCGCCGCAGCACCACCACGCCGCACCCCTCGCCGCGCACGTAGCCATCGGCGGCGGCGTCGAAGGTCTTGCAGCGTCCGTCGGGCGCCAGCATGTGCGCGCGCGAAAAATTGACGGAGAGCTCCGGCGAGACGATGACGTTGACCCCAGCGGACAGCGCCATATCGCACTCGCGGCGGCGCAAGCTCTGCACGGCCAGGTGCACCGCGACCAAAGACGACGAGCACGCGGTGTCGAGCGAGATGCTCGGACCCTTCAGCCCCAAGGTGTACGAGATTCGCCCGGACGCCACGCTCGACGCACCGCCCGTGCCCACGTAGGCATCGATGCGGGCGACGTCCTCGTAGCTGAGATGCAGATAGTCTTGGCTGGCAATGCCGACCCAAACGCCCGTGCGGCTGCCCGCCAGACGATCGGGGGCGATCCCCGCGTGCTCGAGCGCCTCCCAGGTGACCTCGAGGAGCAGCCGTTGCTGCGGGTCCAGGCTGGCCGCCTCGCGCGGGGAGATGCCGAAGAACCCCGCATCGAAGCGGTCGACCATGTCGAGAAAGCCGCCGTGGCGGCTCGCGATCTTGCCGGGGGCGTTGGGGTCGGGATCGTAGAACGCGTCGACGTCCCATCGGTCCGCGGGGACCTCGCGGATGGCGCTGCGACCTTCGCGCAGGAGCCGCCAGTACGCGTCGGGATTGTCCGCGCCCCCGGGGAAGCGGCAGCCGAGCCCCACGATGGCGATGGGCTCCGTCCGCGCGCGCTCCACCGCCTGGAGCCGGGCCTTGAGATCTTGCACGGCGACGAGGGCGCGTTTGAGCGGCGAGCGTTGCGGGTCCGTTTCCGGTGCGGTTCCTGAGCTCATCATTCCCTTCGATCGTCAGTAACGGAGCCCCTCGAGCTCCTCGAGCAGCAGCCTCTCCGCATCTTCATCCGTGAGCGCGTCCACGCCCTGCCCGTTGGCCACGCCGTTTTCGTTTCGCCCGGCGGGCTCGTTTCGCACGCCGTTTTCGTTTCGCACGGCGGGCTCGTTTCGCACGGCCGGCTCGCCCTCCAGCACCCCGGCCAGCAAATGGTCCGTGAGCTCGGAGATGGTCGGATAGTCGAAGAGCAAGGTGACCGAGAGCGTCTTCCCGAGCCTTCGCCCCAGCGCGTTGCGCAGCTCCACGGCCATGAGCGAATCGAGGCCGATCTCCCCGAGCGGCTGCCGCGCATCGATGGGTTTGTCGCGCGCGAGGATCCGCGACACCTCGGCGCGAACGCGCTCGCCGAGGAGCGCGTGACGGCGCCCGGATGGCGCCGCGAGGATCGACGGCGACCAAAGCTCGCGGGCATCTCCGACGCCTGCGCCCGTCGGTGCTCGGCCGTCGGCCCGGGCTCCGCGCGATGAACGCGACGCGAGATCGGCCACGAGCGGGCGGGCGCCCAGCATCGTGAATCGGTCCCATTGAATCGGCAGGACGCCGATTTGTGCGGCGTCTTCGGCGAGGAGATCGCCGAGGATGGCGTGACCTTCGGCCACGCCGATTCGTCCGAGGCCGCGCGCCTCGAAGCGCGCCGCGCCCACGCCCGCAGCCATTCCCGCGTCGGCCCACGGTCCCCAGTCGATGCTCAGCCCCGGCAGGCCCTCGGCGCGGCGATGATGCGCGAGCGCGTCCAGAAATGCGTTGGCGGCCGCGTAGCTGCTCTGCCCCGCCGACCCCAAGAGCGATGCGCCCGACGCGTACATGACGAAAAAGTCGAGCTCCAGACTTTGGGTCGCCAGGTGCAAGTTCCACGCACCTCGGACCTTCGGCGCGAGCACGCGCGCGAAGCGCTCGAGATCCTGCGCCACCAGGACTCCATCGTCGAGCACACCGGCCGCATGGACGACCCCGCGCAGCGGGTGGGCGAGCCCCTCGAAGAGCCGCGCCACGTCCGCGAGGTGCGCCACGTCGGCGCGCTCCACGTGAATCGTCGCGCCGGATGCTCGCAGCTCGTCCAAGGTCGCCTGGGCGGCCGGGCCGGGCGCGCTTCGGGACGCGAGCACGAGGTGCCGCGCGCCGCGCTCGACCATCCATCGCGCGAGCGCGAGACCGAGCGCGCCCAGACCGCCGGTGACGAGGTACGTCGCGTCGTCGCGGAGCTCCTTTCGCGGACCGCGGGCGCCGTCTTGCACCAGCACCACCTTGCCGATGTGGCGGGCCTGCGCCATGAAGCGGAAGGCCGTGCTCGCGTTGTCGCGCAGCGAGAAGGCGCGGTGTGGGAGCGGGGCGAGGACCCCGCGCTCGAAACTGGGGACCAGCTCTCGAAAATGTGCGCCGACTTGCTCGCGGCTCTCGGGTGACCATGCGTCGAGCTGAAAGGAGCGGTAGACGACGTCCGATCGCACCTTGGCAAGGTCGTCGGGGGTGAGCCGGCCGAGCTTTCCGATCTCCACGAAGCGCCCGCCGGACCGAAGGACCCCCAGGCTCGCCGGGACGAACTCGCCCGCCAGCGCGTTGAGCACCACGTCGACCCCCGCGCCGCTCGTGCGCTCCCGAATCTGCCCCGCGAACGCCAGCGAGCGCGAATCCATGGGATCGCGTACGTCGATGGACTCGAGAAACCGCCGCTTCTCGGGCGATCCCGCGGTGCCGAAGACCTCGGCCCCCAGGTGCTGGGCGATGCGCACCGCCGCGAGCCCCACGCCGCCGGCCGCCGCATGGATCAAGACGCGCTCGCCCTTCGTGAGCCCGGCGATGTGGCGGAGCGCGATGTCGGCCGTGAGGTACGCGATGGGCAAGGTCGCCGCCTCTTCGAAGCTCGTGCCGGGGGGCAGCTTCGCGACGTACCCGCGCCATACGGTGACATAGGTGGCGAAACTGCCGCTCGCGATGGCCATCACCGGATCGCCCACGCGCACGTCGCTCACGCCGTGGCCCACCGCCACGACCTCGCCCGCGCACTCGCAACCGGGGAGCCCCGCGTCGCCCGGGTACATGCCGAGGGCGCTCAAGACATCGCGGAAGTTCAAGCCGGTCGCTCGTACGCGCAGCTCGATCTCACCAGGGCCCGGTCGTTTGCGTGCGGCCGGCGCCAAGGTCAAATGATCGAACGAGCCGCGCGATCCGATTTGGAGCTGCACGGGCGGTCGCTCCTGCGCGGGAGTGTAGCGCGCGATCCGAGCGATACGCCGCTCTCCCGCGGCGAAGGCGACGCGGTCCTCGGGGCCATCGGCGAGCATTTCGAGCGCGAGCCGGCGCGCGGCGATGGCGGCTTCGTCCAGCGGATCGAGATCGACCAGGGACGTGCGCCACTCGGGGTGCTCGAGCATGATGACGCCCCCGAGCCCCCAGAGCGGCGCCTGCGCCAAGGCGTCGAACGTGGGGCGCGAAAGGCCCGCCTCCGAGCCGCCGCGCTGGGCGCCCCGCGTCACCAGCCAGACGCGCGGGTTCACGCCTTCGCCTGCGCGCGCGAGCGCCTGCGCCAAACGAAGCGCGCCGTCCAGGTTTCGCTCGCACACGGCTTGGAGCGCGGCGGCATCCAACCCATCGTGGCTCGGAGCGTCCACGGAGCCGAGGTGGACGATCCCGAGGAACGTCGCCCCGTTCGCGGCGCGGGCCGAGTCCGCGATGAAGGGATCCAACGGCGGCGGGGCGCCGTTCGACCCCGAGGGTCTGGTTTGCGGATCCGTGCCGGTTGCGGGGAGCAAAAGGACGCGATGTCCGCGGCGCGTGAGCTCCGCCTCGAGCGCGGCGCCGATGCCGCGGCGGTCTGCGAGCACCAGCCATACCCCGGGGGGTATATCGACGCTCTCCACCCGCGGCGATGGACGCCATTGCAGCGCGTAGAGCCAATCGCGCGCGGGCTCCGCGGAGCGCGCCGCCCCCATGAGCGCCTCGCGCGAAGCGCCCTTGGCGGCCAAGCCGATCATCTCGGCGACCACGCCGTCTTCGTCGAGGAGCTGCAGATCCCCCGACATGCCCGCCTGAAGCCGGCCCGGATCGCGCACGCGGGCGATCCCGCGCGCCCCTCGGCCCGGGGCTCGGACGACGCGGAAGCTCTCGATGCCGAAGGGAACGTACACGCCGTAGGGGCCCTTGGGCCACGCCAGCGACAGGAGCTGAATGCAAGCGTCAATCAATGTCGGATGCAGGACATACGGGGCGCCGCGCACGTCGCGCGAAGGCGCCTCCAGCGCGCAGCGCGCAGCACCGTCGATGCGCCGAATCTCCTGGCACCATTGAAACGAAGGCCCGAGCTCGATCCCCCGCTCCGCCGTGGACCGGTAAAATGCATCGCTCGCCACCTGTTCCCACGCCGTCCCTGGCGGCAACGCGTCCATCGCGAGCGCCGCGCTCGGCGATGCCCCCGCGCGAATCCGGCCCGTGGCATGCAACCGCCACGCGCGATCCGCCTCGCCGCGGCTGTAAATGCGCGCGAGGAGCTCGCCCGAAGCCTCCGCCGAGAGCACGAGCTGCGCACGCCGCACCTCGCCCTCGCCAAGGGTCATGGCGTGCGGAAACGTCACATCGTCGATGGAGCACGGACCTCGTCCCAAGGCCTCCACCGCTGCGCACAGGAACATGGCCACATGGCAAGCACCCGGCACGACCACCGCACCGTAGATGCGATGATCCGCGACGAACGGCATGGCGGCGGCCGACACCTCGTACTCGAACACGGTATCGACCAGCGCGGGCGACTCGACCCGGACGCCAAGCACCGGGTGCCCATCGCGTTCACGTCGCTCCGGCGCAGACGGGCGCGGCGCCGCTTTTTGCTTCTTCTCCACCCAGTACGACTCGCGCTGAAACGGATACGTCGGCAGCACCGCGCGCCGGCGGCCGCGCCCTCGCTCGAGCGCCGCCCAATCGACGTCGGCCCCGCGCAGCGACACGGTCGCGAGGCTGGTCAGCCACGACGCGGTGTCGCTTTGCTTCTCGCGAAGCGACGGTAAGAACGCCATGGGCGCGTCCTCGGGCAAGCACTTTCGCGCCAGGCCCAGGAGGGTCGGCCGCGGCCCCACCTCCACGAGAACGTCGATGCCGGCGGCCGCGAGCGCGCGCACCCCGTCGGCGAATCGAACGGGCTCGCGCGCGTGTTGGCGCCAGTACTCGGGCCGGCCTACGACGGCGGGATCCACGAGCTCGCCCGTCGCATTGGACACGAGCCGCGCGCGCGGGTGGCCAAAGGTCACCCCGCGTACGGCTTGCTCGAAGGGGTCGAGCATCGGCTCCATGAGCGGCGAGTGAAAGGCGTGCGACACGGGCAGCGGGCGGCTCTTGATCCCCTCCGTGAGGAGCTCCTCCACCACCGCTTGCACGGCATCGGCCGCACCCGAGACGATGATCTCGCGCGGACCGTTGACGGCGGCCACCGCCAGCGCGACCCGCGACTCCCCGCGCGCCGCCGCGGCTTCCACGCGCGCCGACACGGCCTGCGCGACCCGCGACTCCTCGGCGAAGATGGCGGCCATCGCCCCGCCCGCGGGGAGCGCTTGCATCAACCGGCCACGTTCGCCGACCAGCCGCGCGCCCTCCTCGAGACCGAAGTACCCGGCCGCGCACGCGGCGATCACCTCGCCCACGCTGTGCCCCATCACGATCTCGGGCACGATCCCGGCCGCAGCCCAGAGCTCGCACAGCGCCCAGCCCACCGCGAACATGGCCGCTTGCGTGAACGCCGTCTGATCGAGCGCGCCGTCCGAAGGCCCCTCGGGGTACAAAACCTCGAGCAGAGGCCGCGGCAAGAACGGCCCCAGGAGCCCCGCGACGCGGTCGAGCGCACGCCGGAAAATTGGCTCCGTCTCGTACAGCTCGCGCCCCATGCCCGCGTACTGCGAGCCCTGCCCCGTGAAAAGAAACGCCACCCGCGGTTTGCGCCCGCGCGGCCGCACGATCGGCCCCGTAACCACACCCGGCGGTGGCTCCCGCTTCGCCGCCCACGCTTCGAGCGCGAGGCGCGCCGTCTCCTTCGACCCCGCCACGACGGCAAGACCATGCGCCATCCGCGCGCGCCCCGTGTTCAACGTAAACGCCGTATCGGCAAACGACACATCGTCGCCCGCAAGATGCGCGGCGAGCCGCCCCGCAAGCTCGCCGAGCGCCACCTCGTCGCGCGCCGAGAGACAGAGCGCATGGTACGGACGTTCACTCGGCAACGCCGCTGGCATAGCCAACGCCCCTGGCGCAGAAGCCCCCGGCGCTTGCTCGACCACGACATGCGCATTGGTCCCCGCCAGCCCAAACGCACTCACCCCCGCCAGCCGCGTCCCCGCGATCTCGGCCCAAGGCAAGAGCTCGGTCGGAACGCGAACGGGAATGTCCGCCCATGGAATGCGCGGGCTCGGCGTTTGGAAGTGCAGATGCGGCGGGATCTGCCGATGCCCGAGCGCGAGGATCGTCTTGATGATCCCGGCCATCCCCGCGGCCGTCTCCAAGTGACCGACATTGGTCTTGACCGAGCCGAGATAGAGAGGTTCCTGCCTCCCCGAGCCAAACACCCCCGCGATGGCGTCGACCTCGATGGGATCGCCGAGCGAGGTCCCGGTGCCGTGCGCCTCGAGGTAGCCCACGTGCGCCGAGGCCACCCCGGCGTCCGCGAGCGCGTCGCGCAAGAGCGCCTTTTGGGCGGGACCGTAGGGGACGGTGAGCCCGCTCGACGGTCCATCGTGGTTCACCGCGGAGCCCCGAATCACGGCCACGATCGGGTCGCCCGCCGCCAGCGCGTCCGAGAGCCGGCGCAGCACCAGCACCCCGCACCCCTCGCCGCGCACATAGCCATCGGCGGATGCGTCGAACGCCTTGCAGCGCCCGTCGGGCGAAAGCGCGCGCGCACGCGCGAGGTAGACGTTCACCAGCGGTGAGACGATGGCGTTGACCCCCGCCGCGAGGGCGAGCGCGCTCTCGCCCCGCCGCAGGCTCTGACAAGCCAAGTGCAGCGCCACCAGCGACGACGAGCACGCCGTGTCCACGGTCATGCTCGGCCCTTGCAGCCCGAGCACGAACGAGAGCCTGCCCGCGGCAAAGCAAAGGCCCGCGCCCGTGCCGCTGTAGACGTCGAGCGCCCCCGCGTCGCCCGCGCGCAGCTCCAGCTCCGAGTAGTCGTCGAGGCCGATCCCCACGAACACGCCCGTCTTGGTCTGCGCCAGCGCGTCGGGCGCGACCCCCGCGCGCTCCAGCGCCTCCCACCCCACCTCGAGCAAGAGCCGCTGCTGCGGATCCATCCGCGACGCCTCGCGCGGCGAGATCCCGAAGAAGTGCGGATCGAAGCGATCGATGCCCTCGAGGTAACCGCCGCGGCGCGAGTACGTCTTGCCCGGCGCCTCCGGATCCGGATCGTAATAGGCGCCGACGTCCCAGCGCCCCGGCGGCACGTCGCCCACCGCGTCCCGACCTTCGGCGAGCAAACGCCAGAACGCCTCGGGGGAGCTGGCGCCGGGGAAGCGGCAGCCCATGCCGATGACCGCGATGGGCTCGCGTTGGCTGCGCCGGACGCGATCGAGCTCGGCCTGGAGCTTTTGAATCGCCACGACGGCGTTCGAGAGGCGCGCGCGATGATCCATGTCAGATCCCCTCGGCCAAGACGGAGGCCAGCTGCTCGTCGAGCATCGACGCGAGCTCGTCCTCGGAGAGCTCGCCCCGCGCGGCCTCGTCCGCCGCGGGCGAAGTCCTCGGTGCGAGCTCGGGCTCGTAGAGATCCTTCAGGAGCTGCGACGACAGCGCCGACAAGCTCGGGTAGCTGAAAATGTACGCGACGGAGAGCTTGCGCCGGAGCTCGACTTGGAGCCAGTTGCCGAGATCGAGCGCCAAGAGCGAGTCCATGCCCATCGCAAAGAAGCCTTGATCGGGATCGGGCGGCTCGGCCGGGTCCAACCCCAGGATGCTCACGACCTTCTCCTGCAAGCGCGCGATCAACTGGCGCTGTCGCTCGTCCATCGAAAGCCGGTCGAGCCGATCCCGCAAGCGGGGCTCGGGCGCGCGATCCTGCGAGGGCGCGCCATTCGGGGCGTCGCCGAGCTCCGCCAGGAGGCCGCCCGCGTCGCCGAAGGTGGCCTTGAAGCGCGGCCACTCGAAGGGAAAGACGCCCACCACCGGCGCTCTCTCGCTCTCGCCATGGAGGAGCCGCATCAAGAGATCGACGGCGTGATCCGGCGCGAGGATGCCGACCCCGCCGGTCTTCCACCGCTGGAGCTCGCGTACCTTCATTTTGGCGGTCATGCCCGAATCGCCCCACGGCCCCCACTGCACCGACAGCGCAGGCTGCCCGCCCGCGCGCCGCAATTCGGCGAGCGCGTCGAGGCACGCGTTGGCGGCCGCGTAGTTCCCCTGCCCGGCCGAGCCGAGCGCCGACGCCGCCGACGAAAAGAGCACGAAGAAATCGAGCGCGCTCGCCTGGGTGGCCAGGTGCAGGTTCCACGCGCCCTCCACCTTGGGCGCCAGCACCCGCTCGAAGCGCCGCTCGTCCTGGGTGGCGAGCGCGCCGTCCTCGAGGACGCCCGCGGTGTGCACGATCCCGCGGAGCTCCGGCATCGCTCGCGCGAGGACGGCCATCGCCTGCGCCACGTCGGCCGCCTTCGACACATCGGCGCGCAACGCGAGCACGCGCGCGCCCGAGGCCTCGAGCTCGCGCACGGCCCGCGTCCCTTCCTCGCCTGGACCGCTGCGCCCCAGGAGCGCCACGTACCGCGCGCCACGGGCCACCAGCGCGCGCGCCACGCGAAGACCGAGCGCGCCGAAGCCGCCCGTCACCAGGTACGTGGCGCCGGCGCGCGGCCCCCAAGGGAGCGTCCTTGGCGCGCGGGCAGGGACCAGCCTCGGGACGAGCACGTCGAACGCGGCCCGCGCCCCGCCCGCACCTGCATGGCGAATCGCGATCGCGCGCTCCCCCGCACGCAAGAGAGCACGCGCCAGCGCGGCGGCCTCGTGCTCGGGCTGCGCAGGGGTTCCGTCCAGATCCACCAAGCCGCCCCAAAGCTCGGCGTGCTCGAGCGCGATCCCCCGACCGAGCCCCCAGAGCGCCGCTTGCCCCCACGCAGGCGCCGCGCCCGCCCCCGTCGCACGAGCGCCGCGCGTCACGAGCCACAGCCGAGCATCCCCCGACGAAGCCGCCCCCGATGCGCGCACCAGCCCTTGAACGAGGCGTAGCACACGCGCCGTCGTGCGCCGCGCAGCCATCGGCGCGCGCGCGGGGTCCGAGCCGTCGTCCTCCTCGAGCGCCCACAGGCTCACGACGCCGCGCGACGGCACGGGCGCCGTGTCCCCGCGCAACCCTGCCTCCACGTCATCGTCGCTCGCCACCCGCGCGCGCTGTCCCTGCTCCGCAAACGCCGCGACCAGCGCGCCCGCGAACGCCCGCGTTCGCGGCCCGGCGAGCACCAGCCATGTCCGCGGCGCGTCCGCACGCGCGACCGGGCCGACCCCATCGCCCCGCGACCGCCACGCCACCTCGTACACCTCGCCCGCATCGCGCCGCGCCCCCGCATCCTGACGCGGCACCTCGGCACGTGGCGAGGACGGCATGTGCCGCTCGGCGCCATCGAGCCAGTGACGCTTCCTCTGGAACGGATACGTCGGCAGCACCACGCGCCGCCGCGGACCGTCGCCGAAGGCGCGCTCCCAGCCGACCTCGTGACCGCGCACATAAAGCGCACCCAGGCTCCCCAAAACCGTTTGCCACCCGTCCTTGCCCTTGCGAAGCGACGGAAGCCACACGCCGCCCTCCGGCCAGCACTGACGGCCCAGCGCGAGCAGCGCGGGCTGCGGGCCGACCTCCACGAAGATCGCCGCGCCGCCCTCGCGCAAGGTCTCCACGCCGGCCGCAAAACGAACCGGCTCGCGCGCCTGCCGCGCGAAATAATCGGGCGACCAGCCGCCGGGCTCGAACGGCCGGCCCGTGACGCTCGAGACCATCGTCACCTTCGGCGCCTCGAACGAGACCGAGCGCGCCATCCGCTCGAGCTCCCCCAACAAGGGATCGACCAGCGGCGAGTGAAAGGCCCGCGCCGCGAGCGGCCGCGTTCGCACACCCGCCGCCTCGAGCCGCGCCACCACCGTGTCCACCATCCGCTGCGGGCCCGAAATCACGGTCTCGTTGGGCGCATTCAGCGCGGCGATCACCACGTCGTCGCGCCCGATCGCCTCCTCCACCCGCGCGCCCGGCGCTTCGACGGTCACCATGGCGCCGCCCGTGAGCGCCTGCATCGCCCGCCCCCGCGCCACCATGAGCTCGAGCCCCGCTTCGAGCTCGAACACGCCCGCCACGTGCGCCGCCGCCAGCTCCCCCGCGCTATGGCCCATCACCACATCGGGCACGACGCCGAACGATCGCCACATCGCCGCCAGCGCCACCTCCAGCGCGTAGAGCGCAGGCTGCGCATACAGCGTCTCGTCCAGCAGCGTTGCGTCCTCCGTGCTCGCGGGCCAAAGGACGTCCGTGAGCCGCCGCCCGAGGAGCCGCTCCGCCACCGCATCGCATCGATCGAGCACGGCGCGAAACGCGGGCTGCGTCTCGTAAAGCGACCGCCCCATCCCGACGTACTGCGAGCCCTGCCCCGTGAAAAGGAACGCCACCCGCGGCCGCGCCGACGACGCCACCGCCCCGCGCTGCACCCCGCCCGCGCGCGCAGCGTCGAGCGCACGCAGCTTGGCGCTCGCCTCGGACACCGACCGCGCCGTGAGCGCCAGACGATGCGCAAAGTGCTCGCGCCCCACGGCCGCCGTGTACGCCACGTCGGCCATGGACAAGGACGGATTCGCCTCCAGGTGATCCGCGTACCTCGCAGCCTGCTCCGCGAGCGCGACCTCGGTCCGCGCCGAGAGCACCAGCAGGTGCAAAGGCGGCTCGAGCCCGGGCGCCTCGGCCGGGAGCACCGGCGCCTCCTCCAGCACGACATGGGCGTTCGTGCCGCCGAACCCAAACGCCGACACGCCCGCGCGCCTCGGGGCCTCGCCCCGCTCCCAACGCGTGAGCGAGGTGGGCACATAGAACGGCCCCCGCGCGAAGTCGATCTCCGGGTTCGGCGTCTCGAAGTGCAAGCTCGGCGGGATCGCCCCGCGCTCGAGCGCGAGCGCCGCCTTGATGAAGGACGCGACCCCCGCCGCCGCGTCCAAGTGCCCGATGTTCGTCTTCACCGAGCCGATCGCGCACGACCGCGCGCGCAGCGGCCCGTCTTCCAGCGACGCCGACTCGAACGCCTGCGTCAACGCCGCGATCTCGATGGGATCGCCCAACGCCGTGGCCGTGCCATGCGCCTCGACATAGCCCACGGTCGCGGGCGAGACGCCCGCCATCGCGAGCGCCTCCTCGATCGCCAGGGTCTGCCCATCCACGCTCGGCGCCGTAAAGCCGACCTTGGCCGCGCCGTCGTTGTTCACCGCGGAGCCCTTGATCACGGCATGAACCACGTCGCGATCCCGAACGGCGTCCTCCAGCCGCTTCAGGACCACCACGCCGAGGCCGTTGCCCAAAATGGTGCCCTGCGCCTTCGTGTCGAAGGCCCGACAATGCCCGTCCGGCGATGCGATACCGCCCTCCTGGTAGAAATACCCCGGCACCTCCGACAGCTTCACGGAGACGCCGCCCGCGAGCGCCATATCGCTCTCGCCCAACAAAAGGCTCTGGCAAGCCAGGTGAATGGCCACCAGCGACGTCGAGCACGCGGTGTGAAGGGTCAGGCTCGGGCCGCGAAGATGAAGCTTGTAAGATACACGGGTCGAGAGAAAGTCGGTCCCGTTGGCGATGAACTTCTGCAGAACGCCGTCGGACAGATTGCCGAGGAGGTGCGCGAACGCCAGATAGCTCGACGGCGCCGTTCCCGCATAGAGCCCGATGCGCCCGGGGTACGCGCGCGGGTTGTAGCCCGCCGTCTCCAGCGCCTCCCACGCGCACTCCAAGAACAGGCGGTGCTGCGGATCCATGAGCGCGGCCTCGCGCGGCGCGTAGCCGAAGAACTCCGCGTCGAAGAGATCGGTCCCCTCGATCGTCGAGCTCGCGCGGACGTACGCCGGATCGCCTGCGCGATCCGGATCCGCGCCCAAGGCCTCGAGCTCCTCCGGCGTGTAAAAGGCGATCGACTCCACGCCCGCGGCCAGGTTGCGCCAGAACGCCTCGACATTTCCGGCGCCCGGAAATCGGCAAGCCATGCCGATCAGCGCGATGCCATCCAACCCCTCCGAGGCTGCCATGTCGGTCACCCCTCCGCCGCGGGGCTCTTCGAGCCGCGGCGCTGCTCGCGCAGCATCTGCTGCTTCTTCGACAGCTCCTTGCGCTGCTCCGCGCGCGAGGCCACCGCCGGCCCGCGCGGCGCGAGCGCCCCCCGCGATTCGAGGGACGAGGCCTCGGACGGCGACGGCGCGAGGAAGCGCGCGAGGGTGCGCACCGTCGGGTGTTGGAACAAATCGGTCGTGCGGAGATCCCGTCCGTAGAGCTCGCGCAGCCGCGCGCGCACCTGCACGACCAGCAGCGAGTGCCCGCCCAAGTCGAAGAAGTTGTCGTTCATGCCGACCTTCTCCAGCCCCAGGAGCTCGCCCCAGATCGCCGCGATTTGCGTCTCGACCTCGCCCTCGGGCGCTTGAAACGCCACCTCGAGCTCGGGCCGTAGGCCCTCGGGCGCAGGCAGCGCCTTTCGATCGATCTTGCCGTTTCGCGTGAGCGGCATGGCCTCGAGCACCGTCACGATCTGCGGCACCATGTACTCGGGCAGCTTCTCCTTCAGGAACGCGCGAAGCGCCGGCCCGAGCCGCCGGCTCTGTTTGACGAAGAGCGGATCGTTCGCGTGCGCCCCGGCCTCGCCTCGATCGCGCGCGCCGGGTTCTACGGCCAGCGCCGCGGCGGCGAGGTACGCCTGCTCCTCGGCCTCGCGTCCCTGACCGCGCACGAACACCACGTCGAACCGACCATCGCCCCCGTGCCGGGCCCAGCTCGTCACCACCGCGTACCCCGCGGCTTCCCCCAACACCGCGACCGCGTCGGGATCGAGCCCCGCGCGCGGAGCCTCGCGAAGCGCCGCCCGCAGCGCGCCCACCGGCTCACGCTCATCGCGGCCCTCGAGCCATGCGAGCACCTTGCGCGCATCGGTGAGCCGCGCGTTGGCGATCCCCTCGATCGTCCACACATCGGGCCGCTCGTGTTCGAGCTTCGCACGAAGGACCGCCTCGTCGAGCGCCTCGCTCCACACGGTGCTCACCGCCTTCGCGCCCGCGCCCGCAGGCGCCGCCATGGCCGCGCCCTCGACCCGAAGCAGCACCTGATAACGGAACGCGTTCATCTCGCTCGGCAGACGACCGCGCCGCGGCGTCACGTCCACGCGGGTGATGCGCGGCTGCTCGGCGGCGAGGGCGCGAAAGAACGACGGATCGAGCACGAGCTCCGTCTCCTCCGTCATCCCCACGCGGACCTTGCGCGCGAGCTCGCGGCGCAGCGCCCCGGCCGGCGCCTGATGAAGCGCCAGCGACGCATGAAACGCGGGGAGCAGCGCAAGGCCCCGCACATCGCCCACGATGACCGTGCCGCCCGGCCGCACCAACGCCACCGCGCGCGCGAGCACCCGTTCGAGGTAGTCCGCGCTCGGAAAGTACTGCACCACGGAGTTGAGGATCACGGTGTCGAAGGAGCCGGGCTCGAGATCGTCCAGCGAGTTGGCCGCGCGCTCGAGCAGGCTCACGTGCGGCAGCGGCTGCAAGGCCAGGCGCCGCCGGATCCCTTCGATGGCCGCCTTCGAGATATCCGTCGCCATATACGTCGTGCACATGGGCGCGACGCGGAAGAGCAAGAGCCCCGTACCGCAGCCGATCTCGAGCACCTTCCGCGGCCCCGTCTCCAGGATGGCGCGCACCGTGGTGTCGACCCACTCGCGCATCGTCTCCGCGGGGATCGGCGCGCCCGTGATGCGCGAGCTCCACCCGGAGATATCGAAATCCGATGCCTCGCCAGCCGGCGCCGTGCGGTACGTATCATCCCAGATCGAGCGCCACTGCTCGATCCGCTCGGCGCCAAACGCTTCGCCCTCGCCGTTTCGTGCGCCCGCCTGCGCCCGGTCCATCACCACGTACGCCAGGAGCCTCGGATCGCTGGGCGCCACCTCTTTGGCCACGGCGACGGCTTCGCGCACGGCCGGGTGCGAGCGCAAACGCGCCTCGATCTCGCCGAGCTCGATGCGAAAGCCCCGCACCTTCACCTGATGGTCAAGCCGCCCCAGGTATTCGATCGTTCCATCGGTCCGCGCGCGCACCAGATCCCCGGTCCGGTAGAGACGTTCGTTCGGATCGAGCGGGTGCACCACGAACCGCTCCGCGGTGAGCTCGGGCCTCCCCAAGTAGCCGCGCGCGAGCCCCATTCCCCCGATGCACAGCTCGCCCGGCACACCGTCGGGCAGCGGCTGCAGGCGCGCATCGAGCACGTACGCGGACGTGTTGGCGATGGGGCGCCCGATGGTCAGCGGACCTTCACCCGGCTCCACCTTCTCCAAGGTCGACCAGATCGTCGTCTCGGTGGGCCCATACAGGTTCCATACGCCGGCGCCCCGCGCGCAAAGCCGGTTGGCGAGATCGCGCGAGAGCGCCTCGCCCCCGCAAAAGATCCGGAGCGAGGGTGAGCCGCGCCAGCCGCTCTCGACCAGAAGCCGCCAGGTGGTCGGCGTGGCCTGCATGACCGTGGCACCCACCGCCTCGAGCCGCGCGGCGAGGCGTGCGCCATCGGCGGCCACCTCCCGGCTCGCGATGTCCACGCGCGCCCCCGCGCAAAGCGGGAGGTACAGCTCGAGCCCTGCGATGTCGAACGACAAGGTCGTCACCGCCACGAGCACATCGCTCGCGACGAGCCCGGGCTCCACCCGCATCGACACGAGAAAATTGGAGAGCGCCCGATGCGGGATGAGCACGCCCTTCGGCTGCCCCGTCGATCCCGACGTGTAAATCACGTACGCCACATCGTCGGGCCCGGGGGGATCGAGCACGTCCTCGCCGCTCTCGCGCGCGATGGGCTCCGCGTCCGCATCGAGGTCGACCACCGCGACCCCCGCGCAGGCGAGCGACGGGAGCCGCGCCCGAATCGTCTCCTCCGTGATGAGCACGCGCAGCCCGGAGTCCTCGCGCATGAAGGCCAGCCGCTCCTCCGGAAAGCCCGGATCGAGCGGAACGTACGCGCCGCCCGCCGCCAGCACACCCAAGGTCGCCTCCAGCATGCGCACCGAACGATCGACGCACACACCGACCAGCACCCCAGGCCCGACCCCCCGCTTGCGAAGGTAGCGCGCCAACCGATGCGCGCGCTCGCCAAGCTCGGCATACGTGCGCGTGGACACCCCGTCCGTGGCGGCCACTGCATCGGGCCTGTGTGCGCGCTGCGCTGCGAAGAGATCGAGCACTGTATTCGTGCCATACCCACCCCGCCGCGTCACGCGCGCGCGGAGCTCGAGCTCCGCCCGCTCTCCGTCCGTGAGAAGCGGAAGCTCCGAGATGGGTCGATCGGGCGATTCGGCCGCCGCCCCGAGGAGCACCGCCAGATGCTCCATCATGCGCGCCACCCGGGCTCGATCGAAGAGGTCGAGGTTGTACATAAGACAACCCCACACATCGTCGTCGAGCTCCTCCATCATGAGATCGAGATCGAAGCGTGTGACCCCTTGCGCGAGCGCCACCGACTCGAGCTCGAAGCCGCGAAGGTTCATCCGCGCGCCGCCCGGGCCGAGCACGAACGGCAAGGAGCCGGGCAAGCGGTGCGGCTTCTGCAAGATGAAGGTGACCTGAAAGAGCGGCGTCCGGCTTGGATCGCGTGGCGGGCGAAGCCGCTCGACCGCCAGCGCAAACGGATATTCCTGATGTTGAAAGGCGCCCTTGGCCACGACCCGCGCGCGCTCGAGCGCCTGGGCAAAGCTCGGGTCCCCGGAGAAATCCGCGCGCAGGGCCACCGGGTTCACGAAGTACCCGATGGTCTCCGCCAGATCGGCTCGCCCCCCGCGCCCCGAGGTGAGCGTCCCCAGGAGCTGCTCGTCCTGACCGGAGTAGCGATGAAGGAGCGCCTGAAAGCCCGTGCGAATGACGGTATGAAGGGTCGCCCCGCGCGCGCGTGCAAATTGCCGAAGGCGCGCTGTCAGCGCGGCATCGAGCCGGAACTCGTGAACGCTTCCGCGGTATGTCTGCAAGGCCGGCCGAGGGCGGTCGGTGGGCAGGTCCAGGACCGGGAGCTCACCGCCGAGCTGCGCTTTCCAGTGCGCCCAAAGGCGATCGCCCTCGGGGCCCTCGAGCATGTCGTCCTGCCAACGGACGAACTCGGCGTAGCTCGTGCCGTGCGCCGGCAGCGCGGAGGCTACGCCTTCGGTTTCTTCGAGGTAGAAGGCAAAAATCTCATCGGTCAGGATTTGCAGCGACCAGTAGTCGGCCGCAATGTGGTGCACGGGCAGAAGCCAAAGGTGCTCCTGGGGCGTCCGCGAAAAGATGTGCAGCCGAATGACGGGTCCTTGCTCCAGAACGAACGGCCTGCGGAACGCGGCGGCCGCCTGCGCGCAAAGCTCCTCGTCGCCAATCCCCGGCACCTTCATATGCTCGAAACATATCGGTACACAATCGTCGACACATTGAATGGGGCCATCGTCCGCGAGATGATCGAGGGGATAGCGCGTGCGCAACGAGGGATGTCGTTCGACCAGCTTCTCGAGCGCGCGCCGCCAAGCGGCCGCATCGAGCGGGCGCCGGAGCCAGCACGCGAAAACCAGGTTGTAAGCCGGATCCTCGGGCGCATTCTGATGGAGAAACCAGAGCGCGCGCTGGCCGTGCGAGAGCGGTTGACCGTGCCGGGTGGGGCGAGAGAGGCTCATGGATGGACGGGCTCCTGTCGATCCGACGGACCAAACGCTATTAGGACCTGGTGCCACCGATGACAACTTACAGTCGTATTTTATTCGAAGATGCACCCAATGCGATGAAATCCAAAGAGCATTCGACGAGCCGGCCGACTTCTTAAATCAGTAGAACATCCTTCAAATATCTTAACGAGCCTCGGAACCGGAGCTCCTCGATATGGTAATAATCCACTGAACCAACGATGGTTCATGATGGCAACGGAGATGCGACGGAGCCGTCGATGCCGAACTGGCCTTAAATTGGACTGCTCGGGGCGAGCGAGCTCGGTGAACGACACGTTGTACACATCATCGATGTTCGATAGGCACAATCGACTGGCGCGACTCGTACGATGTTCCTACGCCGCCGTGAACAGCGTGCACGCTCGCCATGCTCGTGCGTGCGGCATGCTCGCGGCGTTCCCACTTGACGGCCTCGTGTCTTTTTACACGGCTCGAAAGATGAATTGCGAAGTTCAGGATCGCGACGTAGTCCTATTGCACATCCCTTCCACGATTTGTACATCGAATTCAACGAGTGCTGTTGTATTTCCCACACCGCATGTCCATGCCATTTGAGCGCACCCGTGTGCTCGATCGCGATCCGCACCCTGACGTGTCGCGTACGTCTGCGTCCGGGTGCATCGCGCGCATCGGAGCTCGTGAACGTGCGCAGGTCCGCTCCCCGAGTCTACGTAGGTCCACTTCCCAAAAAACACGGTGCGTCCGAGCTCGTGAACGTGCGCAGGTCCGCTCCTCGGAGCGTGCGGGGCGTCAGGTTCCGAAGTGACCGGCGCGGCGTTTTCCGGACCGATCGAGCGACACGAGGTTCGGCGGCGCGTCCGAGAATGGGGTGACGGGGTCCGTTCGAAGGTTTATTTATCGCATGATGCTCCGAACGCCCGCGCTCCTGATCCTCGCCGCGTCCGCGTGCACGCCCAGCGCGCCGCCTTCGTCCGCGGCGGCCGAAAAGGGCGCGCCGCCGGCCGGCGCGACGGAAACGCGAGCCGGCGGGGCCGGCGAAACGAACGCTCCGCCCACGAGCGTCGATGTCGGATGTCAAAATAACAAACCGTATGCACCACCGGTCGGTGTCGAGACCGTGCCGGTCACGTTACGGGTTCAAATACGTCTGCCGTCCTTTCGGACAACCCTTGGCTGTGTCCTTCTCGATGGTGCGAGGCTGTTCACGGCCAATGTGACGACGCGGCTGGTCAACGGCGAGAGCCTCATCGAGCAGACCGTCCAAATCCCGCGCGCCGCCGAACACAAGGTGGAGTTCTTCGTTCGCGCGATCCCCATTCGTTTTCCCACCTACCAGTGTGATATCCGCTCGGAGCACGTCTTTCGCGTCACGGGCACGAACGGCGGCGGCGGCAGCATCGACGCGCTCTCCTACGAAAACGAGAAAGAACAACACATCGAGCGCCGCCCCGCCATCGTCTGGAGCGACTCCAGCACCATCGAGAGCATACCGGCCCCCAATCCGGTGCGATCGCCGGCCGCACCCGGCACGCCCTAACACTACTCAGTCAATTTATGGTGGAGCGAACAGGCGCACCGGAGCGCTGCATCGCGGGCAAGGCGTAGTGAGGCACTGCAGGAGACGCTTCCGAATCGAAGGGAGCGTCGCCGGCCGGTGCGGGTCCTCGCTACGCCGAAGCTTTATTTTCGCGGAGGCGTTCCTGTTGAAGAAACGCGAAGCTCACGAGAGTGAGAAGTGCGTGGTGATGAAGGCCACGCCAGGAGCGACCCTCGAAGTGGTCGAGCCCGAGCTCCTCTTTTAGCTGCTGGTGGCCTTGCTCGATCACCTTGACGCAAACCACCAAATCGTCCTGACAGAGGGATAGCGTGCTCGATCGTGAGCTTGTCGCCGGTAACGACGACGCGCTCAAGAAGAAGACGGACGATCCTTTGGCGCTCGGTGAAGTCGAGCTTGTCGAATCCCTTGCGGAGTGTCGAGGCGAAGGCCGCGAGGTCATCGGCGATGCGTGTAACGCGGGTGGAGTCCATCTGCTGACCAATCAAGTCCTCGCCTCGGAGGCTGACGGAGTCCATGGCACTGTCGAGTCTCTCGCGTCGGGACTTCAGTTGCTCGACGCTGATCGCTCCTCGTTGGTATGCGTCGATCAATCGCTCGACTTGGAGTTCGAGTTGTCGTCTCGCTCCTTCCAGGCGCGCGAGCTCCTTGGCAACGCTCGACGCGGCTTGACGACTTGTTCGCCATAGTTCGAGTTCGCGTTGGAGCATTGCGGGGCTCTGCACCCAAGATCGAATCGCGTCCCACACAACACCGTCGAGTTCCTCTGCGCGCACGCGCTTGGCGGTGCACTTGCTCATTCGCCCGGTGTCGACAGGATCGCGGCGAGCACATTCATAGTAAAAATACTCGTAGCGCTTGCACACGCTCGACTGGTGCCCACACGCCATCTTCCAACCGCACTCACCGCACGTGACGAGAGCCCGCAGCAAGTAGTCATGCTGCACGTTGCGTGGCGCCCAGATTTTGTTCTTCGCCAGCCGTGTCCGCACGCACTCTTGATCCTTTTCGGTAACGAGCGAAGGAATCGAAACGTGTAGCCATTGCGCCCGCGGGCGGATGACGTGCGAGCTCTTCGCGTTCTTACGATATCCACCAGGACGACGCGGACGCTTTGGCTCTGCGGGTTCGCGTTTGCCGTACGTCGCCATGCCCGTGTACGCAGCGTTGGTCAGGATGACGTGCACGCTGCCTGCGACCCAGATCTTGGCGCGGCGCGGCTTGATGCCGAGCGCGTTCAATCGTTTGGCGACTTGCCGTGCACTCAGCCCTTCGTCGAGCACCCATCGATACATCGCACGGACATTCTGCGCCTCGACCTCGTCGATCACAATGCTTCCACCGGGCACGGCCTTCGTCCTGACGATCGCGTATCCGTACGGCGGTATTCCAAAAGGAAGCATTCGACCTTCGCGCACTTTGTGCATTCGTCCTCGCCGCGTACGTTCCAGGATCTTGGCACGCTCGTACTCGGCGATCACGCCTTGCATCTGGACAAGCAGTCGATCCTCCGCACGCTCGCCGACAGGATGTTCAACGAAGTGTACGCGCACCCCACGCTTGGTGAGCTCTTCGAGGATGACCTGCTGATGGACGTAACTTCGCGCGAGCCGATCAGGACAATATATGTAAATTACATCTATCAATCCATCTGCCGCGGCGTCGCGAAGTGCATCGAACGCGGGGCGGTCCAAACGCGACCCGCTGAATCCTTCATCGACATAGCGCCGATCCGGCGCGATGCTCACGCCACCAGCGGCGCACGCGCGTTCGATCGCTTCGACTTGCGAGCCGATCGTTTTCTCTTGCTCCTGGCGCGCCGTTGAAACGCGCGCGTACAGCGCCGCTCGGTTCTTCATGCATCACGCTCCTCGAGAACGCCGACGCTCGTGGGGATGAGGAGCCTCGACCTCTCGTTGTTGTCCGTTTGCATTGCGCGGGCGGCGGCCTCTCGGACGATCACGAGCTTCACCACCTGCCCGAGTCGTTCCAAACCGTCGGATTGCGGTCTCGCGCGTAACTCGACCTTCCATTTTCGCTTCGCCATCGCCGATGGCCTCCCCGCGCGAGGGAGCCCCATCACGACTCGCGCCGCAGGGCAAGTTTTCGGCTACGCCGCGATGTCGCGATCGACGAACCAGCTTGAAAACTCGTCGCTCCAGCGCGAAGCGGACCAAGATTTTACGGTTTGCGTCTGGGCTTCCTCGCACGACCAGCGCGCTTTGATCGCGCCCACGACTTTCCGAAGCGATGCGTCGGTTGGATGGTTCGTTAGGTAGTACTTCTTTTCGCCGTTCGCTCGTTCTTCACAGACGAGCCAGGCCTCCGTGCCGGGCAAACGGCATCCGACGCCGGTTCGCTTGCCGTCTGCGATGGCGACGCGACAACGAGCGAAGCGGGCACTCATCGGTCTGCCTGTCGTCGTTGTTCGCCAGGTGACTTTCTTGAATCCTTTATCACCGAGGGCCTGAATCATCTCCGAGGCGGCATCGACGGGGTGGCTCGGAATCGGATGTTTCTGATTTCCGATGCGAGCTGGCATCTTGGTTTTCACGTTGGCCGGATAGACCTGTTGAGTCGACTGTACTCCGAGTGCCCAGAGCAGCCCTTCGCTCGAAAGCGCCTCGCGAAACTCTGTGCAGTGGCCGTAACCGGCGTCGGCCAGCACCGTCCCGAACCGAACGCCCGCTTTCCGAAGGCGTCTCACTTCGTCGATCGCGATCCTCCACTTCTCGCGAAAGACGACGTTGTCCGGGATGCCCACTTTCGCGCGTCGCTCCGGGTCGGCAGCCCAATCCATCGGAACGTAGAGCTGCAAGGACAGCGGAAGGGGAACGATGTCGTTGGCCAACGTCACGGACACCAAGCACTGACAGTTCGCCTGTTTTCCGAGCGCTCCGCAGTACTGATGTGCGACGCCAACCGATTCGCTTCCCTTCTTTGGGAGTGCGGTGTCGTCGATGATCAAGAACGCATCGTCCGCACCAAGTAATGCATCCGCCTTCTCCCACAGCACTTCTTCGACCGCCGCGGCGTCCCAAGCAGACTCGCTTACGAAGTGACGCAACTCCTGCTCGTGACCAGGCGCAACTCGCTCTGCCAGCGGCTCGATACTCTTCCGCTCGCCGGGCAGCAGTAGCCCTCGCAGGTAGAGCGGTGCCCAATACCTGCGTTTCTTCGTCCGCCACGCCGCGAGAAAGGGCTCGAGGAACCGATCGAAGCGCTGCTCCCAACCTGTCGAAGACACGGCCCACAATGGAGCAGAGCGGCCGCCGAATGGAAAGTAAAAAGTGACCGAGTAGTGCTAACCGAGATACCGGTTCTCCGTCATTCGGTTCCGGGCGGCGCTTCGCGACCGCGGCGCGCGATCAGGGAAGGACGCCGAGCTCGTCGAGCGAAGCATCGAGCTCCGCGGCGTCGCGGTAGACGCGATAGGCCCCCGCGCCCGACAGCTCGTCTTCGCCGTAGCCGCCGGTCAGAAGACCGATGCTCATCATGCGCGCGCGCCGCGCCGCGAGGAGATCCCACACGGCGTCGCCGATGACGTAACACTCCTCGGCCGCAACGGACAGACGCGACTGGCAGGCCAGAAAGAGATCCGGCTCCGGCTTGGCGCGCGCCACGTCCCCGCGCTCGATGACCACGGTGCTCGCGGGGATCTCGAGCGCGCGGAGCGACGGATCGATCTCGGGACGGCGCCCCGAGGTGGCGATGCCATGGGGAACCTCCAGCTCGCGCAACCGGCGCAGGAGCGCGATGGCGCCGGGAAGCGGCCGGCGCTCGGGGAGCAGCTGGCGAAAGATGACACCGTGCCGATCTTGCAGCGCGCGCGCCTCGCCGGGCTCGAGGCTGCGACCCAGCTCGCGCGCGAGCGCCCGCGTGAACAGGCCGCCGCTCATGCCGATCTTGCGGTGAATGCGCCACCCGTCGATGGACATGCCCGCCTCCGCGAGCGCCTGCTGCCACGCAAAGACGTGGGCGTAAACCGTATCGACCAGGGTACCGTCGAGATCGAAGATGAGGGCGCGCATGCCACGGATTTAGCGCGTCTCCTTGCGCATGTCCTGCACCCGATACCGGCCTCGGCACGCATCGTGCTGAGGTCGACACCCTCCTCGTCGGATCGACCGCCCGACGATCTCGAAAAAAAAGCGCCGCGCATTTGTCGACTCGGCACCGGCTCGTTCGACTTCCAGATGGAGGCAAGCGGACCATCATGATGCGCACGACACCGAAATCGACCACCGTGGGCCGGCGAGATGCGTTGAAGGCGCTCGGCGGCTTGGGCACCCTGCTCGTATGGGGCTGTCATCCGAACGGAGAAAGCTCGTCCACCCCCCCGCCCGATCGCGTGGGCAAAACCATGGCCGGCTATGTCGAGCGCGGCGAGGTGCCGGGCGTCGTCACCCTGGTCAGCCGGCGCGGCGAGGTGCGCGTGGACGCGTTCGGGCACAAGGCCATCGGCGGCAAGGCCCCCGTCCAGCGCGACACCATCTTCCGCATCGCATCGATGAGCAAACCCATCACCGCCGCCGCCGCCATGATCCTGGTGGAGGAGGGCAAGCTGCGCCTGGACTCGCCCATCGATGGCCTGCTCCCGGAGCTCGCCAACCGCCGGGTGCTGCGGCGGCTCGATGGCCCGCTCGATGATACCGTGCCCGCCAAGCGCGCCATCACCGTGCGCGATCTGCTGACGTTTCGCATGGGATTCGGGCTGCTGATGGTGCCGCCCGAGGCTTACCCCATCGTCAAAGCGGCCAATGAGCTCAAGGTCAGCGTGGGCGCGCCGCGGCCGCAGGAGACACCCGCGCCCGACGAGTGGCTGCGCCGCCTGGGCACCTTGCCGCTCATGCACCAGCCGGGCGAAAAATGGATGTATCATACAGGCGCCGACGTCCTGGGCATCGCGATCGCGCGCGCATCGGGCCGCTCGTTCGGCGCGTTCCTCGAGGAGCGCATCTTTCAGCCGCTCGGCATGAAGGACACCGGCTTCGCGGTCCCCGCGGCCACGATCGATCGACTGGCCACCAGCTATTCGCCGAATGTCACCACCGGGAAGCTCGAGCTCTTCGACGAGGCGGCCGGCGGCCAGTGGAGCCGCCCGCCCGCGTTCCCATCGGGCGGCGGCGGCCTCGCCTCCACCGCCGACGATATGCTCGCCTTCGGTCGCATGATGCTGGACGGGGGAACGCTCGGCGGCACGCGCGTCCTGCGCAGCGAGTCGGTGCAGAGCATGATCACGGACCAACTGACCCCGGAGCAGAAGGCCAGCGCCATCTTCGCCGAGGGTTTCTTCGACAGCCGCGGCTGGGGGTTTGGCCAATCGATCATCACCGGCCGCGACGAGCTGGGGCGGCCCGTCGGGACCTTCGGCTGGGACGGCGGCTTGGGCACCTCGTGGTACTGCAACCCCAAAGAAGACGTCATTGGCATCCTCATGACCCAACGCGCTTGGACTTCGCCGAATCCACCGAACGTGTGCCGCGACTTTTGGCGCTCGGTCTACGCGAGCGGCTGACCCCTGCCGTCTGCAGCGCCCGCGCGCGATTGCGCCGGATGGTCTCGTCGATGGACCTCAGCACCGATCGCGCGTCGCCCGTCAAATAAGCAACTTGGCAATCCTTGCCCACCACGCCGCTCTCCGCGATGCTCGCGATGACCCGCCGCGCGCAGCGCATTTGAATGCCGGGCCGATCTTCGCGGACGTCGCGCCCTCGTTTCAAATCGAGCGCGATGGCCGTCCGCCGCTCGGGATCGGGGGACGAGACGTCCACCACGATGAAATCGCCGCCGAACGCGCGCTGATGGACGCGGTAAATCCACAAATGCGTGCGCTCGGCCAGCTCGCGAGCAAATGTGTATTCGCTGTCTTTGAAGGCGAACGCGCACGCCAGCTCCGCGCGTTTGCCCGCGCGGTGCTCCAGCCGCGCGACGAGCCGTTCGACGACGCCTCTCCTCGCCAGCTCCGCGCGGCGAAGGAGCAATACGAAACGATACGAATGACGGGATGCCATGGACACGCACCAAGCCTTCGCGGAGCGCGCTCCTCGGAGCACGGCCGCAGATTGGAAAACACGTCGGTCGACCCCGTCACAGTGCCTTCCGTGCGAAAACGCGAAACGCGAAGACGCAGGAGAACATCGACGGCGGACGAACTCGGAAGGACGGTTTAGGCTTGGACGTAGCGCATGGCGGGCCTCGCCGGGTGACGAGCGGAAGAAGGCTTAAGCCATTTTGGCCGCCAAAGCAAGGAAGCGGCCGCTCAGTCAGGTGGGACATCAAAACGAACAACGCGACACGCGCCTACACATCGAAAGGAGTGACTCGGAACGAAAGGTGACGAGGTCCGGAGAGGTCCATGTTCATCGCCAAGCTGCTCGTCCCCTTTGCCCTCGCGGCCGCCATCCTGGCCGTACCCACCGTTGCCAACGCGGAAAACACGCTCACCGGGGCAACGCAAAGTGCCACCGCGGCATCGTCGCTCAGCGCCCGCCTGGATGCCTTACGCCAGGGAGAGCGCGAGCTCGACGCGCGCGCCAAGGCCATACGCGTGCGCATGGAGAAGGCGGAGCCACGGCTCCGCCGGCACTCGAAGCGCATCCTGGTCACGGTGGAAGAAACGCAAGTGTCCATTGCGACCCGCCTCGACATTCTCCAGACCACCACCACGGAGATGGAGGAGGCCAGCATTCAGAACATGGAGAAAATGTACAAAGAGGCCATCAAGCTGCTCCAGCGGGTCGAAAGCTGGTATCAGCCCCCGGCCAACAAGCGACGCACCCCTTGAGGTGCATTGCTGAAGCGGAATTTTTCAACTCGGTCCTATACGCGCTGCGATTCCATATCCTATAGTCGCGTCGAATAGGAAACCACGCCAATGGAACGCCGCTCATCTCGTGAGGCGCGCCTTCGAGCTGGCTCCTGGGGGACCGCCGTGACAGCCGTATTGGCGATCTCCATCGTTGCCGGCTCGCGCAATCTCTCACAATTCGACGCTGCGCTCGTGGGCTATACGTTCGCGACGCTTTTTGCAGCATTTGGCATTACTTATCGTTATGCCATATGGCTCCAGCGGCCTCCCACCCAGATGTACTGGAGGCGCGCCTGGCAGGTCTTCTTGGCCCCGCGATTTTTCGCGCGAAACATGGCGCTCGCCGCGCGGCGAGCCGTCGTCGACCTGGGCGCAAACCGCTTTATTTTCCGGCGCGGCATCCTTCGAGGCGCGGCCCACTGGTGCATCATGTGGGGCTGCCTCGTCTCGGCGGCCATTACATTTCCGCTCGTTTGGGGGTGGATTCACTTCGAGACCGTGCCCGGCCACGTCGATTGGTACCGGGCTTTTCTATTCGGTCTTCCGGCGGGAGATTTTCCCGTCCATTCGGCATTTGCGTTCATAATTTTTCATGGCCTTGTTTGGGCCTCATTTCTGGTCATTGTCGGCGTTATGATCGCATTCCGTAGGCGAATGATGGATCATGGCGCCGCCGCCGTGCAGCAATTCGGTGAGGACATCCTGCCGCTCGTCTTGCTCCTCGGCATCAGCGTGACAGGTCTGATGCTGACCGTGAGCTATTCTTGGATGAAGGGATACGCATACTCCTTTCTCGCGGTCCTTCATGCGTTCGTCGTCATTATGACATTACTCTGGCTTCCGTTCGGTAAGCTCTTTCACGTTTTCCAACGCCCGGCGCAACTCGGTGTCAGCTTCTACAAAGACGCCGTCGAGCGCGGAGAGCAAGCCCGCTGCCGCCGTTGCGACAAACCCTATGCCGGCAGCGCGATGGTGCGCGACCTCATCACGGTCGAACGCGAGCTCGGCTTTCGTTACGAGCTGCGCGGCCATGTCGAGCATTATCAATGGATTTGTCCTCGCTGCCGGCGCGCGCTCTTCGGGCTGGCACAAACCGCAATGTGGAAGCCCGGCCCCGCGCCGGAATCCGTGGAGGATTGAAATATGGCAAAGATCCCCACCTCGGACCTCGCCATCACGCGAGCCTATGGTCCCCACCTCTCGGCCGCCGTCCGCATGGGCGGCGAGCCGGAGAAGCTCGTCAAAACCCACTGCTGTTTCTGTGGTCAGCAATGCGGCATCCAGCTGAAGGTGCGCCAGAACGAGGTCATCGGCTTCGAGCCCTGGGACGAATTCCCATTCAACCGTGGAATGCTCTGCCCCAAAGGCGTGAAGCGCTACTTGCAAGGCTCGCACCCCGACCGCCTTCAGAGCGCCCTGCGCCGCGATCCATCGAGCCCATCGGGTTTTCGACCCATGCCGTACACCGAGGCCATCGAGCTCGCCGCGCGCGAGCTCGGGCGGCTGCAAGAAGCGCACGGTCCGAGCAGCGTGGCGGTGCTGGGCGGCGCCAGCCTGACCACGGAAAAGGCTTACCTGCTGGGCAAGTTTGCGCGCGTCGCGTTGAAGACACCGTACATCGACTACAACGGGCGCCTCTGCATGGTGAGCGCCGGGGCCGGCAACCGCAGGGCATTCGGCATCGACCGGGTCACCAGCCCTTGGTCGGACATGCTGGAGACCGGGGTGGTCTGGGTCGCCGGCACCAACGTGGCCGACTGCTCGCCCATCACCACCAACTACGTGTGGCAGGCGCGCGAAAACGGGGCCAAGGTCATCGTGCAGGATCCGCGCATCACGCCCATCGCGCGCACCTGCGATCTGTATTTGCCCGTGCGCCCCGGCCGCGACGCCGCGCTCTTCGCCGGCGTCCTCCACCTTCTGATCGAGAACGCCGACAAGGGATGGATCGACCGGGACTTCATCGCGGCGAACACCATCGGGTTCGAGAAGGCGGCCGACTACTGCCGCGCGTGGACCCCCGCGCGCACCGCCGAGGTCACCGGCGTGCCCGAGCGGTCCATCCGCCAGGCGGCGGAGATATGGGGCTCGGCGCGATCGAGCTTCCTCCTGCACGCGCGCGGCATCGAGCACCACTCGAACGGCGTCGAGAACGTGCTCGGCGCCATCAACTTGGTGCTCGCCACCGGGCGCATCGGAAAGCCGAACAGCGGCTACGGCACCATCGTGGGCCAAGCCAACGGGCAAGGGGGGCGCGAGCACGGCCAAAAGTGCGATCAGCTCCCCGGCCTTCGCGACATCTCGAACCCCGAGCACCGCAAATACGTCGCCCGCATTTGGGGCATCGAGGAGCGCGACATGCCGGGCCCCGGGGTCGACGCGTACGAGATCTTTCGCAAGATCGACGCGGGCGAGATCAAGGGGCTGCTCTCCATCTGCTTCAACCCCAAGGTATCGTTGCCCGACAGCGGGTTCGTCACTCGGGCGCTCGAGAAGCTCGAGTTCTACGCGGCCATCGACTTCTTCCTCAACGACACCGCGCGCCACGCCGATCTGGTGCTCGCCGGGAGCCTCCAGGAGGAGGACGAGGGGACGGTCACCCAAGTCGAAGGGAGGGTCATCAAGATCAACCAAGCCGTCGAGCCGCCGGGCGAGGCACGGCAAGACTGGCGCATCGTTCAAGATGTGGCGCGCGCCATGGGGCGGCCAAAGGGCTTCGATTTCGAGAGCCCGCGCGACATCTTCAACGAGCTGCGCGTCGCCAGCCAGTACGGCATCGCCGACTACTCGGGGATCACCTACGAGAAGCTCACGGAACAAATGGGCGTCTTCTGGCCATGCCCCGCGGAAGATCCAAAGACCCGCCATCCGACGCCGAACCACCCGGGCACACCGAGGCTCTTCGAGCCCGGCAGCTACAACCCGATTGCAAAGGGCGCGGGCCCCTTTTATTTCCCCGATGGCAAGGCGCGCTTCCACGCCGCGGAGTACCGCACACCGGTGGACGACCCCGACGAATCGTATCCCCTTTTTCTGACCACGGGGCGGGTGGTGAGCCAGTTCCTATCCGGTACGCAGACGCGCCGCATCGGGCCGCTGGTCGACCAATATCCGGAGCCGCGCATCGAGATGCACCCGAGGCTCGCGGCCAAGCACGGCATCGCCGACGGCGATTGGGTCACCTGCGAGACGCGCCGCGCCGAAATCACCTTGCGCGCCATGGTGGTGACCACCATACGCCCCGATACGCTCTTCGTTCCTTATCACTGGGCGGGCCCCAAGAGCATCAACCGCCTCACGGTGGCGGCGCAGGATCCCATCAGCAAGATCCCTCAATTCAAGGTCTGCGCGTGCCGGCTCCGCAAGGCGGCCGGCGCCCCCGACTACACGGCGACCCTCGAACCGCAGCAGTGACCTCGCGAGCCATCGATGCCCCACCACGCCCACCTCGAGTTCTTCCTCGATCCGAGCCGATGCATCGGTTGCCAGTCGTGCGTCCAAGCGTGCAGCGAATGCGACACGCACAAGGGCGACTCCATGATTCACCTCGAGTACATCGATCGCAGCCAGAGCGTGCAGACGGTGCCCATGGTCTGCATGCACTGCGAGCAGCCCACGTGCGCCGAGGTCTGCCCGGCCGACGCCATCAAGCGCACGGGCGACGGAATCGTGCAGAGTGCACGCAAACCGCGCTGCATCGCCTGCGGCAACTGCGTGATGGCCTGCCCCTTCGGTGTTCCAGAGTTGTACATCGATCGTCAAATCATGATGAAGTGCGATATGTGCTACGACCGCACGTCCATTGGGAAGAAGCCCATGTGCGCCACCGTCTGCCCTAGCCAGGCGCTCTTCTTCGGCACCCGCGAGCAAATCGATGCGCTCCGCCCGCAGTCGATGCCGACCAATCGATTCACCTTTGGCGAACAGACGATTACGACGCGCGTCAACGTCATGGTGCCCAGGCACAAAGCCCCGCCGGCGCCCCACCTGGACGTGACGTCGGCGATGGATGAGCGCCCCCAAAATCGCACGGTTCGATTGAAGGTCGTGCGCAGCGAGGCGGCGGTCGAACCGCGCATCGACGACCCCTTCGGCGAAGTGGAGATCTGACATGTCCGACGATGCCAAGCGCCGCGCGCTCGCGGCCGAGGAGCTCGATCCCTCCGAAATCACGACGTCGCCCGACGGCGAGCCGCTCGCCTTACAACCGATTTGGCGGGGCGATTTCCCCATCGACGCCCCCGTCGACCAATACGTCGCGCGCCGCAACTTCGCGAGGCTCCTCGTCCTGACCAGCGGGGCCTTCGTCGCCGGGCAAGCGTGGCTGGCCGCGAAAGATCTGGTGCGCAAGCGGCGCGCGCCCCCGCCGCGCATCACCATCGCCACCTTGAAGGACATCCCGGTCGGCGCATCCCTCGTCTTCCACTATCCGACCCCCCGCGACCGCTGTCTCCTGCTTCGCCCCGAGGTGAAGCTGCTCGTCGCCTACAGCCAGGCGTGCACGCACCTCTCGTGCGCCGTGGTGCCGCGTATGTCGGAGGGTGTTTTGCATTGCCCTTGTCATCAAGGCTACTTCGATCTGCGCACGGGGCAGAACATCGCAGGCCCCCCACCGCGCCCTTTACCGCGTATCTTGCTCACCATCGAGGGCACCGACGTCATCGCCACCGGCGTCGAGGAGAGAATGGTGTAACCATGGTCATCTCGCGTCACTTCTCGCGGCAGCAACGGAGCGCGGTCCTCTACGGAATTCTCTGCTTCGTTTTGACCCTGGTCGCGCTCCAGCTCTGGCTGCTCACCGCCACGGTGGACGCGTGGCTCGGCGGCGACGACTCCATCGTCTGGCCGGCCCTCGGCGCGAGCAGCGTGTGCCTGTCGTTCAACCTGGGCCTACTGCGTCATCTTCGCATCGAATGAGCACGGGCGCCCATTCACGAGTACACGGACCGGACCTATTTCAAATCAGCATCACCGCATCACGAAACGAACACCTTACACGCTGAGAACATGGCGCGCCCATCTTGCGTTCCGGGACCGCCAGGAGGGTATGGGGATGTCGCGGTGGATTTCGGAGTGGAACCCCGAAGACGAAGGGTTTTGGCGGCGGACGGGGGAGCGCGTAGCGCGGAGAAACCTCCTTTGGTCGATCCCGGCTGCGAATATTGGATTTTCGGTTTGGCTGATGTGGAGTGTCGTCGCGACACGGCTCCCGAAGGCAGGATTCACGTATACCACCGATCAGCTCTTTCTCTTGGTCGCGCTCCCGGGTTTGGTCGGCGCGTTCATGCGCTTCCCGTACACGTTCGCGGTGCCTCGATTCGGCGGACGCAACTGGACGGTCGTCAGCGCCGCGCTCCTTCTGATCCCCACGGCGTCGCTCGCGCTGCTGGTCACGCGCCCCGACACGCCCTTTTGGCTGATGGCCCTCGCGGCCGCGACGTCCGGCCTGGGCGGAGGCAACTTCGCGTCGAGCATGGCCAACATTTCGTTCTTCTATCCGGACAAGAAGAAGGGGCTCGCGCTCGGCATCAATGCGGCGGGTGGAAACCTCGGCGTGAGCAGCGTGCAGCTCCTGACGCCGATGGTCATCGGCATCGGCGGCGGTATCCATCTTCGGAGCGCGGGGCTCATGTGGATGCCGCTGATCGTGCTGGCGGGCATCGGCGCGTTTGCCTTCATGAACAACTTGAAGGCGGCGCGCTCGAATTTCCGCGATCAAGTGGCGGTGGCCAAGCGAAAGCACACGTGGGTCATGTCGTGGCTCTACATCGGGACCTTCGGCTCGTTCGTCGGCTACTCGGCGGCCTTCCCGCTCTTGCTCAAAACGCAATTTCCGGACGTCTCGGTGAACGTCGCCTTCGTGGGTCCGCTCGTCGGGTCCATGGCGCGGCCGCTCGGCGGGATGCTGGCCGACAAATGCGGCGGCGCGCGCGTGACCCTTTGGAATTTCGCGGCCATGGGGTGCGCGACCATCGGGGTGGTCTACTTCATCGGCACCGGGAGCTTGCCCGGCTTTCTGGCCACCTTCGTCTCGTTGTTCGTCACCACCGGCATCGGAAATGGATCCACCTTTCGGATGATTCCGGTCATCTTCCGCGCGGAGGCGTTGAAGAGCGCGGCGCCCGGCGAGACCGACGCGGCCCTCTCTCGAGCGCGCCGCGACAGCGCGGCGGTGCTGGGCTTCACCTCGGCCATCGGTGCGCTCGGCGGCTATTTCATTCCGCAAGCCTTCGGCGCCTCGATCCGCGCGACCCAAAGCCCCACGACGGCGCTGGCGTTCTTCTTCGGTTTTTATTGCACGTGCGCCGTCACCACGTGGTGGTACTACCTGCGCACCTCGTGGTTCGTGGGGCGCGCCCCCAGCCTCGCGGCGGCCAACGTATGAACACGGCGCTCAACGCGTCGGGCCGAGCAAGAGCCGCGCGAGCCCCGCCGGCATCTTCGCGCCGCGCAGATACCGTCGAAATTGCCCGGGCGAGCAGCCCACCTCGCGCCGGAACGCGTTGATGAAGTTCGATAAATCACCGAAGCCCACGTCGAATGCAATTTCGGTCACCGGCCGATCCGTCCCGCCGAGGAGCTCGACCGCGCGGCGCACGCGCGCCTGCAGAAGGTAACGATACGGCGTGACGCCGAGCTCCCGCTTGAACAATCGGAGAAAGTGATACGGGCTGAGGCCGACCTCGTGCGCGATGTCCTCGAGGTGCAAATCTTCCGACGACGATTGGTCGAGGAGCGCGAGCGCCGCATGAACGCTGTCGCGCGCGCGGCGGCTGTCCGGAGGGATCTTCGGCGGGCGCCGCACGCCCGTTTCGCCGAGCACGCAGGCCGCCAGCGCAAAGGCCAGCTCCTCCAACCCCAGCGAGGGCGCACCCCCGAGGAGGCGCGCCTCGGTCAGGTGCCGGATCACGTCCGCGCGCGGCACCGGGGGCAGCACGGAGCGTGAAAAATAGCCCCAACCATCGTCGCCGTTTCGTGCGCGGCCGCCCGCGAGCTCGTCGAGCGCGGCCTCCTCGAAGCGAAAGGTGATGCACTCGTCGCCGCCGCCGTGCTCGTGCGACACCTCGTAACCCCGCCCTGGATTGCCGAGGAGGAGAAAGCCGCGGGTGAGCAGCTGGGTGGGGCGCTCGCTTCGAAAGCCGAATACGCCGGACTGAACGATGGAGATCACCGGTTTGTCGAATCGCTCGGGCTCCGGCCGATCCCCGCGGTGGGCGGTGCAGCGGTAGGCAAAGACGCGGACCGCTCCTTCGTTTCCGAGCTCCCGGCGCGAAATCGGCAGCGGCGCGTCGCTCTCACCCACAGAGCAACTCTTACCAAGTCCGCGCCGGGGCGGGGCGAATATATGCAGACGCTCGATTCGACGAAACGAAGGAGCGAACCATGACAATCCACGAATTGAAGGCCGAGCGGCACTCCGTCGAGACCTCCCACGGACAAATCCGTTACATCGAAGCGGGCAAGGGACCGGTGGCGCTGTTCGTGCACGGCGTTCTGCTCAACGGGTACCTCTGGCGGCACCAGCTGTCGGAGCTCTCCGATATCCGTCGGTGCATCGCCATCGATCTTTTGGCGCACGGCGAAACCCAAGTCAAACCTGGGGGTGACGTGTCGGCCACGGCCAACGCGGAGATGCTGCTCGAGTTTCTGAACGCGTTGAACATCGACACCGTCGATCTGGTGGGCAATGACAGCGGGGGCGGCATCGCGCAAATTTTCGCGGCGAAGCACCCCGAGCGCATACGGTCTTTGACCTTGACCGATTGCGACACCCACGACAATTGGCCCCCGGAGGCGTTCAAGCCCTTTCTTGCGATGGCGGCCGCCGGCGGCTTGCCCGGCGCGCTGGAACGGATGCTCGCGGACAAACCGTTTTACCGTTCGGAGGCGGCGCTCGGCCCTGCGTACGAGCGCGCAGCCGACGTGGCCGACGAGACCATCGAAGCATACCTCCGGCCCTTGACGCGCTCTCCGGATCGCGTGCGCGATCTCGAGCGGTTCCTCGCCGCGTTCGACAGCGAGCACACCGTGCGCATCGAGGGCGCTCTTCGCAAGCTCCACAAGCCAACGCTCATCGTCTGGGGCACCGACGACGTGTATTTCCCCATCGGGTGGGCCGACTGGCTCGCGAAGACCATTCCCGGTCCTTGCACCAAGGTGCAGTTGGATGGCGCCAGGCTCTTCTTTCCGGAGGAGCGCTGGAGCGAGTTCAACGCGGCGCTTCGCAGCCACTGGAGTGGCATTCGCTGAGCCGCGGCTCGAACCGTGTTCGCGGAGCTCGGCTCGAATCGTGTTCACGGAGCGCGGCTCGAACCGTGTTCACGGAGCGCGGCTCGAACCGTGTTCACGGAGCGCGGCTCGAACCGTGTTCACGGAGCCGCGGCTCGAACCGTGTTCACGGAGCGCGGCTCGAACCGTGTTCACGGAGCCGCGGCTCGAACCGTGTTCGCGGAGCTCGGCTCGAACCGTTTCACGGAGCCGCGGCTCGAACCGTGTTCGCGGAGCTCGGCATGGTGTTCGCGGAGCCACGGCGGGTGGACCCACGGACGCATGGGCGTGGGTCCACGTGCGGAATTTTCCCTTCGTTGATGACGGCATGTGCGCTGCTCTACCCGGCGGCATGCGTTCGATCGTCTCGGCTTCGTTGGCTCGTTGGTTTCGCGTTCTCCCGGTCCTGCCCGTTCTCGCGCTGGCTCCGGCCGTCGCCGGCTGCTCTTCGACGGAGGCCGCTTCGGAACCCTCCGCATTTCCGCGCGCCGAGGACGCGAGCGGCCCCCGACCGTCCGCCGACAAGCTCGAGGCTGCCGCGACCCACGTCGTGCGCGCGGACGACGAGCGCGATCCCATCGGCCCGCAGGATCAGACGGCGCTCGCGCGCGGCGCGTACCTCGTGTGGGGCCGCCCGCCCGCAACCCCGCCGGGGGCTCCCGACACGACCTACGCCATCGCGGCGGATGGCAAGGTCGTGACCGAGGTGCCGGCGACCATCGTCGCCGCGAACGGGCGCCTCTATCGATGGCAGATCCGGCGGGTCGACCTCGCGCGGCGCGCATGCCGCGAGCGCCTCGATGGCGTGGAAGGCGTCGAACCCGAGCAGGTGCGGGCCGCGTACGAAGCGTGGCAGGAGGAGCGCGCGGACCTCGCGAGCCACCCGACGCGCACGGTGGACCAAGCCGAGCTCGTGGAGCTGCGGTCGGGATCGCGAAAGGTCATCTCGCAGCTTCACCCCGAGGACGCGGGCAGCGGCGACCTCACCTCGGGCGCAAACGACTTTCGCTTCGATGTCACCCTCGTGGGCAGCGCCGGACCGCTCCTCTTCGTCCGCGAGAGCACCTGGGTCGATGCGTGCGGCGCGCACGGAAATGCATTTAGCGCGGCCGGCATCCTCGATCTCGCCAACGACGCCAAGGTGACCGACCTCGGCGCCATCGCCCCGCGCGCCCTCCGCCGCGCGCGCGCCCGCGCCGAAAAGCAATTCGACGTCCTTCGCAAAGAGTGGAGCGGCGAAGCCGAGGACGACGCGGAGCTCGTCGAGCTCCTCCCGCAGTACGACGCGCGCGGCTCCCTCTCCTTTTTGGGTCGATTCGCCACCTTTGCGCCCTATGCCTTCTCGAGCGGCGATTGGGCGTCCTACACCATGGCCACGACCACCCCATTGGGCGCCCTGCCCGAACGGCTCGCCCGCGCATCGGCCGCGCCGCCCGCCGTGCGCGCCCTCTTGCGCGCAAAACCCGGATTCGTCATGGGCGGCTACAGCGCGACTTCATAAAGCAAGTACGAGGCACACCGCCGCAATCCAAACCAACGTGGCAACGAAGATCGTAACGCCGAGCCCCCACTCGCGGCGTGACGATTTCTCCACGGCCACCTCGGTGCGAAGAGGAGCGAGGCGGCGGGTGCGGGAGGAGCGGCGGCGGACGGTTCCGGATTCCGTGCGGGAAGAAGGAGGAGCGAGCTCGCAAGGCTCGGCGATGGGGAGCATCCGCTCGGTGGGGGCGCCGTCGATGGAACGATAGGCGCCGAGGGTGGCGAGCACCTTGGAGATGGAGGGGCGATGGGTTCGGTCGTGGGCCAGCATGCTGCCGACGAGCTCGACGATGGAGGACGGGAGGCCGGCGAGGAGCGTCTCCAATCGAGGGCGCGCGTCACCGGCGATTTCGTGGGCGATGCGCTCGAAGGTGTCGCCATCGAAGAGAAATTGCCCCGAGAGGCACTCGACGAAGACGACGCCGAGGGCCCATACGTCGGCGCTGGGGGCCAAATGGCTCTCCCCGAAGAATTGCTCGGGCGCCATGTAATGCGGAGTTCCAACGATCGCGCCCGTCTGGGTGATCGTCGGATGCACGGTGCGCTCGGTCGCGCGCGCGAGCCCGAAGTCGAGGACCTTGACGATCGTCGAGCCGTCGTCCTGCTGCGCGAGAAAGATGTTCTCCGGCTTGAGATCGCGGTGCACCAGCCCGCGCTCGTGCGCGCTCTTGAGGGCGCTCGCGACGGAGACCAGGATCTCGGCGGTCTCGTGGAGGCTCAATTTTCCCTCGCGCAGCAGCCGCCCGGCCAGCGACTCGCCGTGCAAAAGCTCCATCACCATGAATGACGCGCCCGAGTCCGGCAACTCCCAGAAGTCGAAGACTTGAACCACGTTGGGGTGCTGCAGCGAGGCCCCGATGCGCGCCTCGCGAAGAAACCGCTCCACGTCATTGGGATCATTGCGTTTCAAGATCTTGATGGCCACCGGGCGGCCCGTCACGAGATGCGTGGCGGCCCACACCACGCCCATACCGCCTTCACCAATGGCGCGCCCCAGTCGATACCGACCCAACGTGAGCCCTTGCAATGGCACGAAATCGTGACCGGATCCGTCGCTTCGCGCATCCCGGATCCGGGTCCCGCCATGGAATACGGTTCGACGGAATGTCGACGCTCGAAGGGTCGTGGGAAGAAGCTCGTCGGGGATGAACCTGTCGACCATGCACCGGTAAGTGCCCGGTCGGTTCGATTTGCTTCAAAGAAAATGGGGGCCGCGGTCGAAAAGCTCCACGCCGCAGGTTCAATGGAATTTTGTAGGCGCGAGTGCGACACGCGCGAACACGCCCTCGAAGCGGCGTGCCCGCGCGTGCGGCGGTTCGATCATGCGCCCGAAGCCGCTACGCCCGCTTCTTGGAGTGCAGCCGTCGATAGCCAACGACGGAGGGTCGCGAGGTGCTCCGCTTCTTCCTTCAATGCGAGCTGGAACTCGGCCGCCATTTCGGTTTGTCCCATGCGGGTGGTCAAGTCCACGAGCAACTCCCAACTATCGTTGTCGGCCAACTCCGCGATATGAAGCGCGTGCAGCGATTGCAGCACCGACGTGCGCGGATCGCTGATCACCTGCAGGAGCCCCATCGAGGCCACGCCCTCGATATCGGCCGCCGGCGTCTGCGCGGTCGGATCGCCTCCCAGGCGCTCGATGGCCCGGTCGACCATGGCAAAATGCGCGCGCTCCTCATCGTGAAAACGGCGCACGTCGGCGATGGATACGGGGGCGGGCACCTTGGCCACGCTCATCTTGGCGAGGAGCGCCTCGTAGAGTCGGGTCCCCGTGCGCTCGAACGCCAGGCGCGCGCTCAGCTTGTCGAGCAGCACCACTGGCTGCTTCCCGGTCAGCATTTGCACGGCCGATGTCGCCGCGCCCTTCACTGTGGTGGGCGGCGGTACGGTGCCAATCGGCTCCGCCGAGCGCACGTAATCACCGCGAAGGGCGGCGAGCTCGGCGCCGTCCCCGGGGGCGACCGGAACGCCTTCCTCCGCGCTCTCCACGATGGCTTTTGCGTCGATGGGCGACGTTCCCAACCCGGTGCGGTTCGTTCCCATTCCCATTACGTCTTTCATGGCACACGCACCTCCTTGGGTTGGCTTCGTTGCGTGGAGGCGCGGCGGCCATCCGAGAGCTCCGTCCCCGGCGTCCAGCGGTAGCCGGTCGCCACGAGCTCCGACGGCGAGCCGTCCGCGTTCAATTGATTGCGGTACACCACCGAGGGCGAGCTCGATGTCTCTTGGGATTTGTGGATGAACTGCGTGCCCCGGGCGCGCAAATCCACCTCGCGCATCAAGGTTTCACGAACGAAGCGTCGGTGGCTGGCGTATTCGATGGGCTCCGGGAGCGACCTAGGCAAAATCTCGGCGGCGTCCCGGCGCTCGATCTTTTGGAATAGCTCGATCGTCGCGTGAAGCTGACCGAGCTCGTAATCGACGAAGCGCGTCCAGATCTCCTTGATGCGCGGATTGCTCTCCGATTGCGCACAACTGTAATAGTTGTACACCTCGGTGACCTGCATCATCAGCCATCGCTCCAAGGGTGTTTCATGGGGATCCAGCATGGAGCCATATTGGGTGACGTGTTGCTCCTCGATGGAGGAAATCTCGGCGTAGAGCTGCCGCGCCAAGGGGTCCGCGAAGAGCGGACCGATGTTCATGTAGTAATCCTCCGTCTGGAACTCGCCCCCCGTGAGGGTCAGCGCGTGTATCTTGCTGAGCGGCGCGGCCACCTTGCGATCGTAGGGTGTGCGCAGGTCGTCTTCGGGCGCGCGGTGCTCGACGGCCGTGGGTCTACCCGGCCGGACGTCCGTGTAGCATTGAAGGATGTTGTTGGCGTCCTTTCCCTCCAATCGATCCAGCAGGGCCGCGAAGCGGTACAGGTGATCGAAATCTTCGAGCAGCCCGAAGCGATAGACCTGCGCCAGATAGGGATCGGGCTCGTGCTGCGCCACGCTCGCCGTCACCTCGATGGCCACCTGCTCGTACGCAATCGTGGTCTCGAGCGGCGAGAGATCGGGCGGCAGAAGCCAGTTCACCAAGGTTTGTTGATGCTTCTCGATCCGGCGCATGCGCGCGAGCGGCAGGCGCAGCTCCTCGTTCATCCAATTCAGGCCGTGCCCGAGCCGAAGCGCAAAGGTCTCGATCCCATTCATGAGGATGATTCGCACCCGCGTGAACGCGTCGTCATCGAGCTTGCTTACGGGCGTTCGAACCATGTCGCGCCAGGTGAACACCTGGCGATCGAGCGGAACGCCACGCTCGTTCAGAATATCCAATGCCACAGTGGCCTCCTTGCTGTTTCGACGGCCCGTACCATGGGTCGCCGCGAAGCTTGGCCACGAAGCATGGCTCGTGCCCGAGTGGACAGCGCCTCGCGTCCCCCACGCGCGTGCAATCCAATCCGAATCCCTGCGACAAAGAGCCCCGGCGTGACCGTCATGATTCGTCCCGGCCGAGAAGACGCAAATCGTTCCGAGGGGCCTGCTTCGAGAGTCGTCCAAAAGACCCTTTTGCGACGACCTGGGACGGCAGCGGGACCGGCGCGCCTAAACCACTTGATTTAGCGGTCGCGAGCGCCCTCCCCCCCGGGCAAAGCAACTCTGGAATCGGTGACTACGGGGTTAGTTTGATCTCCTCGAACACCAACATGTTCGGCGCGCCGGTGAAGTTTTGTTCGTCTTTGATGAGCTCCGCGTTGGTGGCGAGGGCACCGGGATCGGTCGACATTCGAAGGATGGAGTCGCGACTTTCAATGGTCTCGAACGATAGGCCTTCGTAGTCGGTATCGAAGATTTGATTGTCGGGCTGCACCAGGTCGACGTGCACTTGGCCGTACGAGATCACGGGCTTCGGGAGACCGAGCCCCACCGCGAAGCGGCCGTGCCTCTCGCGCCAGTAGGTGTCCTGGTCTCGCCGGCTCTTCACCGAATCGGGGAGCCATTGGTTGGTGAACGCCATGAAGACGTCGGTGTCGCGCGCTTCGCGCTGCTTGTAACACTGATAGTTGTGGGTCTCGCTGATGTTCACCCGCCCGTGCGGCGTGAGATCCTGGCGGAGGGTGCGCAGCGCGTCGAGCTGCGCCTGGGTCAAGGTCGCGGATGGAAGATCCATTTTGACCAACACGTCGAGCACGGGGGTGAGCGGCTTCTCGTAAGGTGCGGGAACGGGCAGGCCGCTGGCCGCGAGAACCGCAGCCTCCGCCGGCCAGGTTCGGGAGAGATTGCCGGCGAGCGTAATCACACCATTGTCGCTGTCCTCGGACAAAAAGCGCACTTGGGCGTTCTGGAATGCGTGGTTCTTCAGATCGCGAATCTTCGGGACCAGGGTTTGATCGCGATAGTCCTGCCAGCTCGGATCGCCCAGCTTCCATTGATATTTGAAGAGTACAATCACGCTCTGCCCGACGGGGACCGGAGCACCGGGATCGTCGGCCAGCACGGTGGTCGACAAAAGAGCAAAGGCCGACAACGACGATACCAACATCGATTTCTTCATCGAATCCTCTCTAGTGTGGTGACTGCGACGCCCAGAGCACGATTCGTTCCACGGAGGGCGCCGCAATACTGCGCGGCGCGCGGTATCGCCAGCTGCGATCGCGGCGATCCGTGGTGCGATCCACGCGATCGTGTGATCCCACGCATCACACGTGGCGCGGCCTCCGGATGGCCGTGCGCATCGACCCACCGCAGCGGTCTTCGACCCGACAGAGCAGGGGCGTCGTGCCGTCGGCACCATACCGCCACCTGGCTTGAAGACGTATGCGCCGGATGCGGCCAGTCCGCGGCAGGACATGACCGCCTTCCTTGCCGCCGAAGATGCCATATTCGTGCTGCAAGGACACGACGTCGACGTTGTTCACGTTCAAGAAATCGGCGGCTCGCCGATAGGATCCGGGCTCGCTCTCCGCGATCTCGAAGCGGACACGTGATGGATACACGTAGCGCATACCTGGATCGTCATCGCGAGCACGAAGCAGTCGAGCCCAGAAAATTCCTCGGCGATCGCGTCGCTCAAATGAGTCGTAAACGTTGCAATTCCGCACTGCCGCGGCAAATGATTGCCCAGCAACGCGAGCTTGTGGATGGCCCCGCTCCCGCGGATAGCATTATGGATGATCTCCTCCGATCGAGCGCGCCGACAGAAATTCCGCACCGTCACGCCCGACGGTCCAACGCGGCGGAGTGACTATGCCTCCTTCGAGCACGCCGCGCAACGACTCGAATGCAGCGCGAGCATGTCGATTTCCCATCGCGCCGGCCGGACGTGGTTATGTTCCTCGCATGCGCAGACTCGTGCCCGATCTCGATCTCGTCGGGCTACCGAGCGGTATCTCGCGCGCCCAACAGAGCCACCACGCGGCAGGGCTCGGAGAGCTCGTCGAGTTGATGACATCCATCTTGCTCATCGCGGTCATGCGCGAAACGGGGTACTTGCCGACCTTGCGGAACGCGACCTCGGAGAGGATATCCGTGATTTGTGCGGGGCCCGCGCCGTTGGCCGTGCTCCCCACGTCGCTGCGGCTGGAAGAGCGGTTCGTCCGCCGGATGCTCACCGTCTGGGACGGGCACACGACGCGCGTGGCGCGCGACGCGTCCACGTATTTGTTGATCACCCCCGATGAATACGTGGTCGGAATCGCGCCGCGTTATCTGCTCGACGCGATCACCTCCAAGGACAGCGACGCGACGCAGCGGGGGCTCGACGCCGCCGAGAGAGTCCTGGCCATCCGCCACGCCTGATCGAGGGTGATTACGCGGACTGCGCCGCGCGGAGGGCGACCGCGATGGAGCGCGCATCCGACAGAGCGAGGATCTCGGGCACCGCGCGGCGCATGGAATGGACGCGAGCGCGGGCGAGCGCCTGCTTCAACTCGGGAATGGCGGTGGGGGCCACGCTGAGCGAGTCGACTCCGAGCGCGATCAACACGAGCGCCACATCTGTCCGCGACGCGATCTCGCCGCATACGCCCACGCTCCGCCCGGCGCCGTGAGCAGCGGTCACCACGCGGGCGATCATTCGTAGAATGGCGGGGTGGTACGGATCGCTCATTTGGGCCATGCGCGGATCCTCGCGGTCCAAAAGCAATGTATATTGCATCAAATCGTTGGTCCCGATGGACAGGAAATCCACCTCCTTCGCGATATCGGCCGCGAGCTCGACAGCCGCAGGTACCTCGATCATGGCTCCGATCTGGGGTGCTCGTTGCGCGATGGGCTCGTCGAGCGCATCCAGGGCCTGCCGGATCATGGTTTTCACCCGACGGAGCTCTTCGATCGACGTCACCATCGGGATCAAAATGCGAAGCGGGCGGCCTCCTGCCGCGATCGCCAACGCCTGCACCTGATCGCGAAGCAAATCCGGATGATCGAACAGAACGCGGATCGAGCGGTATCCGTGAAATGCGCTTCGACCCGCGCCGAGGGGCCGGCTGCCTACGAACTTGTCACCGGCCAAGTCGAGAATACGAAATTGAATGGGGCCGTCGGGAAAGAGCTCGTACGCCTTGCTGTAGATATGGACCTGCTCCCCGCGCGTAGGGAATGCGTTGCGTACGATGAAGGGGTACTCCGAGCGATAAAGACCGATACCCTCGGCGCCGTTTTCGCGAGCGACGGTGAGATCCGAGGCGAGGCCGGCGTTCGCGTGGAGCTTCACCCGCACGCCATCCGACGTCTGAGCGAGGACGTCGCGAAATTTCGCATACTCGGTGCGTCCCCGCTCGAGGCGGTGTCGTTCCTCCTCGTAGCGCGCCACCGTCTCATCGCAGGGGCGCACGATGACGAGACCGCTCGATCCGTCCACGATCAATCGGTCATTCGGCTGCACCAGGGAGAGCATGTCGGTCATTCCGGTGACGACCGGGATGCCCATCGCCCGCGCCAAGAGAACGCCGTGCGAGGTCTCGGAGCCCGTCTCCGTCACCAGCGCTCGGGCCCCTTGGCTCTTCATTTCGACCACCAGCGACGGAAGGACGCGGCTGGTCACGAGGATGCTCGCCGAAGTGCTCCGCCTGCTCGCGCCCTCGAAGAGATGATCGAGCAGACGGTTGCGCAAATCGTCGATGTCGTCGACCTTCTCCTGAATGTATGCGTCCGGGACGAGCCGCAGCCACGACTCGAACTCGTCGAGGGCCGTAGCGATGGCCCGCGGCGCGCTCAGCCCGCTGGCGATCTCCTCGTCGATGCGCTCCAGGAGCTTCGAATCGTTGAGGAGGAGCAAATGCGATGCGAAAATGAGCGCGTGTTCCTCGTCGATCTCGCGCTCGGCGGCGATCTGAATACGCAAAAGGTCATTGCGCACTTTGTCGACGGCCGTCCTCACGCGGGCGCGCTGCGCTTCGGGCTCTCCCGCGGACGGCGCCCTCGCCGCGAGATCGACCCGGGGAGCTCCGCGAAACACGGCGGCCCCGATGGCGATTCCGGGCGATGCACCGACCCCATGAAGGGGCCATTCCCCCTTCGCCGGCACCGCCGCAGGGACGGCCAAGGCCCTGGTTGCACCTCGGTGGAGAGGTGGCTCACCGCGATCGAGCGCGTCGATGATGCGAGCATCTTCGATGATCCCCGCGAGCTGAGCGCCGATCGCCGTCAGCGCTTCGCCGTCCCCTGCCGAAAAAACACGAGGCCCCGAGCTCTGCACGACCAGCGCACCGGCGACGTCGTCGCGCACGAGCATGGGCGCCGCGAGGAGCGACGTCGCTTCTCCGCGAACCATCGCGCCCCCCCGCTCCGCGATGCCCCGCGCGGCGATGGACTCCGCGGCGGAGCCCCCTGAGCCGTCGGGACCATGGGCGGCGCCCGGGACGAGCCTTCGGCCCTCGTCGAGGAGAAAGGCGGAGCAGCCGCCGGCGTGCATGCGCTCGGCGACGACGCGCACTGCGGCCTCGAGAATGCTCAATGATGAATGCGATTGCTCCACGATGCGACGCAGCTCGGCGATGACGTTCATGTCCGGCCCGTGCACAGCATGTTGCGAGCCGTCGAGATCTCTTTGGATTCGCCGCTCGAACCGCCGCTGGGAGCGGTGGGCCATCCTTTCATATTGATGGATAGCTCCTTCATTTCGATTGAATGACACGCTCGGATCACGGGGCGGCGAGCGAGCTACCCCTCGCAAAACGGCGGAAACGGCGGGATCACGTCCGCGGCGCGCCATATGCTGTTCGGAAAAGAATGGTCACACTGCGCAGAGGTGGAGAACGTCGCCACGTTCGACGTCGCAAGGGAGAGGGCTGGCTCACGTTTTACCCACAAAACCGAGTGAATCCGCTCGCCGGTGGTTTCGGGATCCTCGAGAGTCTCAGCGAAGATCGCCTCCCTCCAGGGGCGGGCATCGCGGTCCAGCCACGGCATGACGCCGAGGTCGTCACATATGTCCTCGAGGGCGCGCTCGCACACGAGAATGCAACGGGTTGCTCGGGTGTCGTTCGAGCAGGGGAGTTTTATCGCGTCGCAGTCGGTCGCCGCATGCGACACAGCGAAAAGAACGCCTCGCGGATCGCCTGGGCGCATGTCTTCCAGATCTGGCTGCACCCCGCCGGCAGGCTCGAGCCGAGCCGCGAACAGAAACGTTTCTGTGCGGCCGATCGACGGGACACGCTATGTGTCGTCGCATCGCCCGACGGGCGCAACGAGTCATTGCGCATCGACCAGGACGTCGTGATCTTCTCGGCCGTTCTGAGCGTCGGGCAGCACTTGGTCCACGAGCTCGTGCAGGGGCGCAGCGCATGGCTCCACGTCGTACGGGGCGAGGCGACGTTCGCGGACGTCGTTTTGAATGCGGGCGATGGCATCGGGATCACGGCCGATCGCGCGGTCTCGCTGACCGCCCGCGAAGAGACGGAGGTCTTGTTGCTCGATTTGGGCGAACGCCGCCAAGGGTCGAGGCGGCACGCATTGGAATGATGTCGGGTCGAGAGGTGAATCATGGTCCGCAGCAAGAAAAAGCGCTCCCCGCCGGAGGATCCCAAACGTAACGAGCTCCCGCGAAAGCCGGGGACGGGTGACGAGATGGAGGCGTGGAGACAGGCAGCCGCCAATCGAAACGCTGCTCGTCGCACCTCTTATCTGGAGTACCTGGACGAACGACGCCGGCAGGAACGTGAGGGGAGTGAACCGTGAGCTGGGCGGTGTGCGGTGAGCCGAGCCCGAAGGTCAGGATGGCGTCGTGCGCGACCTCCCGTGGATCGTCCCATCGCCGGATCCCCGTCCGGGCTTGGTACCGCTCCATCCGTATCCTTTGAGCTTGCGGTAGAGGGTCGCGGACCCGATCCGAAGCTGCTTGGCCGCGCGCGTCTGGTTCCCGCCGTTCAGCTCGAGCACGGCGAGGATATATTCCTTCTCGATGTCTTCGAGCGGCTTCACGGTGCCGCCGACGGCGACCGGGATCGGGAACGCCTGACGGACCTCCTCCGGCAGATCATCGAGCTCGACGCGTGCTCCTCGCGCGAGCGCGACGGCGCGCTCCATGGCGTTCTCCAGCTCGCGTACGTTGCCGGGCCACTCGTAGCGCAGGAGCTGGTCGGCCGCGCGAGGGGCAAGGGCGGAGATTTTGCGTTTCATGCGCATGGCCGCGTCCGTGAGCAGCACGCGAGCGAGCGGCAGGATGTCCTCGCGGCGCTCGCGCAGAGGGGGCACGTGCAATTCGATGACCTTGAGTCGGTAATACAGATCCGCGCGAAAGGCGCCGGCTGCCACGCCGTGGGCCAGGTCGCGGTTGGTCGCCGCGACGACGCGCGTATCGACCCGCCGGTTTTTGTTCTCCCCGACCCGCCGGATCTCCCTCTCCTGAAGAGCGCGCAGGAGTTTGACCTGCATGCCCGGCGAGACCTCCCCGACCTCGTCGAGGAGCAAGGTGCCGCCGCTCGCAGCCTCGAACAACCCCGGGCGATCTTGCGTTGCGCCGGTGAAGGCGCCGCGCGCATGTCCGAAAAGCTCGCTTTCGAGGAGCGTCTCGGTGACGGCGCCGCAGTTGACCGCGATGAACGCCCCCGCGGCGCGTGCGGACTCGTCATGGACGAGCCGTGCGATCCGCTCCTTGCCCGCTCCGCTCTCCCCGGTGATCAGCACGGTGGAATCGACCTTCGCCACGCGCCGCGCCAAGTCGACGAGCTGCCACATGGCCGCGCTCTTCGGGGCGAGCTCGAGGGGCCCTTCGACGTCGTGCGCCACCCGAACCAGGGCGCGGCGGTGCTCGCGGAGCTTGGCCTCGGCCAGCTTCAACGTATCCGTCACCCGGTGGAGCGAGACGTCGAGACACTCCTGGAGGTGCTTCGCCTCGAAGAAGCGCAGCTCCTCGGCGTGTTCGTCGCCCCACTCCTCACGCGTGCGCCCCAAGAGATGACAGGCGGCATCGCCCCTGCCCAGGCAGCGATCTTCGAGGACGTAGATCTCCTGGCCGGCGGTGCGGCTGATGTAACCGCTGGTGAGGCCGCAGATGGTCCAGCACACCGGAAAATCGGAGCGGCCGAAATGAAGCAGATGCTGCTCGGCCTCGTAAGAGGCCACGATCATCGAGCCCTCCTTGGAGAGTGGATCCTTGCCCCCCGACTCCAAGCGGAAAAGGCCCCCGAGGGTGTGAATACGGAAGCCCGCTCGGCGCCACTCCTCGGCGCTCTCCCATTCGAATTCGGATTGCATGGCCTCGGCCATTCGCCAACCATGGGCGAAGCCAAATTGGGTGAGCACCGAGCGCGCGGCGGTATTTCCAAAGTTCTCCACCAGGTATTTCCGCAAGAGCCCCATGGCGACCGCGTCGAGGAGGAGGGCGCGCTGCCCGGCAAATCGAATCATCCCGCCTTCCGAATCCAGCTCGAGGAGTTCTTTGTGATCGAGATCCGTGGCTCGCATGACCTTCCCTTCGACGTAGAAAAAGACACTACTTCATTTCGATTGAATCAACGAACGCGCTGTCACCTTTCTCCTTCTTGCTCGTTCTCGTTCTCCCTCGTTCTCGGCGCGCGGCGGCCTTTGCTCACGGATGAGCGAAAGGGGTGACGCGACCGGTGTGACGCGATCGTGACCGACCCGCGCGCGACGTTCCTGCCGGCGTGGTTACGTTGGCCGTTGGATCGAGGTGCCCGTGTGGAGACGAAATAACGACAGCGCGACCCGCATAGCCACGTGGCTGAGCGCCCTGGCGATTTCCGGATCGGTCGCGATCGGATGCGGAGAGGAGCCGGCTCGTCCCCGCGCGGCTGCAGCGGTTGCCACACTTGCGCAACCCGCGCCTGCCCAACCCGCCGCCGTGCCATCGGCGTCGGCGCCACACGCGACCCTGCCGGGCGGCTGGCGAAAATTGCAATTTGGGATGTCCGAGGCGGACGCGAAGAAGGTCATCGACGAATACCGCAAGGACTCCAACGCGAAATGGGCGCGGTCTCCCACGTCGAAGCTGATGGCGGTGCGATTGGACCTTCGAAAAATCGACAACGTCGCCGTGGACCGAAGACGGTATCACGAGTGGAGCATTCGCGAGCTGGACGACGGTGCAAGGCTCGTCCACGCGTGGTTCGACGAAGGAAGGTTGGCCGCCATCCGCGTGGAGGGCACGGCGACACCGGATAGTTTCGTCCGGAAGGCGAGCGACGCCTACGGGTCACCACCTGGAAGCGCGAACTTCGAGTTCTTCGACGAGAGGACGATGATAAGCCAATCTCGTCATGTGGCGTTCTGGCGAGGAGGCGACGTGACCGCCCTCGTCTGGACCTCCGCTTCCAAGCCAACCCTGCTCCTTTGGTCGAACGATGCCATGGAGGAACATGCAAAACGGGTTCAGGCCGCCCTCGATTCGAGCGCGGTGGCAACGAGCAAGGCGGCGCAGGCAATAGACACTGGAACGAAGTTCTAGCTCGAGGAGCACGAAGAGCATGACGCGTGGCTCCGCTTGATCCTTCGTCTTTCCGGAGTATCGTACGTCGCCTGTGCGAGCATCGTTTTCCCGCGGATCATGACTCGCCGTACATGTAGATGGCGCTGTCGCGCGATGCGGAACATTCCGCGACCTCCTTCCGATTCAGCGGCTCGTTGGATGTAGGGAATTCGAGCCGATAGAATCGAGGATCATCATGGGAAATCGTCTCTACGTAGGCAATCTACCCTTTCAGGCCGATGCCGCCTGGCTTCGCTCGACGTTCTCCGCATCGGGTGATGTTACGGACGTTCAGCTCGTGTCGGACCGGGAGACCGGACAGTCGCGCGGTTACGCATTCGTTACCATGAGCTCGGAGGCAGCGGCCTCGAAGGCCATCGCCAACATGAATGGCTCCGTCGTCAACGGACGAACGCTCAAGGTGAATACAGCGGACGCGCGTCCGAATCCTCGAGGAGGCGATCGAGCGCAAGATACGGACGCGAGCCGACGGAAAAGCCGCTAGTGTAGTGTAGAGTCAATGCACGCGTCATCGCGATAGCGCCCCGGCTTCGAAGAAGGCCGGCCTCCTCCTCGGGAGGAGAGGAGAGCCGGGGGCGCTCCGGAGATTCACTCGATCCGCGGTTGGAAAGCTCCGTCTCGTGGGAAATGAAGAGGAGTGAACGGCCTTGAATCGGCCGAGCCCGTGTGGCAAGAAGCTCGCGGGGCCCCGACGCACCACTTCCCGTGATCCCGACCGACGAAGAATTGATGCGCGCTTACGTTGCCGGCGACGCGGCGGCCTTCGACGAGCTGTTTCGGCGCCATGCCCCCGCGCTCGGCCGAATGTTGCGGCGGGGGCTCACCTCGGACGATGCCGGTGAACTTTTGCAGCAAACGTTTCTGCAGGTTCACCGAAGCCGGCATGATTTTCGAGCCGGCGCCCGCGTCGCGCCTTGGTTTTATACCATCGCGCTCAACGTCAAACGACAGCACCTGCGCACCCTGCGCCGCCGAGGGCTGCGCGAAGATCGGACGGGTGAGGACATCGACGCGGTGCCCGCCCCCCAAGCCAACCCGCCCGCCCACGAGCCACGGATCGCCAGCATGTTGGCCGAGCTCCCGCCCGAGCAACGGGAGATCCTCGAGCTGCACTATGTCGAGGAGCTCCCCTTTCAGCGGGTGGCGGAGAAGATTGGCATCTCGGTCGGCGCCGTACGCGTGCGCGCGCACCGCGCATACCTCCGCCTCCGCGCCACGTTCGCGGGCTCCGCAGGCGAGGCGGACGCGATCGACGCGATAAGCGAGACGGGCGCGACGGATAAAACGAAAAAAGAAAGATCGAAGACGTAACCTTCGTCGCGCCCCGGCATATTTCAAGGAAGACCACGGTGAGCGGCGACGAATCGACAAGGCACGATGCGGAAGGGAGCGGGCCGGAATCCCCTGGCTCGGGCTCGGGCTCGGGCTCGGGCTCGTCCGAGCTGGATTTGGAGGCGGTGCGCCTGCGCGTCCTCTCGGACATTGCGCGCGAGCGAGGCGTCTCGGCCACCTTGCGCAACCTGCCCACGGAGGTTCGCTTCGCGCTGGCCATGGCGGCCATCGGGCTGGTGTTCGCGGCCTTTTTCTCCTTCATTCCTTGGGCGCTCGCCCACTATCCCTACGTCCCCGCCAAATGGAGGGATCTGGGGTGGGGTCGCGCTTGGAAGTGGAACGAGCGGATCCTCGCCCTCGTGATGCTCGGTGCGGTGCTGCTCGTCGCGCTGGTCCGACGTGCGCTTCGTCCTCTGCACGTCGTCGCCACGCGCTCGGCCGATGTGTGGGTGCTCGCACTCGCGTTCATCGCACCTTTCATGATGCCCGTGGCCATGCCCCAGCACGAACCCGAGCCCGCACGGCAGTACGTCGTGTGCTTCGTGCTCGGGCTTGCCCTCGGCGGGTTGCTCCTGCTCCTTTTGCGCACCCTCGATCGAAGCGTGCACGCCGATCGAGCCAGGGCGGTGGTCGCGGTGGGGACGGCGGGGTTTGCCACCGCGCTTGCTCTTCAATTGGCGTGCCCGTGGAAAGGGCCCCTTCATCACCTATCGTGTCACGCCCCGATCGGCCTGGCGTTGGCGGGTGTGTACGCGCTGTTCGTACGCTTTTCCAAACGATGAAATTTCGGCCGGACGCCGGTAACACTTCGGCGCGGCCGGCATAGATCCTCGTAAACGCAGCAAACGAGTGAATCGGGCTGCGATCCGTAAATCGTAAAAAATTCGTACTCCGTAACCCAATTGACCTGGGAGAGCGCATTCATGCGATGGCTCGTGTTGCCAGCCGCCATGTTGGCCGGCTTCCTTGCGTGCTCCGACTCGTCGGACGATCCACGCGCACCGGACACCCCACCCGCGCCGGACGGCAGCTCACCGCCGCCCGTGAATTGCGTGGGAACCACCCCTTACGACGCATGGACGTCGGATCCGAAATTATGCGTTTACGTCTTTGGCAGCGGGCTGGGGGAGCCTCGGCAAATGGCCTTTGCTCCAAATGGCGATCTGTTCGTCAGCAACGGGCGCATCACCGTATTGTGGGACGCCGACGGCAATGGCCGCAGCGACGCGGACGAGCGGGCCACCTTTGCCACCGCGCCCGGCCTCAATCACGGCCTCGCCTTCTCGCCGCAACACGATTACCTGTACGCCTCCAGTCCGGAGGCCGTCTACCGATGGCGCTACGCGAGCGGCAGCCATACGGCGAGCGGGCCGCCCGAGGTGGTGATCGCGAACATTCCGGGGGGTGGCTCGCACGTGAGCCGCACCCTCGTCTTCGATTCGCAAGGACGCCTTTATGTGAACGTGGGCTCGTTCGAGAACCTGGACACCAAGCCGTCCGTTCTGGAGACGCGCTCCCAAATCCGCCGGTTCGTGCTCCCCGCGTCCATCCCCACGGGGGGCATCGATTACGCGAACGGCGAGGTGGTGGCGCGCGGAATGCGCAACGAGGTCGGCCTCTTCGTGGACGCGAAGGATCGACTCTGGGGGGTGGAGAACGGGCGCGAGAACGTGAGCGACTCCAGCGGAAACAACATTCAAGAGGACAACCCGGCCGAGGAGATCAACCTCGTCGACGGCCGGGGCTCACGCTTTTACGGCTATCCCTATTGTTTCAGCGAGTTTCGGTTGCCGCACGGAAGACCCGGGACCGAGTGGGCCGATCCCACGGTCCCCGACGCCAAAAGCGACGGCTGGTGCCAAGATCCGGCCAATGTGCGCCCGCCGGTCTTTGCCATGCAAGCGCACTGGGCGCCGCTCGGCATCTTCCAATATACGGGCCGCTCCCTCCCCTTCTCCGGCGATTTTCTGATCGCGTCGCACGGCTCGTGGAACCGCGAGACGCCCACGGGGAAGCTCATCGCGCGCGCCCGATACCGCGATGACGCCATCGTGGCGGTGGAGCCCCTCATCGGCGCGAAAGATCCCAGCGGCGCGCTCGCCCAAGGCAAGGACGGCGCGCCCCGCCCCGTCGATATCCGACAAGGCCCGGATGGCGCCATTTACTACTCCGATGACGACGGCGGCCGGATCTTCAAAGTAGGGTATCGCGCGCCGGGGCGAGAACGCGACGCCTCCACGGACGGCGCGGCGGCCGGAGACGATTGCGCCCCCGGCGAAGACGGCCTTCCGTCGCATCTTCGTTGCACGGGGCTCTACGCGGACTTCGTGCGCAAGACGTTGGCGGCCGGTGTTCGCGCGTACGAGCCAGGCCTCCAGCTCTGGAGCGACGGCGCGGAGAAGCAGCGGTACCTTTATTTGCCGCCGGGGTCGCGCATCGACACCAGCAACTTGGACGAGTGGCAATTTCCCGTGGGAACGCGCGCGTGGAAAGAGTTTCGCATCGGCGGGGCGCGCGTGGAAACCCGCATTTACGCCAAGCGCGGCCCGCTCGAGTGGGCATGGGCTACGTACCGATGGACGCCCGACGAGTCCGACGCCGTGCGCCTCGACGAGGGCGCCACCAACGTCGCCGGGAGCTATGAAATTCCAAATCATGCATCCTGCAACAAATGCCACGGCGGACGGACGGACAAGCTCCTGGGGGTCGAGGCCATTGCGCTGGCGCTCCCCGCCGCAAAGGGCATCACCCTCGCCGACCTCGCGAACGTGATGACGTCCCCGCCGCCAAAGACGGCGGCCACCTTGCCCGAGGATCCGACGGGCAAAGCCGGCGCCGCGCTCGGCTACCTCCACATGAACTGCGGCACCGCGTGCCACAATCGCAACGCGCGCGCGGACGCGTTCCTCAGCGGGTTCTATACGCGACTGCCTGCCCGCGACGTGCTCGAGGGCGCGGCGGTGGGCGATCTCGACGCATGGAAGACGGGCGCGAACGCCATGCCGGCGGCCATCGCATACAAGCACCTCGCGGATCGGGGCTATCGGCGCATTCTCCCGCACGATGCGCAAAAGAGCCTGGTGGTCCATGTGATGAAGACCCGGGGCGCCGGGCAAATGCCTCCCCTTCTTTCGCACCAGGTGGACGCGACCGCCGTGGACCTGCTCACGGGTTGGATCGATGCCCTTTAGCCGCCGGAGACGATCATGATAGCCACACGATTCGCTGGAACGAAATGGGCGGCCGTGGCCGGGTCGATGGTGCTCGGCGCCACGATCGGCACCGCGAGCTGCAGCTCGGACGAGCAACTCCAACCCCCGCCCGAGGCCGATGCCAGCGCCGATTCGGGTCCCCTTTTGGACGCGACCCGGCCCCCGGACTCCGCGGCCCCTCGTCCCGACGCGGGCCCTCGATTGGGCAACGCGCGGGTCATTCTGGTCAATGCGACGGCCGACGATGCGCTGTCGTTGCGATTTTGCTTTGCGCTGGGGAAAACGGTTCAACCCACGCCGGCGCAGCCCGACCGCGCTGGCGGCGGGCAACCCTATCCAGGAATTCTCCCCGGCACGGGCGGATACCTCCCGGACAATCCGGATACCAACTTGGCGGCGTTCGAGCTCACCCTTTATGCCATTTCGGCGCGCGTCCTCGCGTCGGAGGCGGAGCAGGGCGATGCCTCCGCGGGGCCGCGAAAGAGCTGCCGCGAGCTCATTCCGAGCTTGAACGAAAATGTAGATTACTGGCGGCTGCCGCCCATTCCCAAGGGCACCTTCGCGCAGGGGACCACGTGGGTGGTGGCGGCGACCCATGGCGGAACGCGCGGCCCTCTGCAATTACGATACGCGCCGCTCGATCGCACGAGCCGCGACGGAAGCCCGCCCCGATTCCAATTCGTGCACCTGTCGCCCGAGGCGGAGGCGCTCGCCCCGAGCGGCGTGCACCCCGCGATCGTCACGGCGGCGACCGGCGATGCGGGCGCGCGAACGAGCGACCTCGGAGGTCCTCTTCGTTTTGGCCAAGCCACGGTGGACGCGCGCGCGGTGGACGTCGATCCCAAGACCGGCGCATTCGTCCTTCTCTCCGGCGGCACGGACGCGGGCGGAACCTCCATTGGCAATCAGCCGCCGCAGCCGATTCCCGTCGCGGAGGCTTATACGGTAGGGCCTGGCCAGCCGGAGTACATCGCGCCGGGGAAACCGTACGCCCTCGTTTACGTGGGCGATCCCGCGCGAAGCCTCGCGCCGGGCCGTCCGCCCGGCATCGCGGGGCACTTCCTCGTTTTTCCGAGCGCGCCATCCCCGTAGCGGACCCGCCCGCGCGTCTCCAGCCCTCGACCATACTCGTTGCATCCAAGGACGTTTGTGGCAACTTCGCCTTTGCATGGCAGGCAGACCGCGGGAGTTCGACCGAGACAAAGCGCTGAAGCAAGCACGCGACGCGTTCTGGAGGCGCGGGTACGAGGGGACGTCGATGGCGGATCTGGTGGAGGCCATGGGCATCGCTTCGGCGCGCATCTATGCGGCCTTCGGATCGAAGGAGGCGTTGTTTCGCGAAGCGGTCTTGCTCTACGAGGCCAAAGAAGGCGGCTTCGCCGATCGCGCCCTCGAGGAAGACTCCGTGCGGGACGCCATCGAATCCATGCTGCGGGCCGCCGTCGAAACGTACACGGCGCCCGGCAAGCCACACGGTTGCATGGTCGTGTTGTCGGCCACCAACACCTCGCGTGAAAACGACGCGGTCTCCGAGTGGCTCGCCGAGCATCGCCGCGCCCGCACCGCGGCCATCGTCGCGCGACTGCGCAAATCCGTGAAGGGTGGCGAGCTCCGGGCGGACGCGGACATTCAGGCGCTCGGAGATTGCTTCGCCACCCTGCTGCACGGATTGTCGATTCAAGCGCGGGATGGTGTGCCGAAGAAGCGCCTCCTCGCCATGATCCCCACGGCCCTTCAGCCGCTGGAAGCGCTCATCGTTCCCCCTTCAAAAAGGGCGTAACGTGGGTCGCGACATCGCCGGGGCACTCCTCCGGCGCGAAATGACCGCAGTCGCGAAGGATGGCGCCGCGAACGTCGGCGGCCAAAGGCTGCATGATCGCCAATTGAAGGTCGCGCTTCGAATGATCGCCCCCGAGGGCGAGCACCGGCATGGGGAGCTTGCGCTCGGCGCGTCTCTTGTTTTGCGCCATCGTCTCGGGAAAGGCTCGGTAGTACGCGAGCTGCGCGCTGAGGGCACCGGGGGCCGAATAGGTGTTGGCGTAGACGTCGAGGGCGATGGTGTTGGGTTTGTATCCCCAATGGTCGAACAGCCACCCCAAAAAGGCGCGCTCGCGTCCTTGAATGAGGGCCTCCGGTAGGTCGCGCTGCTGATTGAACATGAAATGCCAGAAGAAGAGGCTCTTGTCCTGCGGCATGAACACGTCTGCCGGGGCGAGGAGGCCGGGAATGCTCCCCTCGACGACGACCAGCCGCTCCACCGCCTCGGGGTGATCGCTCGCCAGCGCATACCCAATCCATACGCCAATGTCGTGGCCGACCACCATGTAACGCGAATGACCCAATTTCGTCATGAGATTGTGAAGCTCGCCCGCCACGCGCCCGGTGTCATAACCATCCGCCGGCCGGCTCGAGGCCCCCATGCCGCGCGGATCCACCGCGATGACGCGAAAACCCGACTTCGTCAGCGAGGGGATCACGTCCCGCCAGACATACGATGTTTGCATCCAGCCCGGTATGAGCAGCACGGGTGTGCCTTCTCCGCTCTCCACGTAATGCAGCTGCGTCGCCTCGATTTGCGCGTAGCGGTCGGCCGTGCCCGGCAACGACGGCGGCGCCGACGCACCGTGCGCGCAGCTGGTGAGCCCTAAGGCGGAGAGGAGCGCGGCGCTCGCGAGCGCGGCGATCCGGGTCCATAAGCCAAGTTCAATGCCTCGATGCCCATCGTTTCGATTCACGTCGTCTCCATTGTTTGTCGTTCGACAAAGAATATGGACCCGACTTCGCCCGCGGACAAGGAGCGATGCGTCGCGCGAAAGTTGCACGCGGGGCTTCCGATTGGGGCCGAGATCACCTACACGTGCCGCTTTGACGTTGGTGAACGTGGGCTTTCGGAAACTGAAGCGAGCTCGGGCAATTGGCGCGCTTTGCGCGGCGCTCGGGCTCGGCCTTGGCGCGCGGGTCGCCAAGGGGGCCGACCGGGATACGCGTCCCATCGTGGTGGTCGTCGAGGGGGATGCGAGCTCCTGGACGAACGAGCTTCGCCAAGCCATTGCCCGCGAGCTGCGCATGCACGTGATCGCGCCCGACGATCCAAAGGCCCCGTCGTCGCGTGGCACCTTGCTGGTCTCGCTCTCCACGGCCAACGCCGAGGTGCTCGTCCGCTATACGCCCGCGCAGGGAAGCGAGATCGCGCGGAGCATCCACGCGCCCGAGAATCACGCGCGCGCCGTCCGCGCGACCACGCTCCTCGTGGGGAACCTGGTGCGCAACGAAGCGCAGGAGATCCTCGATGCGGCGCGAAAGCCCTCGAGACCACGGGCGGACACGGCAAGCGGAAGCGCCTCGAGCGCCACGCCGATCCCCGAAACGGCCGATCCGGACAACGGTGGTCCGAACGCCCCAACGAGCAATCCACGTGAGCCGGCGCCCGGGGATGTGGGACCGGAACCATCCGATACGCCGGCCGATGCTTCGGGGCGCGTCATTCCAACGCTGCCGGTGTTGCAGCCGATGGCGCTCATCGAGCGTCCGTGCGTGAAGCGCCAAGCGAGCGCTCCGTATTTTCCGGTGGTCGGCGCGCTCGTGCATCCTTTGGCCACGAATTTTCGAGCGCCCCATATCAAAACCAACTTCGCCCTGAATTTGGTTTACGGGCGCGCGGGTCGGGTTCAGGGGCTCGACCTCGGCGTCGCGGGCAATGTCGGCTGCGACGTCGACGGGGTGCAGGGTCAATTCGTGGTGGCGCGGGCGGGCGGACGGGTGCGCGGCCTCCAGGTGAGCGGGGTGGTCTCGTGGACGGACGAGACCTTGACGGGCATCCAAGGTTCGCTCGCCTTCAACCGTGCGCGGCGCGTGGAGGGCGCCCAAGTCGCCTCGTTGAATGTGGCGCGCGAGGTGTCCGGCGGTCAGTTTGCGTTCGTGAACGTGGCCCGCGATGTCGTGGGAGGCCAGTTTGGCTTTATCAATTATGCCGGCGACGTGGAGGGCGTTCAGATCGGGCTGGTCAATGTCGCGCGGCGCGTTCGCGGGCTTCAGCTGGGGCTCGTCAACGTCTCGGAGAACGCGGACGTCGCCGTCGGGTTCATCTCGCTCACCAAGTCAAGTTACATACGCCCGGTCGTATGGCTCGGCAGCTCGACATACCGAAGCCTCAATGTCGGCATACGCTTCGACACGCGCTGGATGTACCAGCAGCTCGCCTTCGGCTATGTCGATGGGTCGAACTTCAACGATGCGTCGACCATTCAAACGTGGGGCTTTCACGCGCTCAAGCCCGACGACAATGGCTTCTTGTTCGATCTCGAGATCGGCACCCTGCAGCGCTTCGCCGCGCCGGAAGAGGAAGACAAGCTGCGGGCTTTCGGTCACATCGTGGGCGGCTGGAGGGTCTCGAAGCGCGCCGCGTTCTTTGGGGGGATGGGCATCGTCTTCGCGCAAAAGCCAAACGATTCGCTCGTCGCGCCCGACGTGATCGCGGGCGCGATCTTCTGACGAGCCCCATCTTCGGATGGCGCGATCGTCTGCTAGGGAATCGACCATCCATCGCGGATGAGGGAAAAGCGCTCGAGCCCGCGTGGCGCGAAAGGGAAGAAATGGCGCATGCCGCCGTAGGACGGTGGAGCATGCTCCGTAACACGCGCTCGCCATCGTCCCGACCGCCGCGGCTCCGTGACTGCAACGTCGCGCAGATCCGCTCTCCGTTCCTTCCGCTTCTCTTCGATTGGCTGCGAAACATGGGTGTGCGCGAGATTGTCGATCAGGTCCGCGACGAGTTGGGTCTTTCGGGATGCCAAGGGACCCTCGTACGAACCTCGACCGCTCCGCTCCCGGCCTACCGCGCGGCGAGCGAGCTCGTCTCGTGCCGGCTGCGGGACGCCTATGTGGGATTGCACCTCGTCGAAAATATTCCGCGCGGCAGCTATGGTCTGCTCGAGTTCACCGCGCAGTTCGCGCCGACCGTGGGCGAGGCGCTCGGCCGAATCGCCCGCTACATGCCGCTGGTCACCGACACCTGCCGGCTCGATCTCCGGAGATCGACGAGTGAGTTTGCCCTGGTGCATCGCGTGCCCGGTGAAGCCTTGTGTCTTGGCCGCCACGCCAACGAGTTCGTGCTCGGCACCTTGCTGCGCATCGCACGCGAGGGCACGCAAACGCGCATTCGGCCGGCGCGCATCGAGTTTGCCCACCCGGAGCCAAACGACATATCGGCCCTCGTGGACTTCTTCGGGACGAGAAATATCCATTTCGAAGCAGGCCACAATCAATTGGTCTTCGAGGACACCGTGTTCTCGACGCCCATCGTCTCGCGCGACGAGCGCCTCCTTCCATGGCTGGATCATTGTGCGAACACGCTCCTCCCCGGCGCCGTGCGCGACGAGCCCGTATTGGGTTTGCGCGATGAGATTCGCAAGTCGCTGGAGGAGCACGGGGTGCCGACGTTGTCGAGCGTCGCGCGCGGCATGCGCATCGGGTCGCGGACGTTGCAGCGGCGCCTGCAGGACGCGCACACGTCATTCCGCGACGAGCTGGACGAGGTGCGCCGTCACTTGGCCGAGTCGTATCTGCGGGATCCGGCGCGGAGCATCAAGGAAATCGCGTCGAGCCTGGGGTACTCCGGCCGGGGCGGGTTCGAACGCGCCTTTCGCAAATGGTACCGGGCCACGCCGCATGCGCTTCGAAGCGCGCTCGTAGCTTCGTCGATCTGACGTCGACGGCGGGGCCGGCGCGCGATGAGCGGGCGGCGGCCCACCTTGCCCGTCGTCGCGTGTGCGGTTCGCATCGATGATCGTCATCGACCGCATCGATTGGCCTTGGGCCGACACTGCCCGCATGTTGGCGTGCATGCGTGCATTCGGAATGTCCTTCTGGCTATTTTCTCTTTTGTGCCTTCATGCCTGCGCCGTGACCTACGCGAGCCCAGGGCGGGAGACGTTTCCGCGACTCGGGACGGCCGACGAGATCGAGAACTTCAAAGCAACGTCACGAAACTGGGGTCGCTGGGGCCCCCATGACGAGCGCGGGACGGTCAACTTGATCACGCCCGAGACGAGAAAACGTGCGGCCGGCCTCGTACGCAGCGGAATCACGGTTTCGCTGGCACACGCGCTCGAGACGGCTCCCGCGGCCGATGTTCCGTATCCGCTCGAGCATCAGATGCTATCCACGGGGCAATCTCCAGAGTCCGTCTTCAGCGCCGATAAAGTGGCCATTGCCTATCACGGGTGGTCCCACACCCACCTCGATGCGCTATGTCACATCTTCGACAAAGGTAAGTTGTACAATGGTTACGCGCAGGAGCTGGTGACCATGGCCGGGTGCACGGCGGCGTCGATTCAGTCCGTGCAGGATGGTATCTTCACGCGGGGCGTTTTCATCGACATGGCCTCGTTCCGAGGGGTCCCCTATTTGGAACCGGGGGCGCCGATCTCGGCCGACGATCTCGCGCTCTGGGAGCAGCGCACCGGGGTCCTCGTCGAACCCGGGGATGCTGTCGTCGTGCGAACGGGCCGTTGGAAGCGGCGCTCCGCCGTGGGCCCATGGGACGTGTCGATGCACTCGGCCGGTCTCGCCGCATCGAGCGCCGCCTGGTTCAAGGCGCGCGGCGTTTCGTTGGTGGCAACGGACGTGGGCGCGGACGTGATCCCTTCCGGCATCCCCGGTGTGGCGATGCCGGTGCATCAACTGCTCATCAACACGTTGGGTATCCATATCTTGGACGACGTCGATCCGGAGGCGCTGATGAAGAGGGCCGCGGACGAGCGTCGCGTGACATTTCTCTTCGAAGTGGCGCCGCTCGCGATCGCGGGCGGAACGGGCTCCCCTGTCAACCCGCTCGCGATATTCTGATTGGCTACTTTCGAGCGCGCCCAAGGATCGCGGCCGTGCGAACCATCTGGTCACGGAGCCAGCGATGCCCAGCGTTGGCATCGTTGGAGCCGTGCCAGGTCATCACCACGCGATTCTTCGCGAGCGCGATGGGAGGGGCGCAGCACGCCAGCGTGAACTGCCGTGCGGCAAGCTGCGCCGCGCTCCGCGGAAGAATCCCGATCATCGGCGCCCGTTCGACGATGTACGCGACGCCTAGGGCGCACGACGTATGAACGCCAACTCGCCGGCGACGTTTGAGCTCGACGAGCGCGTCATCGACCACGTCGGGCAGATCGAAACGAGGCGAGACCCGAACGTGTCGAGCGGCGAGAAACTGGCGCAGTGTCAGCGTACCGCGTGGACCTTCTGGCGACACGAGCTCCGGGTTGAATACGCAAAGGTAAGGCTCCGCACAGATTTGGCGCCGTTTGTGGTGCGGGGAGCTGGCAAGCGGAGGACCGATCACGATATCGAGCTCGCCGGTATCGAGCGCGCGAAAATTTTCCGTCGCGGTCAGAGGAGCGACCGCGAACGAGATCCTTGGAGCTTCGGTCGTGAGGTGCTCGATCAGCACAGGCAGCATCGCAATCTCGAGGCTCGCAGGCATCCCGAGTCGGAACCTGTGCTCTTCGCGTGCGGGGTCGAATCGTTGTTCGACGAAGAGGGCTCCCGCAACGCGTACCAGCATCTCTCGCACAGCCTGGGAGAGCGCGTGCGCCCGGGGAGTCGGCTCGATGCCTCCTGGGCGGCGCGTGAAGAGCTCATCGCCGAGGAGCCCGCGAAGACGGTTCAGAGCGTGGCTCATGGCCGCTTGCTTGATGCCGATCCGCGCAGCCGCCCGTGTGACGTGCCGCTCGGTCATCAGCGCGTCGAAGGACACGAGGAGGTTCAAATCGAGGGCGGAAAGCTTGGCGTGATCGACGGATGGCGCGGCCAATCGTGCCACTTCCCGTGCGACATCGTTCATGGGTTGACGGAATGCCACACTTTGCGCGTTATCTCCACCACGGGTCGAAGCCTCGCACCGTTCTCCTTGGTCGAAAGATTTCGTGCCCGGTCGAAGGAACACGGCGCGGCGGGCTGAACGCGGGGCCTGGAGCGCCGCTTCGCGAGCCGCCGCATCGATGCGGGCGCGAAGCCTCCGCTTTCTCCGCGACGGTGGCATTGGCGCTCGACGATGCGTCGCACGTCATGCGCGTGAAGGATCCGGATGGGGAGGCAGAACGTTCGACCAATCCGCCTCACTTTATCCAACGCAAATACCCATTATAACCTTGCAGATAGATGGCCGCCCGATGTCCAACCAAAGCATTGCCGGGCTAAGGGTTTTCATGAATTCCCCATACCGTATTCAGCCTGTCCGAACTGCGCTTCGGCCTGATTCCGGCCTGCGTACTGCCGTTCCTGATTCGCCGCATAGGCCTTTCCAAGGCTCATCATATGACCTTGATGACTCAACCCATCTCGGACAAACAGGCCCAGGCGTGGGGGCTGGTCGATGCCTGTGAAGCCGATAGCGACAATCTGCTGAGGAAGTACCTATTACATCTGGGGCGGCTATCCAAGCAAAGCATTGACCGCTACAAAACGCACATGAACAGCTTGAGTGATATCTTGACAGCGTCCAAGCCGCAGGCGCTCGCCACCAATCGCGCGGTGTTTTTCGATAGGGGCAATCTGCAAAAGATCGCGCGCTATGTGGAAACGGGGAAACTCCCCTGGGAATGATGGCGAAAGCCGACGATTGCACGGTGGGGCCGCCTCGCCGCGGGCCGAGCGCGCTACTGTCATGAACGCCGCAGCACTCGGATACGCCGCCGCGATGCGCTCCTCCTCGGTCGCGAGCTCCTCGCGAAGAGAAAGGAGGAGGCCCTCGCCAATTCTTCCCGCTTCATGGATCACGTTCGACCGATGCACGCCGAAACCTGGCGTGCAGGTGTGGGCGGGCTGATCGCGCCGGCGTGTACTCGCACGATACCGTCCACGGCTGGATCGGCCTCCTGCGGCACATCGGTGCGCGGGTCACCCGAGAGCTCGAGCTCGCAAGGGGTTGCTCTGGCCCGAGGCCGTCGTATCTTCGACCGCTCCGGCGGCATGGGCCGACACCCGATGTCCTTCGGGACCAGGGCGCGATCCTGATCCGTCGATCGCACACGCTCGTCGAGATCATCGACCGAACGAAACGAAGCGGCGCGCGCATCCACCTGCCCAACCGCATCCACCTGCTTACGAGGCGATGGACGTCCTTCGCTGGCACGTCCGAACCCCACGGGTCACCCGAGCAGCAAGCCTCCGAGCTCCTCTTCTTCCCCGCGGATCTTCCCCGCGAAAGACGGACGCCCGCGATCGGAAAGCTTCCCCGCGACGCCCTTCTTCGTCGTCAGCGAGACAATCGGCCTTCCCGTTGGGCTCACGCCCAAGGCGATGCGCCGGGTATTCTCGGGCGACTCCCGCTTGATCGAGATGCGCGGCATCATCTTGATCAAGATGAACAGCATCGTCCGCCAATCCCTTGGCGGATGGGGAGTCAGCGTGGGTTCACAACCCCCGCACGACCCGTCGATGCGCGAGAGCATCCACCGGATGATGCGCCCGTGACGACAAAGCCAAAAGGCCCTGGCACCACCACGACTGGGTGGTACGCAAGGGCCTCGAAGTGGTACTCATTTGGTACCGGGATTCACGAAACTTCGTAAATCCCAGTAGGCGCGATTGGGATTGAACCAACGACCCCTACCGTGTCAAGGTAGTGCTCTACCACTGAGCTACGCGCCTGTGCGAGAAGCCGTGGAATAGCGAGCTACCCTCGCGCTGTCAAGACGAGCACGGAGGAGAGCGTTGAAATCACGGTACGTCGATGCGGAAGCCAGCGTTTTTCAAGCAGATCTCGTGGCGAGGGGGGTGTCAGAAATCGTAGCGGCGCGGACCTTTACCGCCCGGCTGCTGGGTCAAGAGACCGCCCTGGTCCTGCATGGAGGGGGAAATACGTCGGCCAAGGGGGTCGAGAAGGACGTCTTTGGGGAGTCCCTGGAGGTGCTCTACATCAAGGGGTCCGGCAGCGACCTGGGATCCATCGAGCCGGCCGGACATCCCGCGGTGCAGCTCGCGCGCCTTCGCCGGCTGCGCGCCCTGCCCGGGCTCACCGATGAGCAGATGGTCAACGAGCTGCGCCTCGCCTTGCTCGATGCCCGCGCGCCCAACCCCAGCGTCGAGACGCTCTTGCACGCCTGGCTGCCCGCGCGGTTCGTCGATCATACCCATGCCGATGCGGTGCTGGCCATCGCCGACCAGCCCGACGCCGAGCGGATCTGTTCGCATGTTTATGGGCGGGGGCTCGTCTGGGTGCCCTATGTGATGCCCGGCTTCGAGCTCGCCAAACGGTGCAGCGATGCCTTCGATGCGCTCGCCAAGAAGGGCGAGACGCCCTCGGTCATCGTCCTCGAAAAGCACGGCATCTTCACCTTCGGCGAGACCGCCAAGGAGAGCTACGAGGCCATGATCGCCGCGGTGACCCGCGCCGAGCGCTACCTGACCGACTCGCGGCGCACCACCATCGCCACGATCTCCACCGCGCGGCGGGTGACCTCCGCCGATGCCGCCAGGCCGAAGATCATCCCCAAGCTGCGCGGCACGTTGGCCAGGCTCGCCAAGGAGCCCGTCGAGTCGGGGCCTGTCCTTGCGCTGCGCGCCTCCGAGCAGGTGCTCGCCTTTCTCGACCGGCCCGACGCCGAGGAGCTGGTCGCCACCGGGTGCGCCACCCCCGATCACGTCATTCGCACCAAGCCCACGGCGCTCTACCTCGCCAAGCCCAACTACGACGATCTGGATGCCTTGGGCGCGCGCCTGGAGCACGAAATTGTGCAGTATGCACACAATTACGACGGCTACTTCCGGTCGATGTGCGCGGCCAAAGAGGTGCAGCGCACCAAGCTCGATCCCTGGCCGCGCGTCATCCTCTTGCCCGGCATCGGCATCTGCACCGTGGGCCGCACCCGCAAAGATGCCGACGTGAGCGCGGACATCTACGAGCACACCGTGCAGGTCATGACCGACGCGGCCGACATCGGCCGCTACGAACCGGTGAGTCGCTCGGATCTGTTCGACATGGAGTACTGGAGCCTCGAGCAGGCGAAGCTCGGCGGCCCGAAGGCGCGCTCGGCCCTCTCCGGGAAGATTGCCCTCGTCACGGGCGCGGCGTCGGGCATCGGGCAGGCCACCGCGCTGCGCTTCTTGGAGCTGGGCGCGCACGTGGCCTTGCTGGATCGCGACGAGGAGCTGCTCGGGCAAGTGCACGCGTCGCTCGCCGCGCGGTTCGGCAAGAAGACGGTGTTCGCCGCGCCGTGCGACGTGACGCAGTGGGCGAGCGTGAGCGCGGCCACGAACGCGGTGGTGGAGTTCTTCGGCGGGATCGACGTCGTCGTTTCGAACGCGGGCACCGCGCCCGAAGGACGGCTCGACACGGGGAAAGGGGACGCGGCGCTGCGCAGCTCCCTCGAGGTGAACCTGCTCGCGCACAACCATGTGGCGCGCGCGGCCGCCGACGTGATGCTCGCGCAAGGGACGGGTGGGGCCCTCCTGTTCAACGCGAGCAAGGCGGCGTTCAATCCGGGCGCCGGGTTCGGTCCGTATGCGGTGGCCAAGTCGGCGCTGGTGGGCTTGATGCGGCAGTATGCGGTCGACTTGGGCAAGTACGGAGTTCGCTCGAACGCCGTGAACGCGGACCGCGTGCGCACGCGGCTGTTCGCGGGCGGGCTCGCCGAGTCGCGCGCCGCCACCCGCGGCATCTCGGTGGACGAGTACTTCCGCAGCAACCTGCTCGCGCGCGAGGTGGAGGGCCGCGACGTGGCCGATTCGTTCGCCTACTTGGCGGGCGCGCTGGCGACCACCGGGTGCATCGTCACCGTCGACGGCGGGAACTCCGCAGCTTTCCCGCGGTGACCACCAGGGCGATCATGCCCGCCAGCGCGGCCAGATCGTCCCAGGCGCGAGGTGCGCGGCCGCCGGCGGCGCACCCCGAGTCATCGAGGCTGCCGGAGCTTGCGTTGGTCCCCACGAAGCCCGAGGCTCCGTTGATGTCGCCCCCATCGAACCAGCTCGCGTCGAAGGGAGGCGTGGACGTCCACGACGGCGGCGTGTACTTGCCGTCGCGGGCGGCTTCCAGGGCGGCGCCCACGAGCAGATCGCGGAAGGCGTCGACGCGCGTGTAGACGGCGCCGATGCATCGATCGGCGTCGCGGTCGCTGCCGCCGCGCGAGAGGACGCCGAGGGTCAGCGGCACGCGCGCGTCGTAGCTGCGCTGATCGTAGGCGCTGGAGCCCGAGTCGCCCTGGCAGGTGCCATCGGCGGTGACGAACTCGCTCGCGCGCAGCTGATCGTCGCGGGGGCACCCCAGCTTTGCGTCGCCGGGGATGCACGCGATGGCGATGTTCTCGCGAATGCGCCGGGTGCCGGCGCCCATGCCCGCGGGCGACGTGGAGCCGTAGCCGATGGCGGCGATGGAGCGAGCGTAGTACGCGGAGTCGGTGAGCGGGCGGGCGATGGCCGGTGTCACCAGCGGCACGGTGTCGGGGACCGAGGCGTCGAGCTCGATGACGGCGATGTCGTTGCCGCAAAGCTTCGCGTCGGTGGGGACGAACAGCTTCTTGCCGCGGTAGAACGACGACGTCGCGGTGTTCTGCAGCCGCGCGTCCACCGTGATCCAGAGCGAGCCGGGATCGCGATCCTTGCCGAAGGTGTCGGTCGCGCAGCGAACCGCCTCGTGGGAGATCTCCGACACGCAATGGCGGGCAGTGAGGACCAGGTTGGGCGCGATCAGCGCGCCCGAGCACAAGACGGACGTCTGCCGATCGAGGATGCCGACGGCAAAGGCATCGTGCGTGTCGATGTCACCACCTTGGATGGCCTGCTCCGATTCGGCTGCAGGATCCATGTCCGTCGTGGGCGACGTATGACAGCCCGCGAGCAGTCCGACGACCAACGTCGCAACCAGGGCTCCATACACTCGCGTCCGCATTGCGCCTCCGGACGTTCGATGCCCACATGTCGGGTCACGTTCCGAGGCCAGCCGCTGCGCTACCCGCGACGCGCTACCCGATATGCGCTACCGCGACGCGCTACCCGATGCGCAACGCGCGGCCGAAGCTCTAACCGGGCCCAGACTTCTCCACAGCTTCTTCAGCCGCAGGTAGCCCGCTCTCGCTGTCCGCCGCGCTCGCACCATTTGCGCCTGCGCCCTCACGACGAAGCCGCTCTTCGCGCTCGGCGAGGAGCGAGCGCCACATGGCGCGATCGTCGGTGAGCGCGAGCATCATCCACACGGCCGCAGCCGCCGCCGCAAGCGCGCGCAACGGCGCATCGTAGGCGCCGCGACCGATCAGCGCGAGGGCGAGCGCGCTCGTGATGGCGACCACCTGCCCGCGCTGCAGCACGGCCACCAACGCGAAGAGGATCGAGGCCGACACGAGGAACGTCGCGATCGCGCTGAGGCCGTACGACGGCGGAGCACCCGCCGCCTCACCCAGCGACGTATGCAGCACCGCCTGCCACACGTCGGCCCCCGGCTGCGCCCCTCGCGCGGCACCCCACGTGATCAGAAACGCGGCCGCGACGGCCACGCTGGAGAGGATCTGCCCCAGCACCCGCGTTCGCGTGCCGAGCCACGCAGCCGCCACCAGCTGGCCCAAGCCTTCGAGCACCACGCCCCCCGTCGCCAGCCCTCGGCTCCACCCGTAGAGGCGCGCGTTCGCATGATCGCCCGCCATCACCGCGAGCTCCCACCCGATGAGGCGCGCAAACGCCGCCACGCCGAAGAACACCAGCACCGTGCCCACCGCGCGCGTGTGCGCCGCGCGGATCGCGTGGAGCCCCGAGGTGATGGCCAAACCGATGGCGGAGATGGCCATGATCATCGCCAGCGCCATGGGCAGCCGCCGCTGAAACGCGGGCAGCACCGTCGTGATCACGATGCCCACGCCGATGACGGTCGCGATGCGCGGGCCGGAGCCGATCTTGTGGCGGCGCACCAGCTCGAAGATCCCCGACAGCAACGTCGAGATCAAAAGGCACGACATGGCGTACGCGCTGATGGCGGCCGCGCGATCCCAAAAGACGACGACGTTCTCCGAAGCGTTGCCGCGCAACCCCGGCGCGATGATCCGCCCAAGCGCCGCGGCGGCGACGGCGCAGATGGCCGCTACGCGCAAAATCCAGGTGGCGCGCAGCATGGGGTTCGGCTGGGATGCGCTCGTTCGGTTCGCTCGGCTCGAGCCAATCGACGGAGACGCGGGACGCGCAGCCTCGCCCGCGATGGGGTTGTCTTCGGACAGGCGATCGGCGGGGGCAAGCACGGTGGCAGTCTAGCCTGAGCTCCTCGTTCTCGTCGGGCTTGTTGCGGGCAAAAGGGACCCTTGCCGGGTGTCGGGCGTATTGACCGGAGGCGGTCCCTCGTTCGGTCTCGGCCGCGGCGGCAACGGCGGCGGCGCAGGATCTTCGGGTGGGGTCGACGGCGGCGCGGTCAGCATGAAGGGGCGCGCGTTGATCGTCGAACAGGCGTAGTCGTCGCGGTGGAACTCCCAGTGCAGATACACGCGACCATCGGGCGACACGATGGCCGATGGCGCCGTCCCAAAGGGCGAGGCGCGCTGCACCGAATCGAGCGCCGCGATGTCGAAGGCAGTGATGCCGCTGGTCTTCACGATGCCCATATGGTGAAGCTGCCCATCGCGCGTGAGGACGATCTCCAGGCGCGTCATCAGCTTTTGATCGTTGAGCGGATGCGTCGCGGGAAGCCCATCGAGCGAGCCCAAAAAGCTGTCGGCGAAGATGGGGTGAATCCGATTGTGCATCGAGTTCAAGTACGTGGCGAAGGGCACCTTGGCGGTGTTCAGCGCCGTGGTGTTGCCCGGCTTGACCGACGACACATAGTTCTCGATCGCGCTGCGCCACCGCTCGAAGTTCGAGGCGATCCACGAGCCCCGGTGCTCGCTCTTGCGCCGCTCACCGTCGGCCAGCCGCTCTTTGCGCAGCTGATCTTGTCCGACGATGGCCACCACGCCTTGCTGGTTCAAGTTCAGGTTGATCTGCCCCGGCCCGGCCTTTCCACCGAGGCCCATGAGGTTGACCGAGGGCGCGTTGGCGCCGCGACCTTTGTTGCTCGGGTTCTGCTGCCCGGGGTTCATGGGCATGCCGCCCGTCACCCCCGGACGAATCGGATTGAACGACCAGGTCCCACCGGGCGCCGTCACTACGTCGGGGCTGGTGGTCGCGGCGCCGGGCGCAGCTTCTCCACCGCGCGAGTTCGCCGGCTGCTGACCGTCTCCACCCGCTTGCGGCGGCGTCTGCGCCGAAGGCCCCTTGGTCGCGACCGGACCCATGGGTTGATCCGGCGGCGGCTCGTGCTGCACTTGGAACTCGGTCCCCTTCTCGCCCGGCGCGCGGTTCTTCTCCCCCGCGTGCTCCTCGCTCTCCGCGATCTTCGTCTTGTCGCTGTCGCCCATGCGCGGATCGGCGCCGGCGTGATTGCCGCCGGGGGTGGGGTTCGGATCGTTCTGATCGTGCGAGGTCTGGGTGGCGACGCTCTCCTCCTCGACCTTGTTGGCCTCATCGGAGATGAACTTCGCGTTGGGGTTGTCCTCTTGGTCCGGCTTGGCGTGCTGGCGAACGGCGATGCGCTTCTCCTCGAGGAGCTTGGCGGGAGGAGTGACCTTGTTCTCCTCCTTCTTCACCTCGATCGCGAGCTTCTTCTCCTCGGGCTTGGGAGCATCGGGCTTGGCCGGCGTGGGGCTCTGGACGACGGGCTTCTCTTTATCCTTCTTCTTCGGATCCTCCGGCGGAGGCGGCGGCTGCTCTTGGGCCTCGGCCTCCTTCGGCTGCCCTTCCAGGACGACCTCGAAGGTGGACTCCGTGACCCGAACGCGATCGCGAACCTTGCTGGCGAGATCGGCCAACGCCACGCGGTCGTTGTGGATATTGGCAATTATCTTGCCGCCTTGCGCCGCATCCCAATGGAGGTGGACGGCGGCGGCGATCACCACCAACCAGACCAACCATGAGGTTCGGAGGTCGCGCGACATCATGAAAGACCTTAGAGACTAAAACCTCCTCGACGGAGATGCCAGGTTACGAGGTTGATTCACCGCGGTTTGCAAGCTTCTTTCGTAGGCCCCGTCCGCTAAAGGTCCGCCCGCAATGGAATCCGCCGCGCCAGCCGGGACGTTATGCTAGAACCCCGCGCGCATGCCGGCCTTCGAGATTCGCGGCGCCCTCGTCTCCGATGAAGACGAGCTCTTGGAGCTCGCGCATCATCTGAACACGGTCAACCTCCCGTACAGCCGCGAGGCCATCGCTCACCTGCTCGATCAGGCGCAAAAGAGCTTCACGGGTGAGATCAAAGACTCGAAGCGGCGCGAGTACGTCTTCGTCCTGATCGATCGCGACAAGAAGCGCATCGTCGGGACGTCGATGATCATCGCCCAGCTCGGGCGCCGCGAAGCACCGTACATCTACTTGGACGTGGTCGACGAGGAGCGCTACTCGGCCACCCTCGATCGACACTTCAAGCACACGGTGCTCTCGATCGGCTACTCGTACAACGGGCCCACGGAAATCGGCGGCCTGGTGCTGCTGCCCGAGTACCGCCGCTTCCCAGAGCGGCTCGGGCAGTTCATCTCGTACGTGCGCTTCTTGTTCATCAAGCTGCACCGCGAAGCCTTCCGCGACGAGCTCTTGGCCGAGCTTCTACCGCCGCTCGAGGCCGATGGAACCTCGCACCTCTGGGACGCGCTCGGCCGTCATTTTACCGGTCTGAGCTATGCCGAGGCCGATATTTTGTCGAAGCAGAACAAGGAGTTCATTCGCGGGCTCTTCCCCGAAGGGACCTTCTACGCCTCGCTCCTCCCCAAGGTGGCGCAAGACGTCATCGGCAAGGTGGGCGCGCAGACCCGCGGGGTCGAAAAGATGCTGCGCCGCATCGGTTTCCGCTACGCCGAGCGCGTCGATCCCTTCGACGGCGGCCCGCACTTCACCGCGCCCACCGACGAAGTCAGCTTGGTGGCGCGCGCAGAAAAAGCCACGGTGCGCGCCGTCGCCGCGGACGTGCCGCGCACGCGCAATCGCTCGATCGTGGCGCTCGAATCCGAGCGCGCGCCCTACTTCCACGCGGTGCTGGCGCACTGGGATCCGGAGACGGGCACCCTGGAGGCCGAAGCCGCCGAGCAGCTGGGCGCCGTGATCGGGAGCGAAATCGGCGTATTATCGCTGGATTGAGGAGCCGCGCCCGCTCATACAAGCCGAAGACGGCGTCGATCGAGGCCATCGAGGTCCACACCTCGGACGGCATCGCCTTGCGCGCCACCGTGCAAGAAGGCTTTGGCCCCGCCCGCGGGACGGCCATTTTGGCGCACGGCGAGTTTGGCTCGCGCCGCGCATTCGAGGCGCGCGCGGGGGGCTTCGCCAAGTACCTCACCCTGCGCGGGTGGCGCACGGTGGCCTTCGACTTTCGCGGCCACGGCGAAAGCGGCCCGGCCGACTTCACCTACGACGATCTGGTGCGCGGCGACCTGGCGACCGTCGCTTCGTGTGCGCGGGCGCGATGGTCGGGGCCGCTGGCGGTGGTGGGGCACGCGCTGGGCGGGCATGTTGCGCTAGCCGGGTGCGGAACGTCGGTGGTGGATGCCGATGCGGTGGCCTTGGTCGGATCCAATGTGTGGCTTCCACAGCTCGAGCCCTCGGACGTGCGATGGCGCGCCAAACGCGCCGCCATGGAGTTTTTTGCCACGGTGGTGCAGGCGCACGGCTACTTTCCGGCGCGGTCCATGGGCCTGGGGAGCGAGGACGAGCCGGCCTCCCTGATGAACGCCGCCGTGCGGGCCGCGCGCGAAGGAACATGGCGAAGCGAGGATGGCTCGCTCGACTACGAACGAGCGCTCGGCCAGGTGCGCGTGCCCGTGCTCGCCGTCGCCAGCGCGGCCGATGAGTTCCGCTGCGCACCCGAGTGCGCCGAGCGCATGCTCTCCCGCTGCGCAGGGCCGAGGGATTTCCGGGTCATCGCGCACGACGACGAGGGAGGCCGGGCGCCGCGCGATCTGATCGCCGGGCGCCGCGCGTCCAACGTGTGGGCAACGGTCGCCGACTGGCTCGAATCGATTTAGAGGGCCCCGAAGTCCGTGACCCGCCGACCTTGCTATCTATGAATTCTGTGTTTACAGAATGTACAGGTATGGAGCTGACCGCGCGCGAAGAGCGGATCGTCGTGGCACTCGCGGCCGCGGCCATCCCCGATGGTGAAATCCTCCCCGGGGGCGGCGAAGTCACCTTGTCGCGCCTCAAGCGTTGGCTCGAAGGGACGAGCGACGTGCACTGGCTCGGCATCAAGGCGCTGCTCTGGACAGCGGAGCTCGCCGCGGTCGCCGCCACCGCGCGCCCGCTCTCCAAGCTGCCGACGGAGACGGCGCGCCGGTTTCTCGAGTGCTGGCAACACTCCCAGCTCCGTCCGCGCCGCGCGCTCTTGCGCGCCATCCTCACGCCGCTCAAGGCCGCCCACTACGACGATCCGGACATGTTCGCGCGGGTCGGCAGCGGCTATGGCAAGGTGGAAGCCGTCAAGCGCGACAAGCGCGATGGCCTCGCCGCACGACCGGCGCGCCGCCTCAGTTTGGTGAGCGTCGACGAGCCGGTTCGCTGGATGCAAAAGGTGCGGGACGGCCGCAACCTGCGCGAGGATCTCACGCTCGAGTGCGAGGTCGTGGTGATCGGCACGGGCGCGGGCGGCGCCGCGTGCGCGTACGAGCTAGCGTCGCGCGGCAGGGCGGTGCTCTTGCTCGAAGAAGGCGACTACCACCGCCGCTCGTCCTTCACGGCGCGCGCCGCCGAAATGTCGCGCAAGCTCTATCGCGATCAGGGGCTGACCCTGGCCGTGGGCAATGTCGGGACGCCCGTATGGGCGGGGCGCGCCGTCGGAGGGAGCACGGTCATCAACTCCGGCACCTGCTACCGCGCGCCGCCGCGCATCTTCCAGCGATGGGAGGAGGAGCTGGGGCTCACCGAGATCGCGCGCGACCAGCTCGGGCCGTACTACGAGCGGGTCGAGCGCATGCTGGAGGTCACGCCGGCGAAGCGCGAGCTCACGGGCGGCATCGGGCGGGTCATCGCGCGGGGCGCGGGCGCGCTCGGCTACACGCACCATCCGATCCACCGCAACGCGCCCGACTGCGACGGCCAAGGCGTTTGCGTGTTTGGCTGCCCCACCGGCGCCAAGCGCTCCACCGACGTCAGCTACGTGCCGCAGTCGCTCCTCCGCGGCGCGGAGCTCATCACCGCGGCCGAGGCCACGGGGGTTCACGTGGAGGGCGGGCGCGCGCGCGGTGTTCGGGCGCGCCTCGCCTCGGGGCGCGAGCTCGACGTGCGCGCGGAGGCGATCGTCCTCGCGGGTGGCGCGCTGATGACCCCCGTATTTTTGGAGCGCGCGCGGCTCCTGTCGAACAGCCCCGCGCTGGGCAAAAACCTATCGATCCATCCGGCCACGCGGGTCATCGCCTTGTTCGACGAGTCGATCGACATGGCCAACGCCATCCCGCAGGGCTACATGGTCGACGAGTTCATGGACGAGGGCATCATGTTCGAGGGCGGCTCGACCCCGCTCGACGTCACGGCCATCGGCATCCCGTGGGTGGGCTCGTCCTTCAGCGGCTTGATGGATCGCTACCGCAACGTCGCACAATTCGGTCTCATGATCGAAGACAGCTCGCGCGGCGCCGTACGCGCCGCCCCGGGCCACACCGCGCGACCGCTCATCACCTACAACATGAACGCGCACGACTGCGCGAAGATGGGCCGCGCCATCGGCATCCTCTGCGAAATCTTCCTCGCCGCCGGCGCCCGCCGCGTGCTCCCCATGCTCCCCGGCCTCGAAGAGGTGCACACGGCATCCGACCTGAAATACTTCGAGACCCACACCTTCCGCGCGAGCGACTTCGACGTCACGGCATACCACCCCTTGGGAACCTGCCGCATCGGCACCGATCCGCACACCAGCGTGCTCGGTCCCGACCACGAATCCCACGAGCTCGAACGCCTCTACATCGCCGATGGCTCCTCCGTCCCCTCGGCGTTGGGCGTCAATCCGCAAATGACGATCATGGCCATGGCACACCGGGTGGCGGAGATCATCGACGCGAGGATTTAGATATTTGCCCGAGGCTCGGTTAGCGTCGGCGGATCATGCCCGCGTCCTTTTCGCACGAAGGACTCGTCCTTCTCTTCCGCAACCGCCCCACGCTCGCCGCGGAGCTGCTTCGGGATGTGCTGCATCTCGAGCTGCCGGGATTCGAGCGGGTCACCATTGGCGAGGCTGACGTCTCGCAAATTACTCCTACCGAACGCACCGTCGATCTGGTGCTCACCCTCGAAGATGGCGACGGGCGACCCGAGCTCGCCATCATCGTCGAGCTTCAACTCCACCCGAACGGCGACAAGAAGTGGTCGTGGCCCCACTACGTCTGCGCGCTGCGGGACAAGCTTCGATGCCCCGTGCTCCTTCTCGTCGTCACCACCCGCGAAGACGTCGCCGCATGGGCGCGAGAGCCCATCGAGTTGGGCCGCCCCGGGGACCATATTCGCCCGTTCGTTCTCGGCCCCTCCGCGATCCCCGCCGTCCGAGATCCATCCGAAGCGGAGCGTGCTCCGGAGCTTGCTGTGCTCAGCGCGGCGGCTCATGGCCATGATGATCCGGGGATAGCCGTGCAGATTGCCTCCGCCGCCCTACAAGCCTGCCGTCAGCTCGACGACCAACGCAACGTGGTATACTCCGATCTCATCTTCATCTCGCTCAGCGCGGCAGCCAGAACCACCTTCGAGAAAATCATGAGTCAAGGCAACTACGTGTTCCAGAGCGAATACTTCCTCAAGCACCTTCGTGCAGGACGCGAAGAGGGGGTCGAAGAAGGCCTCGCCGCGGGGGAAGCCAAGGCGGTGATCGCCTTTCTCGAGGCCCGCGGACTCCCCGTCCCCGACGAAACACGCGCACGCATTCTCACGTGCAAAGACATCAGCACCCTCGATCGCTGGATCCGCAAGGCAGTCGCGGTCACATCGGCGGACGAGCTCTTTCACGAGTAGCCCGCCCCGCGAGGGGCCGCCGCCGAAACGTCAGCAGCCCCCGTGCCCCGGCCGCACGGGAAAGATCTTCCCCGGATTGAGCAACTCCTTCGGATCGAACAGGCGCTTGATATCCCGCTGAAGCTCGATCAGCTCCTCGGATTGCTCCAGCGGAAGGTACTCGGCCTTGCTCAACCCAATGCCATGCTCACCGGTGAGCGTACCGCCCAGTGAGATGGTGAGCCGCATCAACGCCTCGATGGCGCGATCGACCGCCGGGCGCTCGCCATCGTCGTTCCAGAGGAAGTTGACGTGGAAATTCCCGTCCCCCGCGTGGCCATATGTCAAATGACGGACCTCCGTGTCCGCGCCGATGACGTCGACCCCCTCGAGCAGCTCGGCGATGCGCGAGCGCGGGACCACGATGTCCTCCGATAATTTGTATTTTGCAAGCTTTCGCGTGGCCGGAGATAGCGCACGCCGCGCCTCCCAGAGGCGCGCCCTCTGCGCCGGATCTTGCGCCGCCAACAAGTCGATCAGCCCGGGACCGCCGGACAGAACCTCCGCGATCTGCTCGAGCAACGCCTGGGTGGTGGCCGCCTCGCCGTCGACCTCGATCAAGAGCATGCCCCGCGCCCGCGGATCGATGGCCACCTTTTGCGCGCGCACCGCATCGAGCGTGGCCGCGTCGAGCATCTCCAGGCAGCGCGGCACCAGCCCGCGCGCGATCATGCGGCTCACGGCCGCGCCCGCGTGGCGAACGTCTTCGAAGAGCGCCAGCACCGTGGCCACCTCGGGCGGCTTGGGAACCAGACGCAACGTGATCTCGGTGAAGACGCCCAAGGTGCCCTCGCTGCCCACGAGGAGCGACGTCACGTCGTAGCCGGTCACGCCTTTGACGGTGCGCTTGCCGGTGCGCAGCACCCGCCCGCCCATCAAGCATGCCTCGAGCCCGAGCACGTACTCGCGGGTCACCCCGTACTTGAAGGCGCGCGGCCCGCCAGCGTTCTCGGCCACGTTTCCGCCGATGCAGCAGCTCCCCAGCGAGTTCGGATCGGGCGGATAAAAGAACCCCTCGCGCTCCACCAGCGCGTGCAGATCGCCGGTGACGATGCCCGGCTCCACCACCGCGAGCAGATCCTTCGCGTTGATCTCCTTCACCTGCTTCATCGCGTCGGTCGCCAGCACGATGCCGCCGGCGACGGGCACCGCTCCTCCAGTACGGCCCGTGCCGCCCGCGCGCGGCGTGACGGGTACGCCGGTGCTCTCGGCGATCGTGAGCGTGCGGCGAATATCCTCGGCGTTCGACGCCAGAACGACGGCGGCGGGGACGCGCCCCGTGGCCTCGCTCTCGTCGCGCGCGTACGTCGCGCATGCGTCGCCGGTGAGCACCTTCGAGTCGCCCAGCGTGCGTCCGAGATCTAGAAGAGCTCGCGTGATCGCATCGGGTGATGGAAGCGGAGTTTTTGGGAGTGGAATGAGCACTCGGCTAACGTAGCGCGGCCTGCTGCAAAGTGGGCGATACGGAACACCAAAAACTAGGAAACGAATATGTACGCAGACCCCAAACCCCTGGAAAAACGAGCGCTCCCGTTTTCACCGGGAACCTTCGCCTCCTTTGCCTCGTTCATCGCGTTCGTCGCGCTGCTTCTCCTCCCTTCGCAGGCGCATGCGCAGCGCGATCTTTTGAGCCCGTCTGGCGGGAAGGGCCAGCTCGCCATCGACTCGCTCATGGGCTTTCGAATCGGCTCGTTCTCCGGCGTGTCGTACGCGGGGCCGCTCGGCTTCTCGACCCAGTCGTACAACGCGCACGACGTGACCAACAACAACGCCGAGATCACCCAGAAGCGCACCACGTTCTGGTTCGCGCCGTCGGCGGACTACTTCATCATCGACCACCTCTCCATCGGCGGGCTCATCGAGATTGCCGCGACGAGCGGCTCCGTCAAGACCAAGACCGTCGCCGGCGGCACCACCGCGGAGAACACGCGCGATCTGCCGACCACGACCGCGTTCACCCTCCTTCCGCGCGTCGGTTACATGATCCCGCTCAACAGCCGCTTCGCCGTGTGGCCCCGCGGAGGCATCGGCTACGCCTCGCGACAGGATGCGGTCGTCAGCGCCACGGACACGGGCAAGGACACGTTCTCGTCGGTCATCTTTGCGGTCGACGTCCCGTTCCTCTTTCGGATCAACGAGACCTTCTTCTTGAGCGCGGCGCCCGAGCTCCTCTTCTCGCTCGGTGGAAAGCATTCGATCGACATCGCCAACACCAGCCGGTCCGCGGACGCGAGCTTCTTCCAATTCGGCTTGGTCACCGGCCTCGGCGTTCTGCTCGACCTGTAACGCGGGACACGCATTCCGTAACACGAAGGGAGGACGCGTCAGTCGGGGCGCGTGGTTGGGATGGCTGCTATAAGGAAGCGGTGCAAAGTCCCTTCCGTCGTTTCTCGGGCACGCCGAACTACCTGACCAATGATTCGCTCGAGGCCGCCGTCAATTGCGCGCTGGCCCTCGAGCGCCCGCTCTTGGTCAAAGGGGAACCGGGCACCGGGAAAACCCTGCTCGCCCAAGCCATCGCCGAGAGCCTCCAGCTTTCGCTCATTCACTGGCCCGTCAAGTCCACCACACGCGCCCAGGACGGTCTGTATGTCTACGACACCGTTCAGCGGCTCTACGACGCCCGCTTCGGCGACGGCGATGTGAAGGACATCCGCCATTACATCAAGCTCGGACCGCTGGGGCGCTCGTTCGCCGGGAGCGAGCGGGTGGTCCTGCTCATCGACGAGGTCGACAAGGCGGACATCGAGTTCCCGAACGATCTCCTGCACGAGATCGATCGCATGCGTTTCCACATTACGGAGACGGGCGATGAAGTCGTGGCCAGCGAGCGGCCGGTGGTCATCATCACCTCGAACAACGAGAAAGAGCTCCCCGACGCCTTCCTGCGGCGCACCGTCTTTCACTTCATCGACTTCCCCGATGTGGAGCTGATGAAGCGCATCGTTCGCGTCCACCACCCCAAGCTCGAGAACGAGCTCATCGATCAAGCGGTGGTCGCCTTCTACGAGCTGCGCGAGATGCCGCGCCTGCGCAAGCGCCCGTCGACCAGCGAGTTGATCGACTGGATCAGCGTGCTGAAGCAAAGCGGCGTCGGCAAAGAGCGCTTCGTGAAAGAGCTGCCCTTCCTCGGCGTCCTCTTGAAGAAAGAGCAAGACGTGGAGACATACCGCGCCGCCAAAAAAGGCGGCGGCTGGCGCGCATAGACTCGTAAAACGAGCCGCTACTTCATGATCGGCAGGCGCTTGCGACCTCCGGGGCCGCCGCTGCGGTCGATCTCGGGGGGCGCCTCTTCTTCGCCTTCGGTGCGGCGCGCATCGACGGCGTCGGTGAGGCGCTCGGCCACCGTGACGAAGGCGCGGGCGATCGGGCTGAAGGGGGACGCTTGGACGACAGGCGTTCCTTTGTCGCCCCATTCGCGCACGCTCTGATCGATGGGCACCTGCCCCAAGAGCGGCGCCTTGGCGAAATCGGCGATGGCTTGGCCGCCGCCGCGCCCGAAGAGCTCGTGCTTCACCCCGGCGGTGTCGATGAAGTAGCTCATGTTCTCGATGACGCCCACCACGGGGATGTTGACCTTCTCGCACATGGAGACGGACTTGTAGACGTCGTCGGTGGCCACGGCTTGCGGGGTGGTCACGATCACCGCGTACGGTGAGCTGATACGCTGCGCGAGGGTGAGCGCCACGTCGCCGGTGCCGGGCGGCAGATCGAGGATCAGATAGTCGAGCGCGCCCCAGCGCACGTCCTTGAGGAACTGCAAGAGCGCGCCGTGGAGCATCGGACCGCGCCAGACCACGGCGGCCTTGGGATCCTCGAGGAGAAAGCCGATGGACATGAGCTTCACCCCGAAGCGCTCGAGCGGCTCGATGCTCTTGCCGTCGAGCGACACCGGGCGCCCGGTCACCCCGAGCATGGTGGGGATCGACGGGCCGTAAATGTCGGCGTCGAGGAGCCCCACGCGAAAGCCCGCGCGATGCAGCGACATGGTCAGGTTGGTGGCGCACGTGCTCTTGCCCACGCCGCCCTTGCCGCTCATCACCAGCACCACGTTCTTGACCTCGGGGAGCGGATCCTCCGGGCCCACATTTCGCCCCTGCACATCGGCCTGCCAGCGAACCTCGAAGCCGGCCACGTCGGGCAGCTTGGCCAGCGCCTCGCGCACCTTGGAGCCGAGCTCCTCGCGCGGGCCGCGGGGCCGGAGCGTGACAGTGACGTCCCGACCGAGGACGACGACCTCCGCGAGCGCCGACGGATCGGGCAGGAGCGGGCTTAGGGCTGCGATGACTTCTTCTCGGGTAGCCATGGGGGTTTGCGAGAGGAAGTAAGCTGCGGCGGGCCCCGCGTCAAACCCTTCGGTGAGCCCCCGGCCGATTACCCCGGGCCCCGAATGGCGATTACCGCGCCTCCCGGTAGACGATGAGCTTGCGTTCGGTCATTTCCTCGATGGCGAAGCGGACTCCTTCGCGCCCCAGACCGGAGTCGCGCACACCGCCGTAGGGCATGGAATCGACGCGAAACGTCGGCACGTCGTTCACGATCAGCCCGCCCACGTGCAGCCGCTCGAAGGCCTGGCGAATGCGCGTGTGCGAGTCGGTGAAGATGCCGGCTTGCAGGCCGTAACGCGAGTCGTCGGCCATCGCCAAGGCGTCCTCCCAGCGCTCGTAGCGATGCACGGTGAGCACCGGACCGAACACCTCCTCGTCGACGATCTTGAGCCCGCGCCCGGAGCCCTCGATCCGAACGATGGTCGGCGGCACGCGCGGCCCCTCGGGTCTCCCTCCCGCGAGCACCTGCGCGCCGGCGCCCGCGGCCTCGTCCAGCCACGCGCCTACCCGGCGCGCGTTGTTTTCGTCGATCATCGGCCCCACGAGCGCCTTGGGATCGAGCGGATCGGTGGGCACGATGGCCCGGGCGCGCGCCACCAAGTCCGCGATGAAGCGCTCGGCGATGGGCGCGTGCACATAGAGGCGCTGCACCTTGATGCACACCTGCCCGGCGTACCCGAAGGCGCCGAACGTGACGCGCTCCGCCGCGAAGTCCAGCTGCGCGTCCTCGTGCACCAGGGTGGTGGCGTTGCCGCCGAGCTCCAGCAGCACCCGCTTTTTGCCGGCGATCGACTTGAGATGAAAGCCGACGTTCGCGCTCCCCGTGAAGGACAAGGTCGCGAACCGATCGTCGCGCACCAGGCGCTCGGCCACCACGTTGTCGCACGGGACGACTTGCAGCGCGCTCTCCGGCGCCCCGCTCTTGCGCACCAGCTCCGCCAGGAAGAGCGACGTCAGAGGCGCCTGCGGCGCGGGCTTGAGCACGATGGCGGCCCCGCACGCGAGCGCGGGCGCCACTTTGTGCGCGACCAAGTTCAGCGGGAAATTGAAGGGCGAAATGCCCAGCACCGGCCCGGCCGGCACCCGCGTGTACTCACCGCGGTATCCGCCGCTGGAGGCGGTGATGTCGAGCGGGATCACCTCGCCGCCGATGCGGGTCGCCTCCTCGCTGGCGATCTCGAACGTCGACACCGCGCGCAGCACCTCGACGCGCGCCAGCGCCAGCGGCTTGCCCGCCTCGCGCGCGATCAGCTCCGCCAGATGATCGATGTTTTGCTCCAAGGCGTCCGCGATGGAGCGGCAGATTCGCTTGCGCTCGTAGCTCGTCAGCCTCGCGAGCTGCTCGGAGGCGCGGACGGCGGCGACGATCGCCTCTTCGGCGGTGGCCGCATCCGCACAAACGACATCAGCGAGCTTCTTTCCCGTCCACGGTTCGAAGACCGGGAGAAGAGGCCCGCTGACGATGTGACGAGAGGCGACATAGAGACCGGGGTCGATGGGGAGCACGCGCGTAGTCTTACATGAAAACGCGCGTGCGCTGCCCCGCGGCGGCCCGGGAGTCTAGGGAGCCTAGGGTGCTATTCGGCCTTGGCGCCGGCGCTGGCAGCGACGGCGGTGGCCTTCTTCGACTTGGCCTTGCCGGCCTTGCCCGTGGCCGCGCCCTCGTCGCCCTCGGCAACGACGGGTCCGGTCGCGTCGACCCACTCGATGAGCGAGATGGGCGCGCCGTCGCCCCGGCGGGGGCCGACCTTGATGATGCGCGTGTAGCCGCCCGGGCGCTCGGAGAAGCGCTTGGCGAGGTCGACGAAGACCTTCTCGACGAGGTCGACCTTGACGCTGGTGCCGGCCTTGTTGTCGACCTTCACGCCGAAGCGCGGGATGATCGAAGCCACCACGCGGTGGGCGTGCAGGCGGCGCGCCTTGTCCTTGTCGGACAGCTCGGCCTGCGGCGTGTAAGCGGCCGTCCCGAGGCGCTTGGCGCGCGTGACGAGACGCTCGGCCACGCGGCGGAGCTCTTTTGCCTTGGCGTCGGTGGTCTCGATGCGCTCGTGGAGGATCAAGTTGGCCGCGAGGTTCTTCAACATAGCGCGGCGATGGCTGGTATTTCGGTCGAACTTACGACCCGCGTTTCCGTGACGCATGATGCTGTCTCCCTAATTTCTTTCCGAAGGTTTCCTGAGCTCGCGTCACGCCTGCGCTTGTTGAGCCTTCCAGCGCTCCAGCATCTGCGGCCAATTGTCGATCTTCATGCCGAGCGAGAGCCCCATGTTGGCGAGGATCTCTTTGATCTCCTTCAGGCTCTTACGCCCGAAGTTCTTCGTCTTCAGCATGTCCTGCTCGGTGCGCTGAACGAGCTCGCCGATCAGGGTGATGTTTGCGTTCTGCAGGCAGTTGGCCGAGCGGACGCTGAGCTCCAGCTCGTCGACGCTGCGGAACAGGTTCTCGTTGAGCGGCTCGTCCTCGCCGCCGGGGGCTTGGTACGAGGTCTCCTCGGTCTCCTCGAAGTTGATGAAGATCGAGAGCTGCTCCTTGAGGATCTTGGCCGCGTACGCCACCGCGTCCTGCGGCTTGACGCTGCCGTTGGTCCACACTTCGAGCGCGAGCTTGTCGTAGTCGGTCGCCTGCCCGACGCGCGCGTTGGTCACCGTGTAGTTGACCTTGCGGGTGGGGCTGAAGAGCGCGTCGATGGGGATGGTGCCGATGGGCATGGTCGCCGTCTTGTTCTTCTCGGCGGGGACGTAGCCGCGGCCCACGTTGACCGTGAGCTCCATCGACAGGGGGCCCTTCTTGTCGAGCGTGGCGATGAGGTGATCCGGGTTGAGGACCTGGAGCCCGTCGACCAGCTGGATGTCGCGCGCGTAAATCGGGCCGGGGCCCTCTTTCTCGAGGCGGACGGTGTAGGTCTTCGGCTGCGCGGCCTTGAGGACGACCTCCTTCAAGTTGAGGATGACGTCCGTCACGTCCTCCACGACATCGGCGATGGTCGTGAACTCGTGGAGCGCGCCGTCGATGCGGATGGCGGTGATGGCCGCGCCCTGCAGCGAAGAAAGGAGGACCCGGCGGAGCGAGTTGCCGATGGTGATGCCGTAGCCGCGCTCGAGCGGCTCGCACGAGAACTTGCCGTAGAAATCGGTGAGGGTCTCGCCCTCGATCTGAATCCCGCGGGGGCGAATGAGATCCCGCCAGTTGCGCGTGATGACGGTGCTGCTGCTGCTCATATGTCCATTCCTTCCTTGGCTGCCTATTGAAACGCGGCGATCCCAGCTCGCTTCGGAACCCGCTCCTCTGCGAAACCCGTCGCCTGCCCGTTGACGAGACGTTTCCTGATTACTCGATGAACGAGGCCGAGTGAATTAGCGGGAGTAGTACTCCACGACAAGCTGTTCTCGAATCGCGGGCTCGTTCAGGTCCTCGCGGACGATGCCGCCCTTGAACGTTCCCTTGAAGTTTTTCCTGTCGAGCTCGAGCCAGTTCAGGGCCGGGCGCTTGTCGATCTGCGCCAGCGCGCCTTGAATCCGGCCGATTTCGCGGCTCTTGGCGCGAATTTCGACGGTGTCCCCCGCCCGCAGCAGCATGCTCGGCACGTTGGACTTCTTTCCATTGAGGAGCACGTGATTGTGCTTCACCAGCTGGCGCGCCTCCGTCCGTGAGGAAGCGAAGCCCAACCGGTAGACGACGTTGTCGAGCCGGCCTTCGAGCAAGCCCAACATTTCCGCGCCCGTGCGGCCCTTGCGACGGGCGGCGTGCGCGTAATACCCCTGAAATTGCCGCTCCTGAACGCCATAGACGCGACGGACCTTCTGCTTTTCACGCAGACGGACGGCGTATTCGCTGAGCTTGATGCGCCCTTGTCCATGCTGTCCCGGGGGGTAGGGCCTTCGGGTGACCCCACATTTTTCCGTGTAGCACCGCTCTCCTTTGAGGAAGAGCTTCGTTCCTTCCCGGCGGCATAACTTGCACACCGGACCAATGTATCGCGCCATTCCTTATCCTTTTTCGGGGCTTCGAACGGCGGAAAATCCGCAGAAAGAAGCCGAAAAACCGGTTTACGCACTCCAGAGGGAGGCTTCATCCCGGCGTACCTGGCTCGCAGGCGGGGGGGCGCACCATTTACGACAACTCCGCGGAAAAGCAAGGGGGGCTCGTGCAAGTAGCTCTCCCGAGGGCCCCCACGGCGCCTGTTCGCGCAGAGTGCTACGTGAGCGGGCGCTACGACATCCAACCACGGGCACGCCCCCATCCCGGAGGCGAACCAGGAGCCCCTCCTCCGATGCGACCTTTCCTTCCTCTTCTTGCCGCGTCTGCCACCACCATCGCCGTGCTCGCTACCCCGGTGCTCACCGGCTGCCCCGCGAGCGCGTGCCCCATGCCCAAAACGTCGACCCTGACGATCACCCCGAACGAGGGCTCGCCCGCCGTGCCGGCGTGCCTGTCCACCAAGCTCACCTCCTGCGCGCACCCCACCGTCGAGCTCTACAACTCGTGCGATGTCGCGCTCTATGTGCCGGTCGACTACGGGATCTTCGTCGAGAAGGTCACGCCGGGCACCGAGCTCGAGGTGCGCGCCAAGCAAAACCTCGTCTACGAGATCAAGTCGGAGAAGGCGACCTCGCGGACCTCGAAGCAAGAGGACTACACGATCCCATTCCGGCTCGGCAAAGACGCGTACACGATGGCATTCTCCGCCTACGCCGACTCGTGAGACGCTCGCAAAACGCTAGGCGGCGGTGACCCGGTTTCGTCCTCGCTCTTTGGCGAGGTAGAGCGCCGCATCGGCCAGCGCATAAAGGGAGGCCGCCGTCTTCGGCTTCTCCGGCAGCGCGCCATCGCTCGATCCGCTCGAGGGCGAAGACGCCAGCGGCTCGTCGGCCGATTCGGCAGGCTGCTCCAGCTCCTGATCGGAGAACGACGCAGGGTCGAGCGTCGCAACGCCAATGCTCACGGTGCCTCGGATGATGTGCTTGTCGAACGAGAACTGCGCGGCCTCCACGACCTTGCGCACCTTCTCCGCCGTGGCCATCGCACCCGCGTGCTGCACCTCGGGCAAAAGAACGCCAAACTCCTCGCCGCCCACCCGAGCGAAGATGTCCTCGCGACGCAGCTTCCCTTTCACCTCCAGGGCCAGCTGCCGCAGCACGAAATCGCCGGCGACGTGACCGTAGCGATCGTTGATTTGCTTGAAGTGATCGAGGTCGATCAAGAAGAGCGACAGGTGCCGTTTGTAGCGGCGCGCGCGGTTGAACTCGCGCTCGAGCGCCTCGCCGAAGTAGCGCTTGTTGAAGAGCTGCGTGAGCGCGTCCACCGTGACCAGGCGATAAATTTCCTCGTGGTAGCTGGTCTCGATGTTGTCGCCGGTCATGAACTTCAAGATCGAGCGGCCAATCTTGATCTGATCGCCGTCCGCCAAGCGGTGCTCGGTGATGGCCACATCGTTCACATACGTGCCGTTGGTCGAGCCCAGATCCATCAAGGTGAAGGAGCCACCGCCGGCGGCGGCGATGCGGGCGTGATGGCGGCTGATGCTCTCCTGATCGATGGAAAGATCGCTCTTGGAGGAACGGCCAATCTCGAAGTGACTATGCGCGAGCGGAATCCGCCGGCCAAGCTCCGGTCCGTAGATCACGACCAAGCACGCCTCGCCGCCGCGCCTTAGACTCCCGTCCGCGAGCGCGGCTGGGCTTACAGAAACTGTATCGCCGTCGTCGTCGTCCCGCCCATCCATCACTTCCGCAAGTATAGACGGGCGGGGGATGCTGTTGCCCGTAAGAAAACCAGTCGGGGTGCACGAGTCCACGAGCCCGAGGAGACCCACGGAGGCCGTAGGCTCGGGTGTCAGGTCGAGGGGCAAAGCCCACAAGGGCCTCGCCCGTCGGCGTTCTCTCGCTAAATCGTGAGCTCTTTCACCTGGATATTGGCTCGATCGGCGATGCCGAGCCCCAGATCGGCCGCGGCCTTGATGTAGGCAGGCGCGCGACCTTCCGCGGTCAGGGTGCGGAGGCCTTTGTCCGCACGGAATTTTTCCACGATTTCCCAGCCGATCGTGTCCATGGCCACCGGATCGGTGGTCGCGAACACCGACTCGTACGGGTACCGATACTGGGGTTGTTTGTCGAGCGGCCCCCCATGTGCCATCACCTGGAAGGCGTCGGTGATGCACAATCGCACGCGGCTCTTGATGACGTCCTGCGCGTAGAGCACCGCGATCTGCGGCGACGCATGGTGCGAGTGGAAGTAGTGCGGATAGATCTGCGTGCCGTGCGTCATGTTCTTGAGGCACCCGGTGTAGCCGCAGATCGAGTGGTCTTTGATGAGCGAGAAGTTGATGACCGCCGTGGACTCGGTGAGCGCGCGACAGAACTTGGTGCGCACCCCGGTGCCAGGAATGAGCCGCTCCGGCATGGTGGTGTCGCCGTTCGCGTGGATCGAGATTTTGACCCCGGAAGGGACGTTCTTCTCGTTGATACGTGTACCTTGCAAATAACTGCCGTACTGCTCCAGCACCGTGATGCTCGACGCCGGAATGCCGTACGCGATCATGGCCTCGAGGAAGGGGATCACCAGCTCCTGGTTGGTGGAGTGGTTTCGCAGGGCGATGCCATTGACCTTCACGCAGACCTTGTCGTCTTTGTGCACGAAGCGGCCCACCGCCTTGGGCAGATCGGGCTCGCCCGTCAGCTCGGTGAGGGCCTTGGTCAGCATCTCCCTGGCCGCGTCGGCCTTGGGGTAGACTTTGTTTGCCTGCAGCGAGCCCGATTTCGTCACCTTGACGATGCGGCCTGGCGCGGCGAACGGGGTGAAGCCTGGCGGCGGGCTGGCCGCGAGGTTCGGCTCCACGACGGGTCCTTTGGCGGCCTCCGCGATCTCGCTTCGCAGAAGGGTCGCACCGGCGGCGGCGGCGACCGCGCCACCGAGAAAGGAACGCCGCGTCGATTCTCCGTTGCGTGAATCGTCGGACGCCGTGCCTCCGGCTTCAGAGTGACGTAGCTCGCGGTTTTCCCCCTCGCGCAGTTCGGCAGCCATGATTCGACACTCCTCTTGATCACGCGTTCGATCATGCCCCGGCCGAAGCCAGCAGCATGCCGTTCGAGTTTCTCCGACACGATACACCAGGCGCCCGCAAGCGAGCACTTTCCCGCGAGCGATCTCGTTCGGGGCCGCTCGAGCTCACCCTCATGATGGGCCGTCCGTTGCTGTCGGGTCCGCATGTCCGGGACACCCCTTGGACTGTCCGGGCCAGGGGTTTCGCCTTGTAAGTACGCGGAATTACAGAAGCTCGTGTCTGGTACGCGCGTCGCTATGAGGGTCTCACACGGCGCGATGACGCGGCGTGAACACGGATCAACAGGACAAACAGGAGAAGCCAAGATGGACTTGCACTTGAACAGCACCAACGGGACGAACTCTCCCCGTCATTTGCACCCCATGAAAATCGCCTACACGGTCTCGGAGCGTCAGGGCCGCTCGTTTTGGACGCGGATCGGCGTCGGGTACATCAATCGAGATGGCTCCATCAACATCCGGCTCGATGCCATGCCCGTGTCGGGCAACCTTCAGCTCCGCGACTGGACGCCGCGCGGCACGGACACCGACAACGAGGTCCCGCCTCCGCGCCATAGCAGCGTTCAGCTGGATGACGCGGTATCCGCCACCTCCAACGTGAGCCTCGACGACGGTGCAAAGCGCACCGCCGACATTCCGTTCTGACGGAGCTCGCATGACCACGACGCATTCCTCCGAAGGCGCTGCGACGAGCTCGCGCAGCGCCTCTGCGTCGCCCGGGCTCCCCACGTGGGGGCGGGTGTGGCGCAATTCCCTCCTGCGGCGAGCGCTCCTCCTCGTCGCGGGGCTCGTCGTTCTCGGCATCGTGGGAAGGGCCGCAGGGTCCGGCGACACGGCGCCGTCTTCTTCGTCTTCCCCGCCGACCGCGATGGTCACGGCGGCCGACGCCTCCGTCGAACCTTCGTCCCCCAGCCCCTGCGTCGCCGTCACCTCCGGCGCAGATCCTTTGCTCGGCGCGCCCGCACCCGCGCGCGGTCGCGAAGGCGAGGCCACGGAGGACGATCCGGTGGTCCTCAACACCGCCACCGTGAACGATCTCCGGCGTCTTCCGGGGGTGGGAGCCAAACGCGCCGAGGCGATCCTCGCCCTGCGCACGCGGCTCGGGCGCTTTCAACGCATCGAAGATCTGCTGCGGGTCCGCGGCATCGGGCGGGCCAGCTTGCGGCGGCTGCGCCCCCTGGTCCGCATCGACCCGCCGTCCGGCGCTACCCCTCCGCGCCCTTGACCCGCGCAATGTCGGCGCCGAGGAGGCGCAGCTTCTCCTCGAGCCGCTCGTAGCCGCGATCGAGGTGGTAGACGCGGCGGACCTCCGTCTCACCGTCCGCCACCAGGCCGGCGATCACCAAAGACGCGCTCGCGCGCAGATCGGTGGCCATCACGCTCGCCCCATAGAGGCGATCCACGCCTTGGACCATGGCGATATTTCCGCGAAGGGCCACATTCGCCCCCATGCGCGAGAGCTCGGGCACGTGCATGAAGCGATTCTCGAAGATGGTCTCGCTGATCACGCTCTCGCCGCGGGCGAGGCACATCAGCACGAGAAACTGCGCCTGCATATCGGTGGGAAAGCCGGGGTGCGGTGCCGTGGTCACGTCCACCGCGCGCAGCGGGCCCTCGCGCCACACGCGAACCCCCTGCGACGATTCCCCTGCCCCACCCTCCGAGCCCACGCTCTCCACCTTGACCCCCGCCTGCCGGAGCTTGGCGATGAGGGCCTCGAGATCCGAAAGCTCCGCCCCTTCGACGAGGACGTCACCGCCGGTCGCCGCGGCCGCGACCATGTAGGTGCCGGCCTCGATGCGATCGGGGATGATCGCGTGGTCGAATGGCGCGAGGGTCCCCGGATCGCGACCCACGATGTGGATCACGTCGGTGCCGGCGCCATCCACCTCCGCGCCCATCTTGTTGAGAATGCGTCCGAGCTCCTCGACCTCCGGCTCGCGCGCACAATTGACGAGGGTCGTTCGCCCTTTTGCGAGCGCCGCGGCCATCATGAGATTTTCCGTACCGGTCACGGTCGGAAGGTCGAAATACACCTCGGCGCCACGCAGACGGCCACCGCCATTGGGTCCCTCGGCGATGACGTAGCCGCGCTCCAGGCGAATGCTCGCCCCCATCGCCTCCAGCCCCTTCAAGTGCTGATCGATGGGGCGCGCACCGATGGCACACCCGCCGGGCAAGCTCACCTTGGCCCGTCCAAAACGCGCCAGCAGCGGTCCGAGCACCAGCACGCTGGCGCGCATCTGTTTGACCAACTCGTACGGGGCCTCGGGGCGCACTTTGTCCCCGGCGGCCACGCGCACCTCGGATCCGTCGACCTCGACCCCGCGGCCGAGAAAGCGTAGGAGCGCGGCGGTCGTGTGAATGTCGCGAAGCGCAGGGACGTTGCGAAGCCGCGTTTCGCCATCCGAGAGCAGGGCGGAGCACAAAATGGGGAGGGCTGCGTTCTTGGCCCCGCTGATGCGAACTTTGCCGCGAAGGGTAGCCCCTCCGCGCACACGAATGGCGTCCATGGTCCGAACTTGCCTGATGCTTTCCCGTTTTCCAAAGAAAACGACGTCGACGGGGAAACGCCCGGGCGAGGACGGGCGATTCCTCGTGGTGACGGGCGCTTACTTGGCGACGCGCATCAGGCCGGTAAGGGGGCCGCTGACATTGAGCCAGTAGACGAATTTGTCGGTCACGCCGATGGACGTGGGGCTGCCTTGCCCCTTGGCGATGGGCTCTGGACTCGGCGTGCCGCCATCGGGCAAGGTGGCGTCCAGCGGGAAGCGGTAGATCGTGCCGCCGTTTCGATCAGTGTAGTAGACGTACTTCGCGTCAATGGCGATGGCCGGCTCTACGAGCGACTGACGCACGAGCGCCGTGGCGTCGCCGCCGGTGCCGTCCTTCGGCGCTCGATAGAGACCTCCCAATTCGCCGCTGTTGTCCTCCGCGACGACGTAGTACGCGTTCGAGCCGACGGCAACGGCGTTGGGATAGACCAGAGGGACCCTGGCGACGGTCGTGGCGGCGACCGGCAGGGTCCCATCCAGCGTTGCGGCGGCAATGAGCTTGGCGTCACGAGCAATCCAGACGAATCGAGTTCCGTCGAGCACCAGCGAGCGACCACCCGAAAGGCCACCCTGAGACGTAGCGACGATCGTCGCCTTGTTCGTGCTCCCATCGAGCGGAAAACGTCGGAGATCGCTCGCTACATTGGTAATCCAATAAGCATCCGCGCCCACGATGGCCGTCGATCGCGGACTGCCTACGGTATCCGTGGCGAGCACGAGAGAACCACCATCGCGCAAACTGCACGGGAGCGTATTGTTCCCAAGGCCCCAGCAGACGCGCGTGCCATCGGACGAAGGTCCTTTCGGTCCTATTTGCGGCGCAGCGATCGTATCGATCCTACCGGCTCCATCGAACGGCACGTAATACACGCCACCGACGTCCAATCCATTGGTTACGACGGCGCCACCTTGATCGAGGGCCAAATCCGTCGAATAGGGAAGCGCCGCCACCGACACCGGAGCAAACCGAACCGGGTCGCACTTACCCGCCGTGCACGTCGCCCCCGCGCCGCCGCACGAATGGTCGCAGTCGCCGCAGTTATCCGGATCGGTCTGAATATTCTTCCCCGGACATTTCCCGCCAGGGCCCGAATCGGTCTTCGACCCATCGATCCCCCCATCGCTCCCGGGATCGGGGCCGCCACCGCCGGTGCCGCCCGATTTGAGCTCGCAACCGTAGAACGACAAGAACGTCGCGGCGTTGGCCGTGAGGAAGCCCAGGAAGAGGTTACGGTATCGCACGGAAAAAGTTCATACCATCCCTTCGGCGGATCCGTACCGCCCTTTGCAACGGTGCGACAAAGGTTGTAACGGCGCGCGAGGGCGATGGACCTGGGCTCAGCTCATGTTTTCGATCCGTCGGGGTCCTTCTTGACGGGCTTCAGACGCGCGCGAAGGCGCACGGCGTAGCCCTCTTTGTTCTCTTGGCGGACGCGCGAGATCGCGAGTGCGTCCGAAGGGACATCGCGGGTGACGGTGGTGCCGGTGGCAACATAGGCGCCGTCGCCGATGGTGACGGGGGCCACGATCTGGGAGTCGCTGCCGATGAAGGCGCCCTCGCCGATGACGGTGGTGTGTTTGCGGTAGCCGTCGTAATTGCAGAAAATGGTGCCGGCGCCGATGTTCGCGGCGGCGCCTACCACGCCGTCGCCCAGGTAGGCGAGGTGGTTCGCCTTGGCGCCACGGCCGAGGCGCGTCTTTTTCGTCTCCACGAAGTTGCCGACGTGGGCCTCCTCGCCGATGTCGCTGTCGGGGCGGACGTGCGAAAAGGGACCGACTTGCGCGCGCGGGCCCACGTGCGAATCGGCGAGCACCGAGTACGGCTTGAGCACGGCGCCGTCGTCGACGACCACGTTGGTGAGGACGCAGCCCACGTCGATGGTCGCGCGCGCGCCGATGACCGTGTTCCCGCGGAGCACCACGCCCGTTTCGATCACCGTGTCGTGGCCGATGCGAACGCCCTCGTCGATGCGCGCGCCCGCGCGAACCGTCACGCCCGAGCGGCGCAGATCGCGCGCGATGCGCTCGTGGATGGCGATCTCCGCCTCGATCAGCTGCTGGCGGTCGTTGACGCCGAGGAGCACTTCGTCGCGCGAAGGGGCGGTGCGCACGAGCTGGTTCGAGCCGCGCGCGAAGGAGACGACATCGGTCAGATAGAGCTCGCCCTGCGCGTTGTTGGGGCGGAGCTCGGCCAGGGCGGTGTGCCAAAAATCCAGCTTGGCGATGAAGATGCCCGGGTTGATTTCACGCACGGCGCGCTCGGCATCGGTCCGCAGATCGCGGTGCTCGCGGATCTCCACGATGTCGCCGCGTTCATCGCGCAGGATGCGGCCGTAGCCGTGCGGATCGGCGACCTCGCAGGTGGCCAGCGCCAAGGTGCAGCGCGCATCTTCCTGGAAGGCCCGCGCGACCTGGCTCAGGTCGGCCGCGGCGAGCAGCGGGGCGTCGCCGTAGAAGACCAGGGCGGCGTCGCAGTTGTCGCGGGTTGCGTCGACCGCGTCGAGGCCGGACTTGGCGGCGTCGCCCGTGCCGCGCTGCGACTCTTGCACTGCCGTGCGCACGCGATCGCCGAAGGTCTTCGCCAGGTACGACGAGACATGCTCGCGACCGTGGCCCACCACGACGATCACCTCGGCGCACCCCGCATCGAGCGCGGCGCGCACAGGAAAGTAAATTAGCGGGCGGCCCGCCAGGGTGTGCATCACCTTGGGGAGCTCGCTCTTCATCCGCGTGCCTTGGCCCGCGGCCAGGATGACCGCGGCCGTGCGTTCCATCCGTACCGTTTCTCGTTCGCTCATCGTGGGTCAGTTTGCGTCGGATTCGTCCCCGGGTTGAAGCGAAAACTGGAACGCGATGCCTCCGACCGCTGGGGAGAGCACGCGAAGCTCAGCGCCGTTGCGCCGTAGAACCTGGCTGGCGATGGTCAGACCCGTGTCGAGCTCCAGCGAGTGCCCCGAGTCGGAGGCGAGCACCACGTGGGGATCGAGCAGCCGCTCCGTTTCGTCCGGGCGGATATCGATCGACGTATCGGAGATGGTGATGCAAGGCTGACCCGCCTCCTCGTGCAGGTGCACCGCGATGGGCGAGCGGCGCGAGACCCGGGTGGGGGCGCGGTGCAGGAAGGAAAAGACGCTCTTCAGCGCGAGCCGCAGGTCGTCGCCCGAAACGGCGGTCACGAGCTCGTGACCGGCCTGCGAAGGAACGATGGCCGAGTCTGCCCCCACCTCCACCAGGATGGAGCGAACCAGCTTGGCCACGTCGGTGCGCTCGCGCAGCGAGGTCCGCGGCGGTTCGGCGAGGCGCTCGAGGCCCGAGACCAGCTCGGCGACCCGGGTGAGCGCGCGGGCCGCGTCCGACGAGGGCGAGAAGGTGGTGGCCAAGGAGGCGCTCAAGCTCGCGAGCGGCTGGCGAAGCTCGCCCGCGACCGCGCGACCCAGGCGCCCGGCCAGGGAGAGCTTTTCGGCCTCCACCAGCTGATCGCGCGTCGCGACCAGCTCGTCCATGCGCAGCGCCAGATCCTGGTAAGCCTGGTGCAAACGGCGGGAGGCGGCGATGCGCGCGCGGAGCTCGGCCGGGGAGAACGGCTTGGTCAGGTAATCGTCGGCGCCGCCCTCCTCGAGCCCCGAGGCGACCGCCTCTTTGCCCGCGCGCGCCGTGAGGAGGATCACCGGCACCTGCTTGAGCACCGGATCGCGCTTGAGCGCCGCGACCAGCTCGAACCCGTTCATCTCCGGCATCATCACGTCGGAGACGACGACGTCGGGCAAGTACCTCCGGGCCGACTCCAGCGCCAGCCGCCCATTCTCGACCGCGACCACGTCGTACTGCGCCCCCAAGAGCTCCGACACGTAGGCGCGCATATCCACGTTGTCCTCGGCCAGAATCAGCCGCGGCTTCCCCGTGTACGCGATGGGCGGCGTGCTCGAATCGCGCGTCTCGCGACCATCGCGCGCATCACGCATGGCGGCGAAGGCACCGAAGCGCGCCGGCGGCTGCGAGACCGACTCCTCCGCATCGTCGAACCCCACCCCGAGCAATGTGATCTGGTCCGCGTTCTTCGGGAGGTGCACGAAGAACGACGATCCCTTCCCGGGCTCGCTCTCCACGCCGACGGTTCCGCCCATCTGCTCCGCGAACTCTTTGACGAGCGCCAGCCCGATGCCCGTGCCCTCGTACCGTCGGGATGCGGAGCTGTCGAGCTGCGTGAAGCGCTGGAAGAGGAGCGGGATCTTATCGGCCGGGATCCCGATGCCCGTATCGGTCACGCGAAGCTCGATGCCCTCGTCGCAGCGGGTGAGCAGCACGTCGATGCTGCCGCCCGACGGCGTGAACTTGAGCGCGTTGCCGACCAAGTTGAGGACGATCTTCTCGAACATCCGCGGATCGAGCGGGACGCTCCCCGGATCGGTGTCCGGCGCCGGACCGCGGAGGGTGATCCCGCGCTGCTCGGCGACGGGCCGCGCGTCCTCCACCACGTGCGAGACCACCTCGGCCACGGCAACGGAGCGCCAATGGACCGTGGTCTTACCCGCCTCCAGCTTGGAGAAGTCGAGCAAGTCGGAGACCAGCCCATTGAGGCGCGCGGTGTTGCGGCGCACGCGCTCCAGCCTTTGGATCACCTCGGGGGCGAGCGCGCCGGCTTCGCCTGCCAAGAGCGAATCGAGCGGCCCCAGGATCAAGGTCAGCGGCGTGCGCAGCTCGTGGCTGACATTGGCCAAGAACTCGCCTTTGGCGCGGGCGGCGGCTTCGGCGGCCTCCTTGGCGCGGAGCAGCTCTTGCTCGGCGCGCTTTCGATCGGTGATGTCCTCGGAGATGCCGAGCAGGTACCTCGGCTCGCCGGTCTCGTCGAGCAGCGGGATCTTCTTCGTGTAGAGCCAGCGCTCCTCGCCGGACGGGGTGCCCATGCGCTCGTCGACGGCCACCAGCTTGCGACCCTCGAGCACCTCGCGATCCTTGGCCCGGAAGAAGTCCGCGTTCTCGGGGGTGATCTCGTAGTCGGTCTTGCCGACCAGCTCCTCACGGTTCTTGCCGAGGAGCGTCTCGCCCGCCTTGTTGTAGAGCAAGAGCCTGCCGTCGGCCGCGTCTTTCACGAAGAGCATGATGGGCACGTTGTCGACTATGGAATCGAACAGGAAGTTCAGCTTCTTGTGCTCGGCGGCCAGCGGGTGCTTGCTGATGCTCTTGCGGCGGGCCATGTCGAGCAGCTGATTGAGCCTCGCTTCGAGCGCCCGCATGGCCGGCTCGTCTCCGGCGCCGGCAGAGCCAAGTGAAATGGTCGCCTCGGTGTCGCGCTCCAGGGCCTCTTCGAGCTGCGCGTTCAGCGCGTCGACCAATCCGTCCGTTTGCTTCGCTGTGTTGCCGCTCATGCTCGTCCTCCGCCCACACACCGCGTCTTCATCGCACCACCGCCCCTCATCGCGTCGTCTTCTGCCTCTCGCGAGAGCTTGGAACGACTTCCGTTTCCTCGGAAGAAGGTGGTGGTGCGAAGCTCTCGCCCATCGTGATCTGTCTTCGCAGCAGCGCGATGGTACGCGCGCGCTGCGCCGCCTCGCTCTCCGAAAGGAACGCGCGGAGCCGCGCCTCCAGCCGGGGAATGGCTCGGTAATAATCGTCGATCGTCGCCGTTTCGGGGTCGGCTCCCACGTCCTTCAAGGCGCGGCGCAACGTACCAGGACCCAACAAAGGCGAGAGCCCGCAGAGGGCGAGGACTCTCCGAAAAAGCGTTTGCTCTTCGTTCACGTTCGTGACCCGCGGCTCGACCATCAAGATGCGATTTGACCCGTTCCTTTGAGCGCGCCAACCCAAGCAAGTCGTCGACGACGGACTTGGCAAGATGGCATGAAGGTCAGCCTCATACAATCATGCAAACGCTTATTTTTACTGCGATTGGAGCTTCCATCCACGATGTGGAAATGGTCTGTACGCGATCGCTCCGATTCTTCGAGGGAAGCGAGCCGTTCCCCAAAGTGGCTATAAAACTCGACGATGGCTGAAATTCTTCACCCCCTTCCGGTCGTGATCCAACGCCATCGAATTGACGCGCCATCGAGCTCACGCAAAATGCGACATGTCGCGCGAAACGGTCTCTCGTGCGGATCCACGCCGCGGCACGAATCCATGCCAATCCGCCATCCATCGCCGCGTTCGCCCCGTGCGTCGTAGCTCATCTGGTCCCCCAAAATGAGCCGAGCTCGAGAAGGTACCGACCTATCGCGTGGCGGGGCTCGCGAGGCCACCCGGCGCGCACCCGGGAGGTCCCGCAGAGCCCCGACCTCAAAAAACCAGGGGGAAAATCGCGCTTCGAAAGGGCGGCCACCTGCCAGATGGCATGCTAGCGTGTGCCACAAGGCAGGGATCCACCAATGGCACGAGTAGAAGCCCTCACCAAGCTCCTGGGCGGCAAGCAGGTGCTCGGTCGAACCGTTACCTCGCGATTCGAGCTCGTTCCCCTGGTCCGTGAGGGCCTTCCCTATCAAGCGCTCGAAGCGATCACCCGCAAGCTCGATTTATCCGTGGACGCCACGACCAAGTCGTTGCAGCTCCCCAAGCGCACGCTCTCACGAAGAAAAAAATCGCAGCGGCTCGATGCGCTTCAATCCGAACGGGTGCTCCGCCTCGCGCACGTCGCCACGCGGGCCACCGAAATATTGGGAAGCGAAACGCGCGCACGAAGCTGGCTGCTCGCGGAAAATCGCGCGCTCGGCGGCGACAGACCCATCGATTTGTTGGATACGGACATCGGAACACAAGCCGTGGAAGACGTGCTCGTGCGGGTCGAGCACGGCGTGTTCAGCTAGCGCCGCGCGCGCGCCCGTTCACGTTTCGTGCTCGCGTTTCGTGTTCACGCTTCGTGTTCGTGTTTCGCGTTCTTGTTTTCGTTCGTGTTTTTCGAACGCGTTTCTCTCGTTCACACGTTTATCGTTGAGCGATTCGTTTAGCATCGCGTTGCTCGCGAAGGCTTTGACTTCGATCGGGCCCGCTCCTTTGTTTCATTTCTTCCTCGCATCGCCTTCTTTTCTCACCTCATGCTCATTCTCTGGCGCATCTGCCGTCGCAAGTATGGAACGACGGCGTTCAGCGGCGAGGGCGCGAAGCTCGCCGGCGGACGCTGGAACCGCAAGGGCACCCGCATCTCGTACTGCGGTGGAAGCCTTGCGCTCGCGGCGCTGGAGATGCTCGTCCACGTCGATGTCAATGAGCTCCCCGGCGATCTCGTATGCCTGCGCGCCGCGGTTCCGGACGAGGTGTCGTTCGAGCAAATCGACGTCACCAAGTTGCCACGGAACTGGCGGGCGACCCCTGCACCGGATGCGTTGAAGGACATTGGAACCGACTGGGTGGTACGCGGCTCGAGCGCAGTGCTCGCGGTACCGTCGGCCATTATCCCGTCGGAAATGAACTACTTGGTCAATCCAGCACACGCGGATTTCGAACGTGTTGCCGTGGGGTTGCCGGAACCTTTCGGGTTCGATCCGCGGCTTCGTCGCCCGACAGCGCCCCCGCCCACTCCGCCAAAGGTCATCAAGTTACCGAAGGGCACCCGGACCCGAGCTTCGTCGAAAAAGAGATAGCAGAGAGTTTCGTTATAATAGACACAGTTACGTCTTGACGAGACAACGCTCTCGCTCCACTCTGCCGTCACTATGGGGTCCCCTATCGCGGCACGAGGTCGCGGTGTTTTCGCGATTTTCACGCTTTCTGGCGTCATGATTCTGCGTGCGTCGGCGGCGGAGGCGCAGCAGCCGATTCCTGAGCCCGTAGTTCCGGCACCGGCCCCGCCCTCTGCTGGAACACCTCCTCCGTCTACTGGAGCGCCAGCCCCGGCAACTCCGCCTGCGCCTCCTCCTCCCGCTCCTCCTCCTTCGAGCGCGAGCCCGGCGCCTTCTTCTTCTGTGGGCGGCGCTCCCGTCGAGAAGTCGGCCATCGCCAACTTGGAGGAGCGGCTCGACGAAGCGGATCAGCGCTCGCGGATCGCGATGCGAAAGCTCGAGCTCATGGAGGAGGCGGCAGCGGCCAAAGAGAAGGCGCGCGCCGTCGTCAAGATGGGCCCAGGAGGCTTGGCCGTAACATCGGCGGATGGGGCCAACACCTTGGCGTTGCGCGGTGTCCTTCAGGTCGACGGGCGCATCTTCGTCAACGATGAGCACAAGCTGACCGACACGTTCATCGTCCGGCGCGCGCGCCCCATCCTCGATGCCACGCTCGGAAAGAACTTCACGGCGCGCTTCATGCCCGACTTCGGCGGCGGGCAGACGCTCCTCACCGATGCCTATGTCGACGCCCGGGCCGCGAACGAGTTCGCGGTAACGGTCGGCAAGTTCAAGCCGTCGGTGGGGCTCGAGCGGCTGCAGGCCGAGCAGGCCACGTACTTCGTGGAGCGCGGCTTGCCGACATCGTTCGTGCCCGCGCGCGACGTGGGCGTGGCGGTGCACGGCGATCTTTTCGGCAACCGGCTCGGTTACTCGGTGGGCCTCTTCAACGGTGTCGTCGATGGCGCTGCCACGGGCGATGTCGACTTCGATGACTCGAAGGAGGTCACGGTCCACCTTTATGCGCGGCCCTTCGCGAGCACGTTGAAGGACGTCCCGCCCCCGCTGCTCTCGGGGTTCTTCATCGGCATCGCGGGCACGCGCGGCGAGAAGACGGGCACGGCCGCCAACCCCTACCTTCCCCAGTACCGAACCACTGGGCAGAACGTCTTTTACTCGTACATCGCGGATGCTTCGGCCACCGCGCCCGCGGGTTCGACGGCCGTGGCCGCCGGTGTTCACAACCGGCTCACCGGCCACATCTACGTGCCGATTGGCCCCTTCGCGCTCCTCGGCGAATACGTCGCCTCACAACAGCGCGTGGCGCGCCTGGCCTCATCGAGGCTCCTCACGCACCAAGCGTGGAGCGTCACGGGGGTGCTTGCGCTCACCGGCGAAGACGCCAGGTTCGAAGGGATTGCTCCGAAGCATCCGTTCGACCTCTCCGAGGGTCATGTGGGCGCCATCGAGCTGGTGGCACGCTATGGCGGGGTCGAGATGGATCGCGACTCGTACAACGATTTTTCGCTCGACACCCGATCCGCACGGGCCGCATCGGAGCTCGGCGCCGGGCTCAATTGGTACCTGACGAGGAATTATCGCGTGACCGGTGACTATTTCTATACCGAGTTCCGCTCGGGAGGGGCCTCGGCGGCAGGCGGGCGTCGCGACCTCGAACAAGTCTTCCTACTTCGCAACCAAGTCGCCTTTTAGGGGAAGCCACCATGAAGCCAATCGTCCGAAACAGTCTCCTCCTCATCGGCGTGCTCGCGATCACGTTGGCCTATGTGGCCCAATCTGCGCTCGCGGGCGACGGCTCCTTGCTCAACGTCTCCTACGATCCTACGCGGGAGTTCTACCAAGAGTACAACGCGGCGTTTGCGAAGCACTGGCAGCAAAAGTCGGGCAAGTCCGTCTCCGTCCGTCAATCGCATGGAGGCTCGGGCAAGCAAGCGCGCTCGGTGATCGACGGCCTCGAGGCCGACGTGGTCACCCTGGCGCTGGCCTACGACATTCAAGAGATCGCCGAACGCGGTAAGCTCCTGCCCGACAACTGGCAGTCGCGCCTGCCGAACAACAGCTCGCCGTACACCTCGACCATCGTCTTCTTGGTGCGCAAGGGCAACCCGCGCGGAATCAAGGATTGGCCCGATCTGCTCAAGCCGGGCACGTCGGTGGTGACGCCCAGCCCGAAGACCTCGGGCGGTGCGCGCTGGAACTACTTGGCGGCCTGGGGCTACGCGCTCAAGCAAAACGGCGGCAACGAAGCGGCCGCGCGCGACTTCGTGACCCAGCTCTATCGCAACGTCCCGGTGCTCGACTCGGGCGCGCGCGGCGCGACGATCACCTTCGTCAAGCACGGCATCGGACACGTGCTCATCGCTTGGGAGAACGAAGCGCTGCTGGCCATCAACGAGATGGGCAAGGACAACTTCGAGATCGTGGTGCCGTCGACCAGCATCCTGGCGGAGCCGCCGGTGGCGGTGGTCGACAAGAACGTCGACAAGCACGGCACGCGCGCCCAGGCGGAAGAGTACGTGAAGTACCTCTACAGCGACGAGGGTCAGGAGATCGCGGCCCGCCGCTACTACCGCCCGCGCAACCCCGCCGTCTTCGCCAAGTACGCCGCGCGCTTCCCGGCCGTGAAGCTCTTCACCGTCGACGACACCTTCGGCGGCTGGACCAAGACGCAGAAGGTGCACTTCGCCGACGGCGGCATCTTCGACCAGATCTACCAGCCTAAATAGCGATGATCGCCGCGGCTCGAGTTCAGCGCAAGACGCTGCCGGGGTTTCGCCTGACCATGGGCTTTACCCTGCTGTACCTCGCGCTCATCGTCATCGTGCCGCTCTCTTCGCTGTTCGGAAAGACGCAGGCGCTCGGCCTGGGCGCCCTCTGGGACGCGCTCACCTCGGCACGTGTGCTGGCCGCGTTCCGCCTGAGCGTGGGCGCGGCCATCCTCGCGGCCATCATCGACTCGGTCGCGGGGCTTCTGATCGCGTGGGTGCTGGTTCGCTACGACTTCTTCGGAAAGCGCCTGATGGAGGCGCTGATCGACATTCCGCTGGCGCTCCCCACGGCGGTGGCGGGCATCGCGCTCACCACCGCCTATTCGGAGCATGGGGTGCTGGGACGCCACCTGGCGGAGCGCGGGATCCCCGTCGCCTTCACCCCGCTGGGGGTCACGGTCGCCCTGGTCTTCGTGGGGCTCCCCTTTGCGGTGCGCGCGGTTCAGCCCGTGCTGGCCGACGTCGAGATCGAGCTGGAGGAGGCGGCCGCATCGCTGGGCGCGACCCGCACGCAAATCTTCCGCCGCGTCACCTTTCCGCTGATCCTGCCGGCCATCGTATCCGGTGCGGCGCAGGCGTTCGCGCGGGCGGTGGGTGAGTACGGCTCGGTGGTCTTCATCTCCGGCAACATGCCGATGAAGACGGAGATCGTGCCGCTCCTCATCGTGAGCAAGCTCGAACAATACGACTACGCGGGGGCCACCGCGCTGGCGGCGGCGATGCTCCTTCTGTCGCTCGGGCTCTTGATCCTCCTGCACCGCCTCCAAGGCGCCATTCAAGTGGGCGGAGATCACACATGATCCGGGTGCTGCTCATCGCCCTGGCGCTCGCGCTGGTCGCGCTGCTGCTCGGCGTGCCGCTCTACGTGGTCTTTCACGAGGCGTTCGCCAGCGGCTGGAGCGCCTATGTGGACTCCTTGAAGGAGCCCGACACGCGCGACGCGATCGTGCTCAGCCTGACGGTGATCGCGCTGGTGGTGCCGCTCAACACGGTGTTCGGCGTGGCGGCGGCGTACGTCACCAGCCGGTTTGCCTTTCCCGGCAAGAGGTTTCTGGCGGCCATCATCGATCTGCCGCTCACGGTGTCACCGGTGGTGGCGGGCCTGGTGTTCGTGCTCCTCTTCGGGAGCCAGGGGCTCTTCGGCGGCGTCCTGCAGCGCCACGACATCAAGGTCATCTTCGCGCTACCCGGCATCGTGCTCGCCACGGCCTTCGTCACCTTCCCGCTGGTGGCGCGCGAGCTCGCGCCGGCCATGGAAGCGCAGTCGGCCGACCAAGAGGAGGCGGCGATGCTCCTCGGCGCATCGGGCTGGACGACCTTCTGGCGGATCACCTTGCCGCGGGTGCGCGGGGCGCTCACCTATGGCGTGGTGCTCTGCACGGCGCGCGCGCTGGGCGAGTTCGGCGCCGTCTCCGTGGTGTCGGGGCACATTCGCGGGTCGACCAACACGCTGCCGCTCCACGTCGAGGTCCTCTACAACGACTACGCGTTCGCGGCGGCCTTCGCCGTTTCGTCCCTGCTCGTGGGGGTCACCTTCGTCAACCTCGTCGCGAGGAGCATATGGAAGTAAAGCTCGTTGGTGTTCACAAGTCCTTCGGCAAACACCCGGTGCTCCGCGGCGTCGATCTCAAGGTCGAAGAGGGGGAGATCGTGGCCCTGCTCGGCCCCTCGGGCTGCGGAAAGACGACCCTCCTGCGCATCGTGGCCGGGCTCGAGTCGCCCGACTCCGGCGAGGTGCTCGTCGGCACGAAAGACCCCGGGGGTAAGCCCGTGGTCGGCTTCGTGTTCCAACACTACGCCCTCTTTCCGCACATGACGGTGTTCGAGAACATCGCCTTCGGTCTGCGCGTTCGAAAGCGCAGCGCGCGCCTCCCCGAGGCCGACATCCGCAAGCGCGTGGACCAGCTCCTCGCCTTGATCCGCCTGGAGCACCTGGCCTCCTCCCGCCCCACGCAGCTCTCCGGCGGGCAACGTCAGCGCGTGGCCCTGGCCCGCGCGCTCGCCGTCGACCCCGCGGTGCTCCTGCTCGACGAGCCCTTTGGCGCCCTCGATACATCGGTGCGCAAAGAGCTCCGTCGCTGGCTCAAGAAGCTGCACGAGGAGCTCAAGGTCACGAGCATCCTGGTGACGCACGATCAAGACGAGGCCATCGAGGTCGCCGATCGGCTGGCGGTGATCAACCACGGTGTGCTCGAGCAAGTGGGCACGCCGCACGAGGTCTATTGCCGGCCCGCGAGCGCGTTCGTGAGCACGTTCCTAGGCGATGCCAATGTCGTGCAGGGCGTCATTCGCTCGGGCAGCGTGCGCGCCGCCGATCTGACCCTCACCTTGAACGGCTCCGCGAACGGCGCCGTCGATGGTCGCAAGGCGACGGTAGTCATTCGTCCACATGATCTCGAGCTTCTGCGTGCCGTGGAGTCGGGCGGATACCGCGACGAGGACTCCGGACTGGTCGCCACCGTGCGGCGGGTGCGCAACACGGGCCCCCTGATAAGGGTCGATTTACTCACCCAAGGGGGCTTGTCGCTCGAGGCTCAGCTGCTCGAAACGGTGCCTCTCGAGGTGGATGCGCAGGTCTCAGTACGTGTGCGTGCACATCGCCTTTTCGTCGATTGACGCAAAGTCGGTTTTGCGGCGTTCATTGGATTCGAGCATTCCAATCGCGATTTCGTTTAGGCCGGCCACCATTCCAGATTGGACGGTCGTGCGATTTCGCCGCCATGCGTCATCGTTTGATAGGTGACTTTTCGCGTACGAATCAATTAGCCAGCGGGCGCGTCGATGATGTTAGCCTGAGTTAATGAATCGATGTCGTAGAGCCGCAAAGGCGCTTGCGCTTGCCGTCGGGTTCATCGTCATTGACGCGGCGCTCGATTCCTCGGTGGCGCAGGCGGGCGGTCTTTACTTCTCCGACCGGGGCGTAAAGCCGCTAAGCCGCGGCGGCGCATGGATCGCAGGTGCCGATGACATCGGAGCTATTTGGTACAACCCCGCCGGGCTCGCCGATGCGGGGACGAGCCTCATGGTGGACTTTGCGTGGCTCAATCATCGCAGCGAGTTCACGCGCAAGACACAGGTGGTGGACGCCGCAGGTACCGTGCGCGTCTACGAGTTTCCCACCGTCGAAGGGAAGTCGCCGATCCTGCCGATCCCCACGATCGGTGGCTCCTACAACTTTGGGCAGCGAAAAGAGTTCACCCTCGCGGGAGCGGTATACGCGCCATATACCGCGCTCTCGAGCTTTCCCACCGTGGTCGATGGGCAGCCCGCGCCGCAGCGCTACTCGCTCATCTCCCTCGACGGCTCGGCGCTGGTGGGCATCGGCGCATGGTTTGCGTACAAGCCCATCGAACAGATCCGGCTGGGCATCGGCGTGGGCGCGCTGGTGGGCGCCTTCACGAGCACCATCTTCTTCAACGCCAACCCGGCGGACCGTCTCATCGGCGCCCCGGAGGATCCGAACTACGACGCGCAGGGCCAGCTCAAAGCGAACATCATCAGCCCAACGGCCAACGTAGGTGCGACGTTCGTCCCCGACAAGCACGTGCGCATCGGCGTCAGTTACAACCTGCCGATCTGGGTCAACGCACCGGGCTCGCTCAAGGTGCGCCTTCCATCGGCGGTCTTGTTCGACAAGGCGTCGGTGTCGGGCGACGACGTCAAGGTCAAGTTCAAGCTGCCCGGCATCTTCCGCGTCGGCGTCGAGGTGCGCCCGATCGAAGCGCTGCGCGCGGAGGTGGCCTATGTGCGCGAGTTCTGGGGCATCCACGACCGCATCGACGTCTACCCCGAGAACGTGGCGCTCAACAACGTGACGGGCTTCCCCTCGCCCTACAACGTCCCCTCGATCACGTTGCCGCGAGGCTTTCAGGACAGCAACTCGTTCCGCGTGGGCGCGCAGTACACGGTGCAGATCAAAGAGAAGTACAAGATCGATTTCCGCGCCGGCTTCAACTACGACCAGAGCGCCGTCCCTGCGCCGTACCTCTCGGCGCTGACGATCGATCTCGACAAGTACACGGCCTCGCTCGGCGGCTCGCTCCACGTGGGCAACCATTGGAGGCTCGACGCCGTCTACGCGCGCATCTTCGCCAAGGACCAAGAGGTGTCGCCGGCGGAGGCCGCGGTGCCTCGGGTGAACCCCGTGCGCGGCAACCCGACGGCCACCGAGTCGATCAACGGCGGGACGTACAGCGCGAGCGCGAACGTGTTCGGGGTGGGTGTAAACTACAAGTTTTAGGGCACACCGGCGCCAAGGCCAGCCGGCTACAGCGAGGTGGGGGCCGGCACGTGGGCTTGGCACTCGGTGCGCCGCATGACCTGCGTGAGGAAGCCTTCGCACGCGAGGGAGTCGATCCACCTCGAGCAATCTGCGAGCTCCGCGGCGATGTGGCCGGACGGTGTCGTCGCCGTGCGGCCGCGCATGCAGCTGGTGGGCGCCGTTTGCATGCACCCGTCGGTGACCGTTCGAGCGCCGCCCTCGACCGCGGCGGAGGCGGCGATGCACGCGCCCGCGCGATCGCACATCTTCGCGGTGAGCACGTCGCACCACTCGGCGAGCGCGATGGCGCGCATGGGGCTGTGCTCGAGGGTGGTCTCGATGGGGGCAGGCGGGGAACTGCCGCCGCAGGCGGAGAGGGCGAAGGCCGCGAAGAGGACGGCGACGGCGGGAGCAACCGAGGACGAACGGCGAAGCAATCGCATGGTCTCGACACCTCCGGTGCAGGCGGTTCTTACGACGATAGGCGGACGAGCGTATCCACCTTCCATGGATCCGTCATTTTCTTCGGTCGCGAGCGTTCGAGCGCTGGCCCTGCTCGAGCCTTCGAGCTTATCGGGCGGCGCGGCGCTTGGGTGCGTGGTCGGACCAACCCTTGGATGCGGGGTGCGACTTGGGGCCGGAGCTCGCCGGTGCGGGTGCGCCGTCTTGGTGACGGCTCCGTTTTGGCGATGAAAAGTGCTTCGCGGGCTTCTCGTGCGGGACCGACTTCGCCGTGTGCTTCTCGCCGGCGAAGGGCTTCGCGGGCTTGTCCGCGGTTCGCGGGCGTGCGTGCGTATCGCCTGCGAACGACTTCGGATGCTTCTCGCCGGCGAAGGGCTTCGCGGGCGGCTTTCCGCCGTGCGGCGCCGTGGCTTTCGCGGGCGCGGCGCGGGAGGGCCTTTCGCCTTCGCGGCGGATGGTGACGCGGGGATCGCGGGGGTCGGGCGCGCGCGTGGCCTCTTCGAAGGTGACGGCGGCGTCTTGGGCGATGTCCACGAAGGAGTGCGTCTTGGCGACTTCAATCGCGCCCACGTCGCTGCCTTGGATGCCGCCGCGGCGGCACATCATCGCCAGGAGACGGCGTGCGTCGGCGCCGTGAAGGCCGCCCCAGGTGACGCGAAAGGTGACCCATCCGCCCTCGCCCGCCCGCTCGCGTGCCACCCGCGGACGCGCCTCGCGGCGGCGATCGCCGTCGCGGTGCGCGCCATCGCGCTCGGACCTGCGCGCTGCGCCCGCGCGCGAGGGGCGCTCCGGCGGCATATGGCGCCGGATCTCGCGCGGCTCACAAGGCCCCGAGATCCCGACGCGCGCGAGAAGACGCGCCAGCGCACGTGCCCCTGCCCCCGCCTGCAGCAGCCGCTCCGCCAACGCCACGCAGCGCGGATCGAGCGCGACGCCATCCTTCGCCCCCGCGTTCGCCGCACCATCGCCCACGCCGTCCGCGCCCGACGCCTCCGCGCCCGACGCATCGCTCACACGCGCGCCGTCCGCGCCCAACGGCGCATCGTTCACGGCCGACGCCTCCGCGCCCGACGCATCATCCGCCGACAACTCCACGAAGAGCCTCTCCTGCCGCTGCGCACGAATCTCGTCCGCGGACGCAATCGCCTCGATCCGCGATCGCACCCCCGCACGACGCAGCAACGCCGTCGTCCGCGTAAGCCCCGACGGCGGCGTCAGCACGGAGCTGGTCCCTTTGCGCCCCGCCCGCCCGGTGCGCCCGCTGCGATGCGTATACGAATCGACGTCCGTCGGCGGCTCCACGTGGATGACGTGCGTGACGTCTTGCACGTCGATGCCGCGCGCGGCCACGTCGGTCGCGACCAACGCTTGCAGCACGCCCCGCTTGAAATCGCCGAGCGCCCGATTGCGCTCCGGCTGCTCCATTTCACCGGACAGCGGCCGCACGGAGAACCCCGCCGACCGGAGCTCCTTCGCGATCTCGGTCACCTCGGAGCGCATGCGCGCGAAGATCAACGTCTTGGCGTCGGGATTCGACAGGAGCAGGTTGATGACGGCCGAGGTGCGGTCCGCGAGATCCACCAAGTGGATCACGTGATCGATGTCCGCGTTGGCGGTCCCGAGCGGCGTCCCTTGAACGGAGACCGGATCGGTCTGCACTTTGTTGGCGAGCGCCCGAACCTCGTGCGGGAAGGTTGCCGACACCAAGTGCGTCGTGTGCGGCGTGGGCGCAAAACCCAGGATCCCCTCGAGCTCCTCGCGGAAGCCCAAATCGAGCATTCGGTCCGCCTCGTCGAGGACCACCGTTCGGATCGCCGCGGCGTCGATGCTCCCGCGGCGGAGATGATCGAGCAGCCGCCCTGGCGTGCCCACGATCACCGCGGGCCCCGCGGCGAAGGCACGGCGTTCGTCGCGGTAACCGCTCCCGCCCGTCACCGAGGCCACCTTGATGGAGAGGGGCGCGTAGAGCCACGAGAGCTCCTCGTCCACCTGCTTGGCGAGCTCGCGCGTCGGCGTGATCACCAACGCCAAGGGCGACGCCACTCCATTGCGCGGCGTGGTCGCATCGCCCGCGTTCTCCATGGCGTCGCGCAGGGTGAAGCCGATGGCCACCGTCTTGCCGGACCCCGTCTGCGAACTGATCCGCAGATCGCGACCGCGAAGGGCCGGATCGAGCACCGCGTGTTGCACGGCGGTGAGCGCGGTGAAGCCCCTTTGCTCGATGGCGCTCGCGAGCGCGGGTCCAAGCAATTCGGCGAAGTCGGGCTTTTGCATCGCGGCTACCTAGCACGCGTTCGTAGGTTCGTGCTCCCCACAATCGACAAATGCAGGATCCCCGCCCCCGCGAACCCCCCCGCCAGCGCGTTCAGGGCAGCGCGTTGGGAGCGGGCGCGGGCGGAAGCGGGCCGAGTGGCTCGCCGGCGAAGGGATCGATCGCGCTGGCGCCCGGATCGGCGGACTTGGAGTTGGGCGGCAGGTAGACGACCACCACCTCCCCTTCTTTGAGCCCCTCGTTGCGACTTTTGCGGTTGATGCGCTCCATCGAGGCCGGGGTCACCCCGTAGCGGCGCCCGATCATTTCGATGGTCTCGCCCGCTTTGGCGGCCACCGTGATGCGCCTGCGCCCTTTTTGGCCCTCCCAGTACGTGAAGAAGTCCTCGGTGCCCACCGCGATGGTGCGCACGTCGTTTTCGGACAGGACCATGACCTTGCTCAAATCGGCGTCGGCCGGAACGAACAATTGCAACGTCATTCCCTCTTGGAGGCGCCCCACCGGATCGATCTCGTTCCAGCGGCGGATTTCGTCGACGGAGACGTGGAAGGTGCCCGCCACGTCGCGCAGGGTATCGCCGGTCACCACGCGATAAAAAACGCGGCGCCGATCCGGATAGACGAAGACGTCGGAGGGAACGATGACCACCGGCTTGTCCCCCGAGCTCGCCGCCGGCCCCGAGGAAGCCGGCGAAGGCGCGGATCCTCCACCTTTTCCGGGCGGAAGGAGGAGCACCGTCCCACCGCGGACGACCTCGCCTTGCGCGATGCCATTGAGCTCGATGATCTTCGCCAGCGCGATGCTGCGGGCGCTCGCGATCTGCTCCAAGCTCTCGCCAAAGCGAACGACATAGCGCTCGGGCGCCACGAAGTTCTTCTTGATTTTGGCCATATTCTGCGCGAGCACCACGCCCTTTCCGGCCGGCACCTTCACGGGATAACCGATCGCGGCCAGAGCTTCGCCCGGACGCGCAGGATCCGGTTTGGGATCGCTCGGGTCCAGAGGCGGCGTCCGCTGCGCGCGCAGCTCCAGATTCAATTCGGAGATTTCCTTCGTTGGAGCCCCGATGGCCGAGGCCACCGAGGAGAGCGCGGTGCCCGGTGGAACCGCCACTTCGTCGTACGCGACGGCAGGCTCGACCTTGTCCTCCGAAATGCCAAATACCGCGAGGTTTCGCCCCACGATGGCCGCGGCCATGATCTTCGGCACATAGAGCGTCGTCTCCCAGGGCAGCGCGCCCTCGAGCCGCGACAAGGTCCAAAAGTCGTTCGTATTGAACTTGCGCACCAGCGCCAGCATGCCGGCGTAGCCCATGTTGTAGGAGGCGATGGCCAGCTCCCAGCTGCCGAAGCGCCGGTGCAAATCGTTGAGAAAGTCGGCGGCCGCCTCGGTGGCCAGCTGCGGATGCAGGCGGTGGTCGACCCAGCGATCTTGCAGGAGCCCGTATTGTCTCCCTGTCTCTGGCATGAACTGCCAGAGCCCGAGCGCCCCCACCGGCGAGCGCGCCGCCGGATCGAAGCCGCTTTCCACCATGGCGAGCCAGAACAGATCCTCGGGCGCGGACTTGCGCCGGAGCACGCGGCTGACCATCGAACGGTAGCGCCCCGAGCGCCGGTACCAGATGGCGAGCATGGTTCGGCCGCGCGGATCGTCTTTGAAAAATTCGAGGTAACGAACCACCCGCGGATCCCATCGAATGGGGAAATCCGGCAGTTTAAGGTCCGCCATCCACGACAGATCCCTTCCCCCTTCGGCCGACGGCGGCGCGCTCGCAACGGGCGCGGGCGGAAGCCCCGACGCGTGCACGTGCGGATACTCCGGCGCTGCGCTGAGCGGCGATCCCAGCTCCGCGGGCCAGCTCGTACCGGGTACCGGCGAGGCGGGCGGAAAAAGCTCGCGCTCGGCCTCGTGCAAGGTGCGGAGCTCCGTGCTCTCGTACCCCGCGGCGACATCGTCGCTCGTGGAACCACCCGCCACTTGCCTTCGCGCATTCACATCGGGTGTGCGCGTTGCCGATTTGACAGCGGGACCTTTCCCGCGCCCGCTCGCGCCGTTCGCCGGCTTACGGGCCGGTGCTCCGCTGCCTCCTCCACCCTTCTTCGGGCCCGCGTTCGAATCGGGGGCCTTGGCCACACGTTTGGGGGGCGAGAGCCCCTTTCCCAGGGTCGGCAAGGGGCTGCCACTGGATCGTGCAGCAGCGTCCGCGGGGCCCGCCAAGGCAACTTGCGCAGAGAATGGCGTGAAAGTAGGACCGAGTGCGCAGATAAAAATGGCGAGCGGACACAAAAAAAATCTTCCGCGTCGGAGCATGCTCCGAGGCATCGCATCTTGGTGCGACAACGTCAAATTCTCGAAAAATTGGCCAGTGCTACTTGTAGGTGATTATCTGTGCATTCTGACACTGTAGACGTTAATACCAGATCTCCCTCTCTTGCTTCGTTCACGTCGTTACAGGAAGCTTGTACGACTCACGGGGCAGCGACGGCCACGGTCGAAGCTCTCCTATCTGCAATTTGGGCTGGCGAGCAGTCCAGGGGTACCTCCTTCGAAGCGTCGTGCGCGACCTTGAAGATGTGCCCCCGCCCGTGAATCCCCTCCCGGGCACCTACAGGTCGGACGCACCCTCACCGCAGTCCCGACTGCTCGCGGCCTACTAACTGCAACGGAGCTGCGTAGAGATATGAAGTTGAACCTCCCGGGGGAGTCGATGCTCGCCTATGCGTGCATCATTACCGCAACTTTCGCCTCTGGATGCTCGTCCTCCAGTGGTAGTTCGTCGGATCGCGAGTGCAATGCGAGCCAAATCACGAATGACCAGGTGGTCGCTCGTCCGGCCGCACGACTCTTTCTTTCGCAGCCACTTTTGGCGCGTTTGAAGGCGCGAGTGGCGGCGAATGATGCCGCGTGGGCGCCGCTCAAGCAAAAGTGTGATTCGCTGACGGGCGCGACGATGAATCCGCCCAGCGGACAGGCATATCCCAATGCGCCGAACGTCGGACAGGGATATCAAGGCGAAGAATACATTACACCCATCATGTCACTCGGTCTGTGCTACCGCGTGACCAACGATTCCGCGGCCCAGCAAAAATACGGTGAGGCAGGATCGCGGCTCCTCGAGGCCATGTCGACACCCGCAGGTTCGGGTGGGCAATCACCTTCGACGGACTCGGGATATGGGATACGCAATTACGGAGTCGGTATGGCCGTCGGCTACGACTGGCTCTATCCCGCGCTCTCGTCGTCCACGCGACAGCGCGTGATCGATTCACTCAACGCGTGGGTCGATTGGTACGACACTTCCGGCTTCAGCAGGAATCAGCCCATCGGAAATTACTTCGTCGGATACCTCCTGGCGAAGACCGCGACCGCGCTGGCCACCGAGGGTGACAACTCCAAGGCAGGGACGTACTTCACCGACGTCAGTCAGAGGCTGTGGGGTAAGCTCGTCAAACCCGCTTTCCAGAAATCGATGGTGGGCGGCGGCTGGCCGGAGGGCTGGGGTTATGGTCCGAAAGCGGTCCGGAACGTGGTGGAGTTCCTCTGGGCGGTGAAGACCGCGAAGAACCTCGACTGGATCAGCGAAGTACCGCAAGCGCGCGATCAAGCCAATTACATATCGTACTTCGCGTGGCCGTCGCTCAAGCACATGGACGATCAAGGGACGGTGCGCTCGGGCACGGACATCAAGCCCTCGGCGGCGCTGATGACCACCATCGCCACCGTGCTCGGCGAGCTCAGCGACGGCGCAGCCACCCGCGCCCGCGCCTTCGCGGCCGACATCATCGCGACCAACGACGACCGCGCCCCGTGGCAGTCGTTCCTCTACTGGGATCCGTCGGCGGCCAAGGTCCCGTATCAAGACGCGAATCTGTCGTATCTGGCGTCGGGCCCCGGCCACGTGGCCATGCGCTCCTCGTGGAAGAACGACGCCGTGTGGGGAGCTCTCCAGAGCGGCACGTACATCAACGCGCCGGACTCGGGCGAGCAGATGTTCAATCAGGGCAACCTGAGCGTCACCGTGGGCGACAAGCCGCTGCTGGTGAACGGCGCCGGTTGGATCCCGCAGGTCGCCGGCACGTCCGGTGAGACCTTCGTCTACAGCGATGCGTGGGGCAAGTCGGCGCCGCGCGTCCTGTACAATACGTTCTTCGTTCAGGATTCCAGCAATCCGAACAACCCCGGGCAATCCTCGGCCGGCCCCGATCAGGCGCAGACCCGCGTCGATCGCTACGAGGAAGGCGGCGTCTACGTTCGCGCCCGCGCCACCGATGTCGAGCAGATGTACAAGGGCGGTTCGATCAAGAACTTCACCCGCGATCTCGTCTACGTGCGCCCCGGCACCTTCGTGCTCTTCGATCGCACCAGCGTGGGCAATGGCTCGTCGGATCAGTGGATGTCGTTCCACCTGCCCGCCACCCCGAAGAACCTCATCGACTCCGCCATCAAGAGCTTCGGCATCTCGACCCCCGGCGGCACCTTGAACACCTTGCTCCCGCGCAACGCGAGCGTGAAGTCGGTGACCTTGCCCGGCGGGGTCGTGCGCCTCGAGGAGCACTCGTCCGGCGCCGAGCAGCAGTGGCTGACGGTCGTCAACGCCGAGGCCGCGAGCTCCGCACAAACGCGCCTCTCGTCCCAGGACGGAAACGTGGCCGCTGGCAATGTGGTGGGTGTCCACATGCAGGGCGCACGCAACCAAGTCGTCCTCTTCCCGGGCGACGCCCCCGACACCGCGACCACCGCGTCCGCGCGCTACACCGTTCGCCAGACCGCCGACGCCGAGCACGTGCTGGTCGACGTGGCGCCGGGCAACTACTCCGTCACGGCCTCCGTCGCCGGCGGCAGCATCACGGTCGACGTCAAGCCGGGCGGCTCGCTCACGGCGTCCTCCAAGGGCACCCTTTGCTACTCCGTCTCCAACTCCGGCGACGTCAAAGCGTGCCCCGCGGCCCCCGCCAACGTCTCCATGTCGGGCCCGAACGCCGTCCCCAATGGCGGCACCACCGACACGCAGCAGCAGGACAAGGCCGCGGGCGAAGGGGCCGGCGGCTGCCCGTAACCGCATATCCAAACATCGCACGATGAGCAAAAGAGGCTGCCCTTCCCGGGGCGGCCTCTTTTGCATTTGGCGAACCGGAGCGCCTTTTTTGTCGGGCACAGCGGCCTTCGCGTCGAAGGCCAGACCCTCCACGTGCCGGACAGAGCTACCGAGGATCGAGCCCTCGGACGGGAAAAAATGCCACGCCGGTGCAAAAAAGTATTCGCGCCGCGGGGGCGTTCGAAGCGATCCCGTCATCATGAAATCCAGCGAAATTCTCGAGAGATCGATGGGTACGACCTGCAGCCCATCATCTCCCTTTCGTCGACATCGACAACCTCATCACACATGTCCCTCTCTTGCTTCGCTCGATCGTTTATCCAAAGCTTGCGTGACTCGAGGGGCAGTGACGGCCGACGGTCGATGCTTCCCCATCTGCAATTGGGCTGGCGAGCAGCTCACGGGTATCTCCTTCGAAGTGTCGTGCGCGATCTCGAAGACGTGCCCGCGCCCGCGATTTTTCCGGGCACCCAAGGTCGGACGCAATTCACCGCGATCCGGCGGCTCGCCCCCACCTGACTTGCAATGGAGCTGAGAGATACATGAAACGAAATATCCTGGGGACGCCGCTATTTGCACCTGCATGCATCATCACCGCTGCTCTCGCAGCCGGATGTTCGTCGTCCCTCGACGGGTCGCCGGAGCGTGCGTGCGATACGAGCCCGATGACGGGCGATCAGGTCATCGCGCGCCCCGCCGCCCGGCTCTTTCTCACGTCGCCGCTCTTGACCCGTCTGAAGGCGCGGGCGGCCGCGAACGACGCGGCGTGGGCGGGGCTGAAACAGAAATGCGATGCGCTGGCGGGCGCGACGATGAATCCGCCCAGCGGACAGGCATATCCCAATGCGCCCAACGTCGGACAGGGATATCAGGGCGAGGAATACGTTGCGCCCATCATGTCCCTCGGTCTGTGCTACCGCGTGGCGGACGACCCCGCAGCCCAGCAAAAATACGGGGAAGCAGGGTCGCGCCTGCTGGAGGCCATGTCGACCCCCGCAGGTTCGGGTGGGCAATCACCTTCGACCGACTCGGGATATGGGATACGCAATTACGGAGTCGGTATGGCCGTCGGCTACGACTGGCTCTATCCGGCGCTCTCGTCCTCCACGCGACAGCGCGTGATCGATTCGCTCAACACATGGGTCGATTGGTATGACACCGCCGGCTTCAGCAGGAATCAGCCCATCGGCAATTACTTCGTCGGTTACCTGCTCGCGAAGACCGCGACCGCGCTGGCCACCGAAGGTGAGAACTCCAAGGCGGGGACGTACTTCACCGACGTCACCGATAGGCTGTGGGGCAAGCTCGTCAAACCTGCTTTCCAGAAATCGATGGCGGGCGGCGGCTGGCCGGAGGGCTGGGGTTATGGCCCGAAGGCGGTCGGGAGCGTGGTGAAGTTCCTTTGGGCGGTGAAGACCGCGAAGAACCTCGACTGGATCAGCGAAGTACCGCAAGCGCGCGATCAAGCCAATTACATATCGTATTTCGCGTGGCCGTCGCTCCAGCATATGGACGACCAGGGTACGGTGCGCTCGGGTACGGACATCAAGCCCTCGGCGGCGCTGATGACCACCATCGCCACCGTGCTCGGGGAGCTCGGCGACGGCGCAGCCGCCCGGACGCGCGCCTTCGCGGCGGACATCATCGCGACCAAGGACGATCGCTCGCCGTGGGAGAAGTTCCTCTATTGGGATCCGTCGGCCCCCAACGTGCCTTACCAAGACGCGAACCTGTCGTATCTGGCGTCGGGCCCCGGCCATGTGGCCATGCGCTCGTCGTGGAAGAACGACGCCGTGTGGGGAGCCTTCCAGAGCGGCACGTACATCAACGCGCCGGACTCGGGCGAGCAGATGTTCAATCAGGGCAACCTGAGCGTCACCGTGGGCGACAAGCCGCTCCTGGTGAACGGCGCCGGCTGGATCCCGCAGGTCGCCGGCACGTCCGGTGAGACCTTCGTCTACAGCGATGCGTGGGGCAAGCCAGCGCCGCGCGTCCTGTACAATACGTTCTTCGTCCAGGATTCCAGCAACCCGAACAGCCCCGGGCAATCCTCGGCGGGGCCCGATCAAGCGCAGACCCGCGTGGAGCGCTACGAGGAAGGCGGCGTCTATGTGCGCGCCCGCGCCACCGACGTCGAGCAGATGTACAAGGGCGGCTCGATCAAGAACTTCACGCGCGACCTCGTCTACGTCCGCCCCGGAACGTTCGTGCTCTTCGATCGCACCAGCGTGGGCAACGGCTCTTCGGATCAGTGGATGTCGTTCCACCTGCCCGCCACCCCGAAGAACCTCGTCGACTCGGCGATCAAGAGCTTCGGCATCGCGACCCCCGGCGGCACCGTGAACACCTTGCTCCCGCGTGACGCCAGCATAAAGTCCGTGGCGCTGCCCGGCGGGGTGGTGCGGCTCGAGGAGCACTCCACGGGCGCCGATCAGCAGTGGCTCACGGTGATCAACGCCGAGAGCGCGAGCTCTGCACAAACGCGCCTCTCGTCCCAGGACGGAAACGTGGCCGCCGGCAATGTGGTGGGCGTTCACATGCAGGGCGCACGCAACCAAGTCGTCCTCTTCCCGGGCGACGCCTCCGACGCGGCGACCACCAGCTCCGCGCGCTACACCGTTCGCCAGACCGCCGACGCCGACCACGTGCTGGTCGACGTGGCCCCTGGCAACTACGCCGTCACCGCCTCCGTCGCCGGAGACGGGATCACCGTCGACGTCAAGCCGGGCGGCGCGCTCACCGCGTCGCCCAAGGGCGCCCTCTGCTACTCCGTCTCCAACTCCGGCGAAGTCAAAGCTTGCGCCGCCGCCCCCACCAACGTGTCCATCTCGGGCCCGAACGGCGGCTCGAACAGCGGCGCGGGCGGCAGCTCGAACGGCGGCGGCAGCTCGAACGGCGGCGGCAGCTCGAACGGCGGCGGCAGCTCGAACGGCGGCGCGGGCGGCGGCACCGCGAACCCGCAGCAGCAGCAGGACGAGATCAAGGGTACCGGCAAGGGCTGCCTGTAATCCCGTATCGCATCTCACGATGAGCAAAGAGGCTGCCCTTCACCGGGCCGCCTCTTTCTTTATTTACGATAAGAGTCCGTCGCGAGCCCCACCAGCACTGTACCGCGGTGGCAGCAAAACACCCCTACCCGATGGGGGATCGAACTGTCGCCCCTAGGTCAAAGTCATGATGCAAGCATTTCGAAGCGGCACGCGATGCTCGAAAAGCACGCACACCTCGAATTACGCCTCCTCGGAAAATGCTCGAAGGAGGACGACCATGTCTTCAAGAGACGCAGCAATCCCTGTCTCGCGAAAACCATCGTCTCGTGTGAGCCACGCGATCTCTCCATCTGCGGAAAGCTCGACGTCAAAGATCTTCTCGTCGCCGAGCGACCATCGGATGTGAATCGCGCCGTCGCCGGCTGCAGATGGAACGGCTTGCGAGACGAGAGGGACCTCGTCCTGGATCGTCGCAACGAGTCGACGAGCTTGTTCCCAACGCTGCACAGAGATGGGTTCGCTATCGATCTCGTCCCAGCCGGGAGTCGCCGTCAGTTTGATCAATCGCTCGAACCGCGAGGTTACGTCCTCCACCGCACGCCGAGACTCTCGATGCACCTGCGAACCGGTGAGTCGCTCCATACTGGAAAGAGTGTGGTGATCGACCTTCAACGTCCAGACCCTCCGTGGGAATTGGCAACAATTTCAGGGCGATAACCCGCCCTGACCCGCAAAATGTTCACCTGAACGACTACCCCCTCGAAACTTTCGAACACAGTAATAAATATGCTGCAATTTCATACATTTACACATTAACTGAAACGGCGCCTTGACTCCATAAAGCGCTGATCGCATGTTCATGCCCCTCGGAAGAGGCAGCGTCAAGCGGAAGCTTGATGCAGCTGAGCAACATTCAGGATTGACATCAGATTGACATCGAAGGGGCGCTGGTATGTCCGAAAGAAAAGGGAACGGCACCGGAGTGTCCGCACGGCTTGCGCGTGTCAAAGAAATCGCCGCCGAGGTGGCGATCGCCACGGCGACGCTCAATGAAAGTCTCGAGCGGATCGAGCGAGGTCTCGTCACCCTGAAGTTGGGTATCTCGCATGTTATCGAGATTTCGTCCGAGGCCGACAAATCGGATGGCGAGCAAGTCTTTCTCAGCTTCGAGAAAGGTCACGCCTGGGGCTTCTACGTGCACCGAATTTTTCGCACAACCGAGGAAGAAGCGTCAACGAAACCTCTTCGTCTGGCATCCCGCACAGAACGACTGCTGGCAGCGGACAAGCTGGAGGACCTCGTCTGCGGGATCCTCGAGAAGGCAGGTAATCAGCTCATCGAGCTCAAAGCTACCAGTGTCAAAATCAGCATACTTGCCGACATACTCGATACGGCTTCGAGCAACTACGCGGATTCGGAGATTCCCTTTTGAGCGCGCGCCCGGTTGTAGACGCGCTGGTTGTTGTCGATGACACAGAGTGGGTTATCAAATTTATAAACCCTATTCACTACGACGCGAATGCACCCATTACGCAACGGATTCTGCCTTCCTGGATACAAACCAAAGAGCTCAAGCCATCGGTGGCGAGTTACGGACCGTCTGTTTTCGTCGAATCCAGGTTGAGCGGAGGGCTAGCCGATCTTTATGAGGCAAAACCTCAATGGGCGTCGTTCGGTATCGTCCGTGTGCAAGTCAAGAGTCTCAAAGCGATGAGTATCCCCAAGGTCTGCTACACGCCAATGGATTGCCTCGTGTATCCGACCATTGCGCATGCCCACGCGTCGTTCATCGGGTTGAGTACGAGAGCGGCTCGCGACGAATTGCTCCAACGGCTGGACACCTTTGTCGTCCGGGAGCCCGATAACCTGTAGCGCGAATGACTTCCGTTCTCGCACGAGCCGGCGCGCTAACGGCGGATCGTGACCTTCTTTACCGGACGCGCCTGGGCGCTCGATGGGGCGTGCGCGCCGGGGGCGTCTTCCATGACGACGAGGGAAGCTTGGGGGCTGGTGGTGACGGGGGTCGGCCCGGTGGTGGCTGCGGCCGCGCTGGCGGCGGCTTGGGCGCTGGTGTCGCTGCCCTCGCCTTCGTCGGTGCTCACGGTGGGAAGCGGGGGGAGGAGAGCCAGATCGAAGCCCGGGGGCACGTTGTAGATTTCGGTGGTGGGCGGGTAGAAGTCTTTGTTCTTCTCGACCCGCTCTTTGCCGCCGCGGAAGCGCAAGATGCGTTCGCGCTCGATGCGGTAGCCGAAGATGCCGTGTTGCTTGACGATGACCTTGGCGCCCGCGATGGGCTTCTCTTCGATTTTGCGGGGGTACGGGAGGGTCTGGACGACGTCGCGCGAGAAGCTCACGGTGGCGGGGCGGCTTCGGCCCAGCATGGCGACGCGCAGACGGTTTCCGTCGACGGTGGCTTGAAGGACGATGGGGAAATGAAACGGATTGCGTAGTTTCATATCGACGACCGGGTAGACCACGGTGGCGTCGAGCCCCATCGGGATGTATGCGCTGGGGCGGGAGTGCGGGAGGCGCTCGACGATGTCGAGGCCCGCGAAAAAAGCCGCCGCGTGCACGGTGGACGCGACTTGGCAGGTGCCGCCGCCCACGCCCTCCACCATTTCACCCTTGAAGATCTCCCAGCTCCTTTGAAAACCGTTCTCCTCGCTTCGCTCGCCCACCACGTCGTTGAAGCTGATGAGCTCTCCCGGCGAGAGGACGAGGCCATCCAGCTTGTTGGCGGCGTTGTCGATGTTCTGGCCGCGGCGCGACTGGTCCTTGTTGCGCGAGAACGAGGTGATGTACTCGGCCATCACCGTGTGCACGTCGATGGTGCGCACGAAGTCGCTGGTCACGCGGGGGGCGAAGTTTTTCACGGGTAGAACGAGGGTGTTCTCGTTCCCGTTCGGGTTTTCGCTCGGGCCCGAGGGCGAACGCGCGAGGCGCGTGACCGCGGCGAGGGTGCCGTCGAGATCGATGAAGTGACCGGCGCGCTCGGGGACCGTGGTCTTTTGCGCGACATTGAGGCGCGCGGAGATGGGGGACGCGTCCTCCCGCTCCTTGATGCGATCGACCACGGACGAGAGGGCCGCCACGTCGACCGAAGCGAGGAGCGGCACGTCGAGCTGACCGCGGCGGGCGCGGGCGGCGACTTCGGCGCGGCCCAGAAGGTCGCCTTCGTGGCCCGCCGCGCGCGCGAGACGAAGCACCCGCCCTTCGTCGACGTGGACGCCGAGGCGGCCCAACGTGGTCTCCAGGACGGTGCGATCGCCGATGCGAAGCGTGACCTTGCGCTCGGTGAGGGCTTGGGCCCGGGCGGCGATGAAGGACGCGGGCTCGCCCTGCAGAGCGGCGCCGTCGATGGTGAGCCCCGGCACGATGTCACCCGGCGGAAGGACGTGCCGATACAGCGGCACCGACGCGATGCCGAGTGCGACCAAGAGGCCGCCGGTGAGCAGTGCACGCTTCGGGGTGGGCAAACGGAGCTGCATCGTAGGTACAGAACGCCTCCACTATTATTCCCGATTCCCGGTCCCTTGGCCATTCCCCGCGCCCCCCTCCGCGCCTTGCCTTCCAGCCCGCCTCCCTTCCGGGCCCGTCCTTATCTGCCGCGCTCGCGCCCCGCCTGGGAGAGACCGCCGCGCGCACCCAGCCCGCAGCCCCCGAGCCCAACCCCTTTCGTCGCCCCCTTCTCACGTGGAAACCGCTACGCTTGGGCCCGGATGGGCCCCGATCCCGGGCCCCGCCAGCGAGGAACGAGATTCGAACCGATGAAATTGGACCTATGCCTGCGCAGCCAACGCGTCGTCACGCCCGAAGGGGTGCGCCCGGCGTGTGTGCAGATCGCGCAAGGGCGGATCGTAGCGGTGGAGGCTTGGGAGGCCGCGCCGGAGGGCTGTCCCGTCGAGGACGCCGGCCATCTCGTCGTGATGCCGGGCATCGTCGATACGCATGTGCATGTCAACGATCCGGGGAGGAGCGAGTGGGAGGGCTTCGAGACGGCCACGCGCGCCGCGGCCGCGGGCGGGGTGACGACCTTGATGGATATGCCGCTCAACAGCATTCCGCCGACGACCACCGTTCGGGGGCTCGCCGCCAAGCGGGCCGCGGCCGAGGGAAAATGCCGGGTCGATGTGGCCCTCTGCGGCGGCCTGGTGCCGGGAAATGCCTCGGAGCTCGAGCGCGTGTTCGACGCGGGCGCGCTGGCGTTCAAGTGCTTTCTCGCCGAGTCGGGGGTCGATGAGTTTCCCCATGTGAGCGAGAGCGATCTCGAGGTGGGGATGCGCCGCCTGGCCGAGCTGGGCGCGCCGCTTTTGGTGCACGCCGAGCTCCCTGGTCCGCTCGCGGAGGCCGCGGGCGCCGCGCTCTCGCCGGAGGAGGCGCGACGGTATGCGCATTATCTGGCGTCGCGTCCGAAACGGGCCGAGGAGGAAGCGGTCGCCATGGTCTTCCGCCTGGCGGCCCGCTTTGGAACGCGCGCCCACATCGTGCATTTGTCCGCCTCCACCGCGCTCCCCATTTTGCGCGAGGCGCGCGATCGGCACCTGCCGGTGAGCGCCGAGACGTGCCCGCACTACCTGTCGTTCGCCGCCGAAGACGTGCCGGATGGCGCCACCAGCTACAAATGTGCGCCGCCCATTCGGGAGCGCGCGAACCGCGATGCCCTGTGGGACGCCCTTCGCGAAGGGCTCCTCGATCAAGTCGTGACGGATCATTCGCCGGCGTCGCCCTCGTTGAAGTGCGTCGACTCGGGGGACTTCATGCGCGCCTGGGGCGGCATCGCGTCCTTGCAGCTCGGGTTGCCCGCGGTCTGGAGCGGCACGCGCGCGCGCGGCCTCTCGCTCGAGCACCTCGCGCGCTGGATGTGCGAGGGTCCGGCGAAGCTCGTTGGACTGTACGGGCGCAAAGGGGTCCTCCAAAAGGGCGCCGACGCCGACTTCGTCGTCTGGGATCCGGACGGAGTTTGGACCATCGACGCCGCGCGGCTCGAGCACCGTCACAAGATCACGCCGTACGACGGGCGCTCGCTGTACGGTGTGGTGAAGGCGACGTATCTGCGCGGCGAGAAAATCTACGAAGCGTCGCACGGGAACGCGGGGGCCGATCCCTTCGTCGGCACGCCGCGCGGCAGCTTGATCGGACGAGGAAACGTATGACCGACTTTACGGAGCTGATGGATTTGGCCGCGGAGCGGCTGGGCGGTGCGGTGGTCTATGCCAACGACGAATTTTTCGCCGAGAAGGAGAACCTCCTCAAGGCGACCAAGCCCGTCTTCATCGAGGGAAAGTACACCGATCGCGGCAAGTGGATGGACGGCTGGGAGACCCGCCGGCGCCGCATCCCCGGCCACGACTTCTGCATCGTTCGCCTGGGCCTGGCCGGCGTGGTGCGCGGGGTGGTGGTCGACACCGCGTTCTTCAAGGGCAATTACCCGGCCGCGTGCTCCATCGACGGGTGCGCGCTGCCCGGACGCCCCACGGGCGAGGAGCTCGCGTCGGAGTCCACCCCGTGGGTCGAGATCCTCCCGAAGACCGCCCTCTGCGGCGATTCGCAGAACCTCTTTCCCATCGACGCGGGCCTGCGCCTCACGCACCTGCGCGTGCACATCTACCCGGACGGCGGGGTCGCGCGCCTTCGCGTTCACGGCGACGTGCTCCCCGCGCCGCGTTGGGCCGGGCGGAGCGGCGCCGAGGTCGATCTGGCGGCGGCCGAACACGGCGCTTTGGTGGTCGCGTGCAACGACATGTTCTTCGGCTCGCGCCACAACTTGATCATGCCGGGGCGCGGCATCGACATGGGCGACGGGTGGGAGACCAAGCGCAGCCGCGCCGAGGGGCCGGATTGGGCCATCGTGCGCCTCGCCGCCGAGGGCTCGGTCGATCGCATCGAGGTCGATACGAACCACTTCAAGGGGAACTACCCCGATACGTGCGCCATACACGGAATTCGCGCGCGGCCCAACGCCACGGCGGCGGAGCTCTTGGCCGACGAGTCGCAATGGAAGCTCCTCGTGCCGCGCATCAAGCTGCAAGCGCACACGCGCCACTTTTTGGAGGAGGAGCTCACGGCCGAGCGCGGCCCCTACACCCACGTGCGCCTCTCCATTTACCCCGACGGGGGCGTGAGCCGGCTGCGCGTTCATGGAACGGTCACCGCAGATGGACGCGAGGCGCTCGGGCTCCGGCACCTGAACTTCGCGCCCTCGCCGGAGCTCGTGACCTTGCTCACCAACTGTTGCGGATCGCGCGCGTGGGTCGACAAGATGGTGCATGCGCGCCCGTTCCTCGATCGGGAGGCGCTGATCGCGCAGGCGCGCGAGGTGTGGCAGGCGCTTGGCAAGGACGACTACCTCGAGGCGTTCCGGCACCATCCGCGCATCGGGGGCGCCAAGGCGGAGGCCAGCACCTCGGAGACGGCGGCCTCGTGGTCCAAGAGCGAGCAGGCGCGGGTGGCGGAGGCCAGCGAGGCCACCCACGAGGAGCTCGCGAGGGTCAATCGCGCCTACGAGGAGAAGTTCGGACACATTTACATCGTTTGCTCGATGGGTAAGACGGCCGACGAGATGCTCGCCATCGCGCACGAGCGCATGAAGAACGATCCGGAGACCGAGCTTTTGCGCGCCGCCGACGAGCAGCGCAAGATCACGGAAATTCGGCTCGACAAGTTGGTGAGGGGTGGGTAGGTCATCGGAATGAGCAGCATCTCCACCCACGTCCTCGACACATCGAGGGGCCGGCCCGCCGCCGGTGTGCCGGTCACCTTGGAGCAGCGCGATGCGGGCGGGCAATGGACCGAGCGCGGTCGCGGCACCACCGACGACGACGGCCGGCTGCGCGACCTTTTGCACGAACCTTTGGCCGCGGCCGAGTACCGTCTCACGTTCGACACGGAGACCTACTTCCGCGCATCCGGGGTTACGGGGTTCTTCCCATATGTGCAGATCGCATTCATCGTGCGCGACCCCGGGACACACCATCACGTGCCGCTACTTTTGAACCCATACGGATATTCGACTTACCGCGGGAGCTGACTTGGATTCGAACGTGCGAGAGCTTCTCGATCTGCTGGTGCGCTGGGTGCATCTCATCGCCGGCATCATGTGGATTGGCAACTCCATGCTGTGGAACTGGCTGGATCGCAATCTGCGGCCGCGCGCCGGCGCCCCCGAGGGGTTCGAGGGGGAGATCTGGATGGTCCACAGCGGCGGCTTCTATCAGATGGAGAAGAAGCAGCTCGCGCCCAGCCAGATGCCCGAGGTGCTGCACTGGTTCAAATGGCAGGCGTACACCACCTGGATGAGCGGCTTCGCGCTTCTCTTGCTGGTGTATTACATGGGCGACGCGTCGTTCCTGGTCGATCCGGCGGTGGCGAAGATCAGCCATGGCGCGGCCATGGGCATCGGCATGGGGAGCCTGATCGGCGGCTTCCTGGTCTATGACCTCATCTGGCGCTCGCCCCTCCGCACGAAAGAGCCGGTGGCGATCACTCTCTGCTTCGTGCTGCTGGCCGCGATCATCTATGGGCTCAACCATCTGCTCAGCGGGCGCGCGGCCTTCATTCACGTGGGGGCGCTGCTCGGCAGCATCATGGTGGGAAATGTTTTCTTCCACATCATGCCATCCCAGCGAGAGCTCATCGCTCTGACCAAGGCGGGCAAGCGCCAAGACGCCAAACTGGGAAAGCACGCCAAGCAGCGCAGCATCCACAACAATTACATGACGTTTCCGGTGCTCTTCATCATGTTGAGCAACCACTTTCCAAGCACTTACGGCAACTCGCTCAATTGGCTGGTGCTGGCGGTGCTCATGGTGGCCGGAGCCCTCGTACGTCACTTCATGAACATTCGCTTCTGGTGGCGCGGCTGGCTGGCCGGGATCGCGAGCACCGTGATCATCGGGGTGGGAATCACCTTTGCTCTCACCACGCGCTCGAGCGATCCACCCCCCGCCGCAGCCGCGACCAACCCGCAGGAAAAGGTCGACTTTACGGCGGTTCGCATCGTCGTCGGCCAGCGCTGCGTACCATGCCACTCGGCCAAGCCCACGGACGATCAGTGGAAGGTGCCGCCGAACAACGTGGTCTTCGATTCGCCCGAGCAAATCAAGATGTATGCGGAGCGGATCAAGACCCGCGCCGTGATTACGAAAACCATGCCATTCGGCAACAAAACGGGGATGACGCAGGATGAGCGGGATTTGCTCGCGCGTTGGTTCCTACAAGGCAGTCCGATCGAATAAGGGGAGCTCTCAGCCCAGCGGAAAACAGCACGAGCGTTCCATGGTACGCGCACTTCTTTCGCGCGCTTCTCGCGCACCAACCGAGTAGAAAGAAACGGGATGGAGAAATCGATCCCGCACGGGATGGACATGCGACCATAGTCCATGTGGGGGGTGCGAAGGGGGCCGACGATGCAAGGGGGCCGCATGCAGATGGCGTGGCTGGACGGGCAAGAGATCGAGGGGCCGGGGATCCGAAACGTGCGGATCCCCGCGCCGCCGCCGGAGGCGCGGCTTCTGTCCGGATTCTTTCGCGTGGCGTTCGAGCAGACCAACGACGCCATGCTGGCCGTGGGGAGCGATGGCCGCGTCCTCGACGCGAACGCCTCCGCGTGCCTCTTTTTCGAGCTCTCGCGCGAGCAATTGCTCCGCGCCACCGTCCACGAGCTGATTCGACCGGACGCGCTGGGCGCCATCGGCGGCGCGATGGGCGCGGGCGGCGCGCTTGGACTGGGCGTGACGGCCGCCTCGCCCCCGAGCGCGGAGGGCACGGCGGGCGAAGGGAGCGTCTTTCCCGCGGTTTGCACGAGGGAGAGCGCCATCGTGCGCGGGGATGGAACGGAGCGCGGGGCCGAGGTGACGTTGCGCAGCCACGTGGTCCCCGACGTTCACTTGCTGGTGATGCGCGACCGCGCCGAGCGGCGCGGACCGACGGCGCATTTGCTGCGGGCGGACCGGCTCTCGACATTTGGCATGCTGGCGGCGGGCGTGGCGCACGAGATCAACAACCCGCTCATGTACGCCATGACGAATTTGCGCTCGGTGCTCCGGCGCATCCCCGAGCTCGAGGCGTGCGCGCGAACGGGCGCGCGGGCCGACTTGGTGGACGCCCTCGAAGAGATGGGCCGCATGCTGGCCACGGCCGACGAAGGGATCGAACGGGTCGGAACCCTGGTGCGCGATCTGCGCATCTCGTCGCGCGAGAGCGACCAACGCGAGCGCATCGACGTGCGCAGCATCCTCGAGTCGTGCCTCAACATCGCCCACGGCGAGATCCGCCAGCGCGCGCGGGTGGTGCGGGACTACGCGGACATCTCCAACGTGGAGGGCAACTCCGGACGGCTCGGGCAGGTGTTCCTGAACCTCCTCGTCAACGCCGCGCAGGCCATCCCCGAGCAGCGGGTGGGCGGCGAGATCCGGGTGGTGACACGCAGCTTCGACGATGCGTGCATCGCCGTGGAGATCCACGACAACGGGCTCGGCATCGAGCCGCACATGATCCATCGCATCTTCGAGCCGTTCTTCACCACCAAGGCGGCGGGCGAAGGTACGGGGCTCGGCCTCTACATCGCGCGCGCCATCGTCCACGAGATGGGCGGCCGCATCGAGGCCGAGAGCAACAAAGGGCTGGGTACGATGGTGCGCGTCGTTCTTCCGCAGGCTCCGCAGGTTACGACGGCTACGACGGGACCGCGGTGATCCGCTGCGGATCGGCGCGGTCGCGTAGGATTTTCACGAAGGAGCGGCCGCGGATTTCGTCCAAGCCGAGGCCCGTGGCGGAGGCTTCTTCCTCGGTGATGGCGCCGCAGTGGATGCCGCGCAGGAAGAAGTTGAGCAGCCCTTGACCGGTGGCCGCGTCGTCGAAGACGTCGCCGACCAAGGTGGCCTGCGCGGCTTTCTCGACGAAATTCTTGAGCCGCTCGGAGGCGGGGGCCAGCGCCTCCAGGAAGAACGCGTACACGGCGGCGAAGCGCACGGGCAGCTGCGCGGGGTGGAGATCCCAGCCCTGGTAAAAGCCGGTCTCGAGCGAGCCGCGCGTGTGCCGCATGTGCAATTTCCATGCATCATGCACGCTTTGACGGTTCTCGGCGATCTGCTGCGGGGTGAGCTGGGCGCCGCGGTGCGGGCCCACGGGCATCACGTTGGTGGCGCCGTCGGAGAGCCAGATGCCCGTGCCGGCGAGGCTGACCTGCATCACGTGCTTGGCGAAGTCGCACGCGGGGTGCGCCATGTGCTGGTGGGCCGCGGTGATGCCGCAGCTCGCCGTATAGTCGTAGGTGCCGAGGTGCGCGGCCACGCAGCGGCCGGCGGCAGCGTCGATCAGCGCGGGGAGCGCGACCTTGCCGTCCGGGGCGAAGATGGCCTGCGTCTGCTCGACCATGATCTCAAAGACGAGCGAGCCCTTGGGCAGGCGAAAGCGCGCTTCCAAGAGCTCGAGCGCCTCGGCCATGACGGCGACGTGCTCGGGGAGCTGCACCTTCGGCAAGGTGGTGACATAGTTGGGCGGGAGCTTTCCGCCCGTGGCCTCGAGCAAGGTGCCGAGAAAGCCGTCCAGGGTGCGGAGGCTGCGCGCGTGGTGCTCCTCGGTGAGCGGCTTGATGCGAATGCCGATGAAGGGCGGCAGCGTGCCCTCGGCGAGGGCCTTGGCGACTTCGTTCGCGGCCGCCACCGCGTGCCCGTCTTCCTCCGCATCGGAGCGGGTGCCGTAGCCGTCTTCGAAGTCGATGCGGAAGTCTTCCACCGGCTCGCGCGCGAGCTTCTCGACCACGCGCGCGTACACGGTCTCGGCCAGCCATGCGTCCCGCGGCGACTCATGGATGCGGTGCGCCCCCGGCAGATCGACGGCGCGCGCAAAGGCGATGAAGTCCGGGGCGTGCGCGGCCAGGGAGGCGCGCGCGAGCTCGCCCAAACGGGGCGCGGTGTTCGCACGAAACAGGTGCGCGCCGCCGTAAACGGTGTGCACCGGCTGGCGCGCGCTCCGCTCGCCCGGGTAGCGCTGCGCGAACGCATCGTTGGCCGTGCGCAGCTTGGCGAAGAGCGGCGCGAGGGTCGCCTCGGACAGGTTCGTTTTCATGCGCTCACGCTGGCGAGCGCCCGGCGGACCAAGCTGCGCGCAACGTGCATGCGGTATTCGCCCGTGCTGCGCACGTCGTCGATGGGCTGAATGTCGCGGCCGAGCGCGAGGTCCACCTCGGCGGGATCGATGGCGGAGAGCGCGCGGCCCTCCACGTACGTGCGCACATGATCGAGCGGGTGGGTGGTGGCCGCTACGGAGGCCATGCCGAAGCGCGCGTGGCGAATCGTACCGTTGGCGACATCGATGACGCTCGCGAGGGCGACCTTGGAGATCGACTGCGCCTGCCGCGTCCCCACCTTGCGCCAGGAGACCTTGGCGGATCCCGGGAGGCGAACGTCGATGCGGACGATGAGCTCGTCCGGTCGCATCACGGTCTTGCGGTAGCCGGTGAAGAACTGCGCCAGCGGGATCGTGCGGGAGCCCTGCGTGCTCGCGAGGTGGACGTTGGCGTCGAGCGCCATGAGCGCGGGCACGCCATCGGCTGCGGGCGATGCGCTGGCGATGTTGCCGGCGAGGGTGCCGCGCGTTTGAATTTGCACGGCGCCCACGTCTTTGGCCATCTCGGCCAACATGGGGATCGCCTCGAGGACCAGCCGCTCGCGGCGGAGATCCCAATAGGTCACACCGCCGGCGAAGGAGAGCCGCTCGCCGTCTTTGGCGATGGCGTGAAACTGCTCGATTCGGGTGACGTCCACCACCAAATCGACCCGGTGCGCGCGGTCGATGGGGAGAAGGTGCCGGTCGACGATCAGATCGGTCCCGCCGGCGAGCACCATCACGGCGCGCCCGGCCTGGGCGGCCTTTTCGAGCAGCGAAAGCGCCTCGCGCACCGTGGTCGGCCGGACCAACTCGGCGGCCTCGAGCCCCGCGGGAGCGTGCGCCGCGCGCGGCCTTTTTGCGGTCGATTCCAGCATCATGTGCGGCCCTCGGACCCGAGCTCGGGTGAAGCCTCTTCGCGCTTGCGCTTGGCCGCGTGGAGGATGGCGTCGACGATGCGCTGGTAGCCGGTGCATCGACAGAGGTTGCCGGCGATGGCGTCGCGCACTTGGTCCTCGCTGGGATCGCGGTTTTCGCGGAGCAGCGCTTCGGCTGCGACCAACATGCCCGGCGTACAGATGCCGCACTGGGCCCCGCCGTCCTCGATGAAACACCGCTGCAAGACCGACAGCGCGCCCCCCGGATCGTGGATGCCCTCCACCGTCATGACGGCCTGACCCTCGCACTGGCCGGCCGCGACCAAGCACGAGTTGACCGGCACGCCATCGAGCAGCACGGTGCACGCGCCGCACTCACCCTCGCCGCATCCTTCTTTGGTTCCCGTGAGCCCCAAGGGCCCGCGCAGCACGTCGAGCAGGCGCGCGAGCGGCGGAGCTTCCACCGCGCGCGCCACACCGTTGACCGTCATTCGAAGCATCATTGGATGTTACTCGTCCCGGCGTTTTTGGAATAGGTGAACAGATTCTCGGGCAGGAGCGGCAAATGGTTGCAGTGTGCATCGATTGCCTGCTCCACCGCCGCCGCCACGGCCGGCGCGCCGCCGTCCATGGGCAGCTCGCCGACGCCCTTTGCGCCATTGGGGCCGCCGGAGAACGGGTGCTCGACCAGGATGGTCTTGAAGAGGGGCGCGTCCTTGCTGGTGGGAATGACGTAATTGGTCATTCGCGGGTTCATGATGTGGCCGTTCTTCCAGACCACGGACTCGTAGAGGGCCCACCCAATCGCCTGCAAGGTGCCGCCTTCGACTTGGCCCGCGCAGAGCACCGGGTGAATGGCCTTGCCCACGTCTTGTGCAGCCCAGAAGCCCAAGATTTTCGTCTCGAAGGTGTCGCGATCGACTTCGACCTCCGCGATGTCGCACCCCCAGGAGTACGTGGGGTAGGCGTCGCCTTGGTAGGCGTCGTCGTCCCATTGGTTGGCGACCGGCGGCTCGTATTGAACGAGGGCGGTGACCGGCTCCTTGGCGCTGTCGAGCAAGCGATCGCCGGCGGCGGCAAACGCCGCATGGTCGGCGATGGCTCCTCCCGCCGCGCGGACCTTGTCGCCAATTTGTTTGGCGGCGGTGGAGACGATGGAGCCCACCACCATGACGGTGCGCGAGGCCACGGTGGGGCCCGAGTCGGGTACGTTGGTGGTGCACGGTGTCTCGAACTCGATGGCGTCGAGCGGAACACCGGCCGCGCTGGCGGCGATCTGGCGGAAGACGGTCTCCGTCCCCTGCCCGATGTCCGTCGAGGCGGTGCGGATGCGCAGCTTGCCGCCGCGCTCGAGATCGATCTGCACCTTGCCCTTGAGACGGCGCTCGCCCGATCCGGTGAACCCCGCGCCGTGCATGAAGACGGAGACTCCGATGCCGCGGCGCTGCGCCGCCGCCGCGTCTCCCGCGTCCTTCGCGTAGGCGGCGCGCTTTTCGTAGTAGCCGCTGTCCTGCACGGCGCGCTCGATGCACTCCTCCACCCCGCAGCTCTCCTTGATGATTTGCCCCGTCACCGTGGACGAGCCAATCTTGAGGAGGTTCTTCTTTCGCAGATCGAGCGGATCCATCCCGAGCTTTTCGGCCAGCCGGTCCATGTGCCGCTCGATGCCCCAGATGGTCTGCGGCGCGCCGAAGCCGCGAAATGCGCCATTGGGCGGCGTGTTGGTCGCCACCGCGCGGCCCGCGACCCGCGCGTGCTTCCACTCGTAGGCGCCCGCCGCGTGCAGCACGCCGCGCGAAAGAACGACCGCCGTGAGGGTGGCATAGGCGCCACCGTCCATGACGCAATCGAACTTGAGCGCCACCAGCTTTCCATCTTCGTCGCAGCCGGTGGTGATCTCCAAGCGGGCCGGGTGGCGCTTGGTGGTGGCCTCGATATCTTCTTTGCGCCCGTAAATGAGGCGCACGGGGCGCTTGGCCGCGCGCGCCAGGAGCGCGGCGTGAACGGCCACCACGCTGGGGTACTCTTCTTTGCCGCCGAAGCCGCCCCCGGTCACCGATTGGGCGACGTGAACCTTCTCGCCCTCGAGCGCGAAGGCCCGCTTCATGGCCTTGTGCACGTAATACGGACACTGGAGGGAGCCGGTCACGTGAACGCCGGCATCGTCCCACCAGGCGATCATGCCCTGGGGCTCGATGTAGAGCTGCTCCTGGTGGTGCACCTCGTAGCGACCGGAGAGGACCACGTCGCAGCGCGCGAGGATGGCGTCGATATTTTTCTGCTCGTCGCCGTCGTCGACGTGGTGGCGGATGACGTAGCTCTTGAAGACGTTGTCGTCGCGGTAGATGCGCTCTTCTTTTGCGAGCGCCTCGTCCATGGTGAGCACCGGAGGGAGCGGCTCGATGTCCAGGGTGATGGCCTTCATCGCGCGCTGCAGGCGCACGGGATCGGCGCAGGCGATGAGCGCCACCGGCTCGTAGACGTGCTGAATCACCTTGGAGGCGAGGACGGGTTGGTCGTCTTCGATGAGCATGACGACGTTGTCACCAGGGATGTCCTCGGCCGTGACCACGGTGATGCCGGTCCAGTCGAACGCCGGATCTTTTCGGATGCCGCGCAGGATCCCGCGGGGCACGGAGCTCCTTACGGTCGCGCCGTAGAGCTCCCCCTCGGCCGCATAATCGTCGATGTAGAGGGCGGCGCCCGTGACCTTCGATGCGCCGTCCGTGCGCGGCACGTTGGTGCCGATGACGTTGCTCATACAAACTACTTTAGACGTAAAGGTGTACCCGGCGAAAGGACTACACGCTCCGCAAAGACGGGGGCGGAGATGCCCGCGAGCTGACGCAGATCTTGCGGTGTATCCAAATCGATGGGGATGGTCGGCTCGTCGACCTCGACCCGCACCCGCGCCGGCCCCAACGCCGAGAGCACCGTGCGCAGCGGTGGAAAGCCCTCGGCTCCCGGGACCGAATCGATGCGGTCGGCGCCGCCCGCGCGATAATCGGCCAGCACCTCGGCCCGGCAGAGCACCGGATGACCCCCGCGGCCGCGATGCGCCGGCGTCGCGGCCATGGCGCCAAGGTCGAGCGCCGCCCGCAACCTCGCGCAAATTTCCTTCGATGCCGGAAGCGTATCCACCGGCGTAATCAGCACGCGCTCACATTCTCCCAGCGTACGCAGACCGACGGCCAGCGATCCGGCCGGATCGGGCGCCTCGGAGAGGGCCAGGCGCACATGCGGGCACGCGCGGGCATCGACCTTCTGGGCCACCTCGGGCCGGACCACGAGGACGACCGGGTCGCACCCTACATCGAGCGCGCGCTCCACGTGACGCTCGGCCATGGTGCGCCCTTCGAGCAAGAGGAGCGCCTTGGGTCCCCCCAGCCGCTCGCCGCGCCCTGCCCCGAGGATGATCGCGCCGAGCATGCGATCACCGCGATTTGAGCCACGCGATCAACTCGGCCGCGATGGCCACCGCGATTTCCTCGGGCAGGCGCGCACGAATGTCCACGCCAATGGGCATGCGCACCCGCTCGCGGTCCTCGAGCGAAAACCCTTTGGCCTCCAAGCGGTCGCGCGTGCGCTGCGCCTTGGCGCGGCTTCCGACGCCGCCCACATAGGCGAAGCCCTGACGGAGCGCCCACTCGATGGCGTCTTGGTCGAGCGCATGGTCGTGGGTCATCACGGCGACGACTCCATCCCGGGAAATGCCTTCGCCCACCTCGTCGTAGTCGCCCATGACCATGCGCACCCCGGGGATGCGGCCCTCGTCGCCGCCCCAGGTTTCGCGCGAATCGCACACGGTGACCGCAAAGCCCACGCGGGCGAGCAGGGGTGCGGTGGCCGTGGCCACGTGGCCGGCGCCGATCAAGAGGCACGGCGTGAGCGCTTCGATGGGCTCGAACAAAAGGTCGGCCTGGCCTCCGCAGCACATACCCAGCTCGGGTCCAAGCCGAAAATTGCGGATCTGATGGCCCGCAGGGACCTTCTTTCCCACGGGGCGCGCGAGCATCTCCTGCAGCGCGCCGAGCACCTCGCGCTCGATGGCCCCACCCCCGACGGTCCCGAACGCGGCGCCATCGGTCCCCACGTACAACTTTTGCCCAGGGGTGGCGGGGGCCGACCCATGGCGGGCGATCACGGTGGCCATTGCACCAGAAATTCCGCGGCGCGCGCGCTCGGCGGCCATCTCGAGCACGCGCGGCACGTCGGCCGGCATGGGGCTCGGTAAACCAGGCTCGGCGAGACTTTTCACCAGGGGCACCGGGGGGTGATGGAGCGGGATCAGCTTCGCCATGAGAACGTCTCCCTCTCGTACCACGCCCTCGGACGATTTCCGCGAAAACTCCCGACATGGTTTTCATCGGAGCAGGTTAGACTCGCGCCAATTCCCATGGTGGCGTGGAACAGCATCGATCTCAGGCAAGTGCTCGTCATGATCCTCGCCGGCGGCGAGGGAAAGCGGCTCCATCCCCTCACCCTCGAGCGCGCAAAACCCGCGGTCCCCTTTGGCGGGCGCTATCGCATTATCGATATCGTTTTATCCAACTTCGTCAATTCGGGGCTGACGCGCGTCAAAGTGCTCACCCAATACAAGAGCGCGTCGCTGGAAGAGCATATTTCCCGCGTCTGGCGATTGTCGCCCATTCTGGACAACTGGATCGAGCCCATTCCGGCTCAGCAAAGGCGCGGCAAACAATGGTACCGCGGGTCCGCCGACGCGGTGTTCCAATGCATGCACGTCATCCACGACGAGAAGCCGGAGCAGGTCGCCATCTTCGGCGGTGACCACGTGTACAAGATGGATGTACGGCAGATGCTCAGCTACCACGTCGACCGGAACGCCGACGCCACGGTGGCCGTCATCCCCATTCCAAAGCACGAGGCCATCGACTTCGGCGTCGTCGAGGTCGACGCCAAGGGAAAGATCGTGGCCTTCCACGAGAAGAAGAAGGACGCGCCCACCATGCCGGGGAGGCCCGACATGTGCCTGGCCTCCATGGGGAACTACCTGTTCAAGACCGATGCGCTGGTGCGCGAGCTCGAGGCCGACGCGCGCCTCGAGGAGAGCGCGCACGACTTCGGCCACGACATTTTGCCCCGCATGGTCGCGGCGGGGCAGGAGGTGTGGGCCTACGATTTTGCGACCAACCGGGTCCCGGGCGAGGATTCCCCCAACCTCGGCTACTGGCGCGACGTGGGCACGGTCGACGCGTACTGGCAGGCCCAGATGGACCTCATCGAGACCCATCCTCAATTCAATCTGTACAACAAGCGCTGGCCCATTCGCACCGGCGCCACTCACGATCCGCCGGCCAAGTTCGTCTTCCGCGATGAAGCGCAAGCGCGCGTGGGCACCGCCACGGAGTCGCTCGTCTCACATGGGTGCATCATCTCGGGCGGGCGCATCCATCGGAGCGTGCTCAGCGTGGGTTGCCGCACGAATTCGTTCAGCGAGGTGGTGGAGAGCGTACTCTTCGAGGGGGTGCAAATCGGTCGCTATGCGCGCATCCGAAAGTGCATCGTCGACAAGGACGTCGAAATCCCACAGGGCGCGGAGATCGGCTACAACCTCGAGGCCGACCGGCAACGGTTCGCCGTCACCGATCAGGGCGTGGTGGTCATCCCGAAACGGGCGAAGCTGAAGTAGCAAGCGGCAAGCCTCTGAAACGAAGCAAGCAGATGCGAGAAGAAGCAGCACAGCGCCATCGATCCGTCGATACGGGCCGCACCGTCATCGTGGGGGACGTCCACGGTTGCCGCGCGGAGCTGGAGACCTTGCTCGACCGCATCGCCTTCCACACCGGCGATCGCCTGGTCTTCGCCGGCGATCTCGTGGCCCGCGGCCCGGACTCACGCGGCGTCCTCCAGGTAGCACGCCGCACCGGCGCCATCGTGGTTCGCGGCAACCACGACGCCAAGATCCTCGCCTACCGCGAGGCGGCCAAGGAAAAGAAGCGACCGCCCGTCGCCCTGGGGAAGAACCACCTCGGCGTGGTGGAATCGCTCACCGATCCCGATTGGGCGGTGCTGGAGACCTCATCGCTCTACGTGGATCTTCCGGAGCACGGCGTGCGCGTGGTGCACGCCGGCGTTCTGCCGGGCATCCCCATCGAGGAGCAAGATCCGAAGGTGCTCCTTCATATCCGCACCGTCTCCGACGGCGCGCTCTGGGGCGAGCGGTATGCGGGGCCTCCGCACATCGTGTTCGGCCACAACGCCGTCGAGCGGCTGCAGATTCACCCGTGGGCCACCGGGCTCGATACTGGATGCGTCTATGGCGGGAGGCTCTCCGCGTTGGTGCTCGAGCACGGGCAGTCGATCCCGCAGGACCGCCCGGAGCGCTTGGCGCTCATCGTCTCGGTGCCCGCGGGGCGCGTCTATTACGATCCGATTACGAAGAATCCCGTCGATTCGTAGGCGGCGTGGGGGCGCTCTTGGCGCTCGGCGCGGGGGGGCGCTCGGTGCGGGTACGTTCGGTGCGAGGGGGCGCTCGGCACCGGTACGTTCGGCGCGAGGAGCGCTCGGCACCGGTACGTTCGGCGCGAGGAGCGCTCGGCACCGGTACGTTCGGCGCGAGGGGGCGCTCGGCACCGGTACGTCCGGCGCGGAGAGCGCTTGGCGCGAAGTACGCCCGGCGCGAGGGGGCGCTCGGCACCGGTACGTTTGGCGCGAGGAGCGCTCGGCACCGGTACGTTCGGCGCGAGGGGGCGCTCGGCACCGGTACGTCCGGCGCGGAGAGCGCTTGGCGCTCATCGTCTCGGTCTCCGCGGGGCGCGTCTATTACGATCCGATTACCGAAGAACCCCGTCGATTCGTAGACTGCGTGGGGGCGCTCGGCGCGAAGTACGTTCGGCGCGAGGGGGCGCTCGGCACCGGTACGTTCGGCGCGAGGGGGCGCTCGGCGCGAAGTACGTCCAGCGCGAGGGGGCGCTCGGCGCGAAGTACGTTCGGCGCGAGGGGGCGCTCGGCACCGGTACGTTCGGCGCGAGGAGCGCTCGGCGCGGGTACGTTCGGCGCGAGGGGGCGTTCGGCGCAAAGTACGTCCGGCGCGGAGAGCGCTCGGCGCAAAGTACGTCCGGCGCGAGGGGGCGCTCGGCGCGAGGTACGATCGATGCGACGTGCCCCACCCCCAGTGGCCCCGACCCAAGGGCCACTGGGGGTAGCTATTGTAAGGAAGTTACTTCACTCGACCGGATCCATGTGCTGCGAGAGATTTTGAGACCTGCGCGGGGGACTAATCCAAGTTGAGTGCCAACGTTTGCCGGGGCCTCGTTCCCGCGGGATCCCCGTAAGATCCGCGGAAATCCGCGAGGGGTGTATCAAGGGTGTACCGAACGGCGGCAAGCCTCTTCGGTACACCGTACCGCGGCGCGGTACAGCCGCCGGCGGTTCGGGGTGCCGTGCTAACGTTGTCCTCCGCGTGAAGATCCGGCTCGCATACGACATTGTACGCGAATTTCGGCGCTTCATTCTGCACCCCGAGATGCGGCTGTTTCATGTGACCGTTCCGGAGCTTGCCGTCTTCGACAAGGTGGAGGCGCTCCTGCAGATCCTTGGCGCGCTCGAGGAAAATGCGTGGCACACGTATCGGTTGGCCACCGGTCACACCTCCCGCGACCCGGGCTGGGCGGAGCGCCTCCGGCGGCTCGATGCCATGTATGGCGAGCTGAGACGGTACAAGGTGCACCGGCACCAAGCTCCATTGGGGCCCGCGCCGGATGTCGGTGATCCACTCGAAGCGTTCGCGCAGCGCCTGGGCGAGATCGCGCAAAAGACCATTGCGCCGGCGGAAGGCGTGGTGGTCTTGCTCGAGCCGACGATCATGGAGGGCGAGGCGCTCTGGCAGTCGGCCATCGCACGGCTCATGGAGGATGCGGCGCTGAAGCGCGCACGGTTGGTCGTGCTCGATCCCGTGCATCCGTCGCTCGGGGAGCTGCCGGCACGTCGGAGCGATCGCGCGATGGCACTTTTCGCCCATGTCGGCGCGGGCGATGTGCAGGCAGCCATCGACCGCGTGCTTGCACGTGAGGTGCGGCGGGTGCCCGATGGGCGCGGCCCGGCGTGGGTCGAACGGCGACGAAATGACGAACGGCGATACGAATTTTCGCGCGGGGCGCTGGCGGACGTGCCGGAGGAGGCGGCGAACGCAGATGCAACGGAGGTGCTGCGCGCCGGCACCGCGGCCGAAGGTTCGAGTTTGTTCGACTCCGTGATGGGCCGCTTGGCGACCGACTCCGTCTTGCGCCACGAGCCATGTCACGAAGCGCGCACCGCGCTGGAACGCGCGACGGAGAGCTTCGTGCGAGGCGACGTCGAGACGTCTCTGACGATGCACGAGGAGCTTCTCCGCCGACACGGCTCGCACTTGTCGGAGCAGGACAAACTCGTGCTCGCAGGCGAACGCGCGCGCTGCCTGATCGCGCTGGGCGAAACGCCGAACGCGATCGACTTGCTCGTCTCCACCGCAGAACGCGGCGAAAAATTGAGCCTCGGCGCACCGGTCGCCGCGCTCTACGCGTCGATTGGTGCACTTCACGGCGGCACCGAGGACTTTCAACGCTCGGCCCGCGCCTACGCACGCGCGAGCCGCATCTACGCCGCCGCCGCCGACGTACGCATGGCCGTCCACACCGCGCGCTCCCAAGGCCACGCCGCCCTCAACGCCGGCGATCCGGTGCAAGCTCTCGCGGCGTGGCGCGATGCCCTGCACCACCTCGGCCGCACCGAGCCTCGAAGCGAGGATCAGCCGCTTCCGATGCAGGTCATCGAGCTCGCCCGCGCACTGGCCGCAGCGCTCGAGCAATGGGGCGACGCCCAAGGCGCCGCGGCGTTGATGGGGCATGCCAACGCGATCCATCAGAACTTCCGCACGCGGGCACCCAAGAGCGCACGGCGCTTCGAGAATTGAGGAGGGTTCGCGCGCCCGATCCTTGCTGGAACATGGCACGGTGTCGGAACGTGGCACGGTGCACAGAGTCGGAACGTGGCACGGTGCTAGAACGTGACACGGTGCTGGAACACGGCACGGTGTCGGAACGTAGCACGGCTCGTCAATTGAATTTCACCTCGCCTCCCGCCACCTCGTTCAGGAGGCCCATCGAGCTGATGACGGTCGCTGTGGTCTCGACGCTCTGCTCGCTGATCTTGATGCCGCTCGCCCCTACGGCAAGCGTAATCTCGGTTGGCGCAGACAGCGCCACGTTGCCGCCGCCCATCGCGAGCTCGGCACCCGCGCACCGGATCGCCAGCGCAGGCGATGCCGTTATCGTGACCTTGCCGCTGTTCTCGATTCGAGCGGTCGTTCCCGCGTGCGAGACCTTCGTCTCCCCGGCGACGTCGAGGGTGACATTCTCGCTCTCGAGCTTCAACGTCGTGTCCCCCTGCTCCACGAAGACCTCCTTGTCTCCCGTCAGAGAGATTTTCTCGGTCGCGTGCCCCGTCCAATTTTGCGACTCGAGGGTCGTAAGCCCGGGTTTCACATTCGTCGTGTGATTTCCCGCCGAGACATCGACCGTGCGATTGGCGGAGGTGACCGTCAGGTGCTCGTTTCCACCCTTCACGATGTGCTCGCGATGGCCTGTCACCATCACGTCTTCGCCGCTGTCGACCGTTTCTTTCCGGTGCTTCTTGATCTTCGTCGTCTCGTTCGCGCCCACCGTGACATCGCGCGCTGCCCCCACGGACACCGACTGATGCGCCCCCACGGCGTTGCTCTGACTCGCCGCGACGTTCGTGGTGTGATTGTGCCCGACGGTCTCTTGGAGAGCACGCTGCGCGTGAAGGAAGATCCGTTCCTTTCCCGCAGCGTTGTCTTGCGTAATCTCGTTGAATCCCTTGTTCCCGGGGATGCTGTTCGTCCTCCACACGCTCTTGGCCACCTGCTCCGGCAGCGGATACACGGGCGTTTGCGCCGCGTTGTAAAGGGCCCCTAGAATCATCGGTCGATCGATGTCGTCGTCGAGAAACCCCACCATGACCTCGGAACCGACTTTGTGCGCTTGCCAAAAGCCCTCATTCATATGGGCAACGGGGGCCATCATACGTACCCAGCACGAACTTTTCGCATCGAACTTCCCGTCGCGATCCCAGAAGAACTGCACTTTGACGCGGCCGTGCTCATCGACATACGGATCGCCGTCCGCGGGCCCCACGACCCGTGCACTCTGCAAGCGACTCCGCGGCTTCGCCTTGCGTTTAGGGTGAATCGGCGTTTCGGCCGGCACCGCTGTGAACGTCGTCAGTTCATTCGCGCCTCGAAAGCCGCCGCCGACAGCGCGTTGCACCGCGCCACACGTGGTGATGCTCGTCAAAAGCAATTTGCGGTTGAAGCCATCCTCGCGATGCCCCGCGAGCGTGAACGAGTGCCCCGCCGAAAAGCGCAACGATCGCGCCGCGCCCGAGAACACGAGGGCCTCCGAGCGCAATTCCTCCAGGCGCATTTGCGCGCGTTTCTTTCCCACGCCGTCCTTGTCGATGAATCCGCCAGGATAACCGCGCACCTCGCGCTTGTGCGAATTGCCGGTCGTCTCTTTGCCCTGCATCACCGCACGCGCCGCGAGGGTCCGATTCGGTTCGAGAAAGTCGAAGTCGCGGTGCTCGAAGGCGCCCGTGCGAATGCTCTGCGCCCGCCCGATGCTGCGTACATGCTCCGAGTCAGCCGCGCCGACGGTCTCGTTGAAGGCAATTTCGATCTTCTTTTCGATCTCCGGGTAGCCCTTCGGCTCGTTCGCGAAGACCATCGTGGTCTTCTTGTCGTCGTGGACGAAGAAATAGTGCATCCCTTCTTCACTGGCGATGCGGGCGACGAAGTCCAAATCCGACTCATTGAATTGCGTGCAATATTCACGCTTCGCCGGAACGCCGTGAACGTGCCAACTGCGCTCGATGTTCTCCGGCTCACAGATCGCATTGATAATTTCGTGGGCCGCCATATCCTGAAAAATTCGAAACCCACCACTGTAGCGAAGATTCGCCAAGCGCGGCTCGAGCACGAAGACCACGCGCGCCTGCGTCTTACCGACGAACGCGCCGTCCGGCTCGACGGCGGTAATAATGCCGTGCACGACGTAGGCGATCTTGCCGTCGCACTCGATGGTGAACGTGGCGTCGCGCCCAAGCGCCTCTTCGAGGCTCGCGATCGACTCCGGCTCCGAATCGGTGGCCACCGTAATCGTGTATCGGAAGAGCTCCGATAGCGCCTCGTTGCCTCGGTACGATGCGACGCGCAAGAGGGAGGCTTCGACATCCGTGATTTCGAGCTTGTACGCGATGTCTTCGTGGAGGGTGGCGAAGAGGGAATTTGCGGTGTCGGGGGTGCTAGGCATGGCGGTGGATAGGATCGTCGGCTTGCGGCAGCATTGCAAGACGTTGCGATCTTGGGCGCCTACGCCAAGAAAGGACGTCGGTTGTAAGCTGTAGGGGCTTACCGCGCTGCAAGCGCACGGCATTGTCGCCAACTAATCTTGGACGAGCCATGCCTCCAGCAATCGATTCAATCGCGCCACAGCGGCCGCCCCCTTGCTCAGACTTGGTCGCGGGCATGCCCCGCTCTCTTTGGTTGCCGAAGGCATTCCGCGTCTGCCCGTATGCTTCAGATTTCTGTTGGTGCTCTGTTAGTCGCCCACGCAGAGAGTAGAGACTCTTTTGCTTCTGCACCCGCGTTTGCCCCAATAGCCTCTTTCCTACTAAACAGCACCATCAAAAAAACCCTCGTTCGCGAGCGTCCTTGCGGCGGCCTCCATCGCTTCGCGAGTAACTTCATTCAGAACAATGAGCCCCGGCTCCGCAAAGAAGCCTCTCCCGTTCGCCATTTCTTGTTGTAATTCTTGCTGCAGGCGAATCGTGTCAAAAAACGTCACGCGGTGCTTGGAACCATCGATGAGCTCGACCCAAACATGACTTCGGTACCCGCGCAATGGAGTCTCGTACTCATCACGGTCATCAAACCCATACTCAAAAATCAGTCGACTAAATTTATCAGACATGCGACCTCAGAAAAATTTCACTAGATTTAGCAAAAATTGATATTGCTCCATACTCATCTCCGATCGTGGAACGATCTCATAGTGACCTGCTCGCCCCTGCGGAACAATCGCCAGTCCCTCGGGCACGCTCTTTACTCTGAAAGCTCCACCAAAGCGTTCGAGTCCAGCAGGGTTCCCATTAAGTGATATCCCACGAGTTGGCTTTACCATGCCGTTCGGTCCGATTTTTACATCTATTGGGCGGGCTTGCATGCTCGACCCCCCTCGGTACACGGGAGTATTGCTGGGGTCGATCTCTCCCGTTTTCTTACCACAATCCCCGCCCTGTTCGTTCAAGCCAAACGGATCGACCCATACTAAGGGGTCGGATGTGTAGCCGTAGAGCTCGGTGCCTCCTGCGAGCCGGATCGGATCCTGGCTGATGTAGTCGCCGCGAGTTGAATCGAAGTATCGAAATCGGTTGTAATGAAGTCCCGTTTCGTCGTCTTCGTACTGCCCAGGCCAGCGCCACGGACACGTATCCTTCCGCCCTGTCGTGACGTTCGATGCTCCAAACGCGTCGAGCCGGGCCTTCCATACGATTTCGCCCGCCTCGTCGACCATCTCTTCTGGCGTGCCGAGATAATCGGCAACGATGGAATATCGCTTCGCACGCTGACCCGAGCTTTGCTCCACTTTACCTACAGGCGAGAAGCTCTCCGGCTCGAAGAGCCACATGATCGCGGTGCCGTCCGGGTGCTCTGCCCCCGTCCTCCACTCATGAACCGGAACATTGCGGTCCCAGCGCCATTCCGTTGTGGCCTCACTGCCGTCCGCGCCGTGGACCACCTTTTTCACGCGGCGGCCCAACGCATCGTAGAGAAATTCGACGCTGCCCCCGTCGGGTCGTTCCACGGCGGCCAACATTTCCGAGCCATTCCACGTGAACTTCCACTCCTTGCCGTCAGCCGCTCGCTTGCGAATCAGTGCGCCATCGGAGCTGTATAGGAACGCCATTCCGTCCGCTTCGCGCAGGATCCCCGCCGCACCATAGACGCGGTCGTTCCTATCGCGCCGCTTGTACAGATTTCCACTCGGCCCCGGCGCGCGTACTTGAATCGTGCCATCGGGGAACCTCGCGGCATTGAGTCGCCCGCGGGCATCGTGCGCGTAGTCGGTTACGCCGATCGCATGGTCCTCGCGTCGGCGCAGGCGGTCGTCGCCATCCCAGATGTAATCCGTGCGCGCGATCCGCTCCTTGCCGCGCAGGAGCTCGCGGATCGACGGAAGCCCACGATCGTTGTATCCGCGCAACGCGACGACGTCCCCCGGCATGCTGCGGGCCGTTTCGCGACCGATGGCGTCGCGTTGATAGCGAATCCCCCATACCGCACGCGCAGCGCCACTTGCGTCGCGCTCGAAGAGACCGACGCTCAGCACGTCTCCCAACGGCGTGCGCCCGATTTGCTGATGCAAGCCGCGCGAGCTCTCGATCTCGATCCGACCGCCCAGGCGATCATAGCGGCTTGCTATCCAATCGTCTCCGAACGACTCGTTGAGCACGCGCCCGCGTGCATCGCGCTCCCATTTCACCGTACCGGTAGGATTGGCGGCGCTCAGCAAATTCCCTACTGCATCGTAGGAGAATCGATCGACGCTGCCATCGGGATACGTGACCGAAATGACGTTCCCCATGACGTCGTAAACGATGAGCTCCGCTTGCTTGCTCGGTCGGAGCCTCTTGATCATACGTCCGGCTGCATCACGTTCGAACGTATGCGTACGCCCTTCGAAGCTCCGCTCTTCGACGATGCGCCCGCACGCGTCGCGCTTGAACGCGTACACTTCGCCCACCTCGTTCACGACCTCGAGCAGTTCGTCTTCGGTCGAATACCGATATTGAATCTTGTCGCCACCTTCCTCACGCCACGCGAGACGGTGATAGCCCGAGTAGCCGAATTGAATGCGCCGTAAGTTGTCGCTGTAGCCGATGATGTCGCCTTCGGGTGAGTACGTCGTGCCGCGCCACAGCCCGCCCGTTTCCTCCACCCGAACCAGCCGCGATTCCCAATCATAAGTAAACCGTTGCGCACGTCCAAGTGCGTCGCGCACTTTGATCAGGCGATCCTGCCGATCGTACCAGCGCTCTTGCACAGTCCCATCAGGAAACGTGATCCGTGACACGTTCTCGCCGCCGTCATAATCGAACGTATAGCGCACTTCGTCCGCCTGGGTGACGCTCCGCAGAATGCGCCCTTCGTATGCGAAAGTCGTCACCTCGCCGGCACTGTTCCAACGTTGGAGAAGCCGCCCCCAGCCGTCGTAACGCCAACTCCAATCGACCCCGAGCGGGTCCCGCATGCGCACCGGTTGGTCGAAATCGTCGAACTCGACCATGACCTGGGCGCCATTCGGAAATACCCGCTTCGTCTCATTCCCGCGCGCATCGTATTCGAAGCGCGTCGTACTCCCCAGCGCGTCCGTTTGGGCGATCTTCCATAAAAATTCGTTGTATTCGAACTTCGTCCTAGCCCCCTCCGGATCGATGATCTCCTCCACCCCATTGAGCACATTCATCTTGTACGCCGTCACGTTGCCGAGCGAATCCTCGACCAAGGTGACCATGTTCTTCCTGTCGTAACTAATCTCGCGGAAAAACAACCGATCCTGCCCCTTGCCATCACTGCCCCACGTCCGTACGCAATTCGCATGGCCATCGCGCCCGTCGTATTCGAACCAAAACGTGACGCCGTCGCGATCCGTCTCCTGGATCAGCAGATGATTCTCGTACCGATAAACCCGCGCATTCCCGAGCGAATCGGTCGCCTTCACCAGATCCCCCTCCGCCGAATACTCGAAGCTGACCTGGTTGTACCAACCCTCGTCGCGTTCCGCGATGGGCACCGCGATGCGGCGCAAGAGCCCGTTGCGATGCTCGAGCCGTATCCAGCGCCCCTCGCTCGTGGTCACCGTTTCGAGGAGGTGGTCGCGGTCGTACGCGAAATCGACGAAATGGCCGACCCGGTCGCGAATTCTCGTGAGAAACGAAACGCGCGTGTTGCCCGGCAGGAGCGAAAACTCCCGCGTGAGCCCATCGGGCGAGCGCACCTCGTAGCGACCTTCGCCGTGGTTGCGGAGCGTGAGCCGGTCGATGGGATAAAAGATTTCGCCGCCCTCGCGCAAGTGACGACCGGGCAGGTGCCTGCATTGAAATTCCACCTCGCGACCATCGCCCATTTTGTAGACGACCTTGCCGCGTTCGAGCCAGATTCCTTCATGCAAGGTGTGGCTCCAGCCGTAACCGAGCGGCGACGCGCGCTCGCTCCAGGCAGACGAGTAGTTGCGCTCGAAGGTGAGCGGAATCGGCCCGCGCAAGATGAAATCTTCGGTGCTCGTGAGCAGACGCCCGGTCGCGACGTCCACGGGGTGGCCGGTGAGCCAGCAAGCGGCCTTCGACGCAAGATTGCGAAGTCGCTCGGATGGAATCAAGCTCGCGAGCTGTTGCAGCAGGCCCGCGGTCCACTTGTTCCGGAGAAAAAAAGACTTCGCGGCCGCCGTGAGGTCGAGTGTCGGCGGGCCCATGACGACCACGGGCAAGCCTTTTGGCACCGCCAGCAACACCGACAGGGGCAAACGCACCGGATCGCGGCAGCTCATCGCCAGATCGGGGAGGCGGCACGCGTTCGAGCCCTCGAAGTAAACCGTCTTCGAACCGGTGACCAAAACCGCGTCACCCGCCGGAGCGACCGGGGGATCGGGAGCCGGAGGCGGAGGCTTGATCTTCAGCTTGAGCGGCTTCGGGAGCGGAGTCCACATGAAGCCGGGAGGGATGAGCATGTGCGGGAGCGTCTTTTTGTTGAACGCTTCGTCGCCCGTTTTCGCGGCTTGAAAAATACCATTGATGACGACGGGTCCCGTGATGGGACCACCGAAGACCGCCGACATGCCCGCCCCAATCCCCATTCCGAGGAGGAGGCCGCCCGCGCTGAACTCGATCTCGCCCACGAAGGGCATCGGAAAAGGCGTTGGTATGCCGGCCGGAGGTGGCGCCGGCGGCGCGGGCACCATCTCCATGTGCACGTCCAACCCGACGATGAGGTCCGTCTGTTTACCCGCGAACATCGGTCACCCCCAGGGCATCGTCACCCCCGGCCGGCACATGGCCGGCACCTCGAGCCGCATCTGCGCCGGGTGGCGACGGCCGCGCCGCTGGGCTCTTTTCCGGCGTCGCCTTCGCTCGCTCGTAGTTATCCGCTTGATCGAGGAGCGACTGGGCCGCCGGCAGCGAACCGTGATCGCGATACACCTTCGCCAAGGAGCGAGCCACGAGGGGCGCGCTCGATGCTGCCGCCATCTCCGGCGCGGTGGACGACGCAATTCGAAGCGCGCGTTGCCATGCCGCGACCGCGGCCGACTCCCCGCCGCTCTGCAGCGCCAATTGTCCCGCCATGCGAAAGGCCTCGATGGCCAGCGGGAGACTTTGACCGCGCTCGGCCGCATCACCGGCCCGCGCGTAGACGTGTGCAGCATCGGCGAGGCGGCGATCGAGCATGTGCACGTTGGCGAGGCCCATGAGGGCCTGGGACTCGAGCTCGAGCAAGTTCGCCGCACGGGCGCGCGCCGCGGCCGACTCGAACGCCGTGATGGCGCGCGCTCGAGCGCCCGCTTGAAAGATGTAGACTGCAAGAGAAATTTCGAGAACGCACGCGAGGTTCGGAATGCCCAGCTCGAGGCACTGCGCGCACGCTTCGGTTTGAAGTCGAATCGCGTCTGGATAACGCTGCTCTTGCATCGCGAACGCCGCGCCGGCGATGCGCTGTTTCAAGAGCTTGCCTGCCGCGCCCGCGAGCCCCGCCATCGGGCCGGTCGCGGCGGCGAGGGCCTCGGTCACCTCGGGTGGGAGGGCCACGTCGCGAGGAGGTTGACCGTGCCGCGGTGGCGCGCACACGTCTTTCGGCCCCGCAAATCCGGACTGCACTTCGGCGGACGCCGCGGCGGGAGCTCGAGCCATCGCCGCGAGCTTCGCGCCGTACTCCTGGCGACTCCGCTCCTTGTCGACGATGCACGTGGCCGAGAGACCCGCGTCGGCCACTTGGTGCATCAGCGGCTTGACCAAAGCATTGCCCAGCTCGATCACGATGATACGAACCTGCGCGAAAGCTTGCACACGGAGCAATTCCAGGACAGCGCCAGCAAAGTCGTTCGGCGCCTCCAGCACACCGGGTGCGAGCACCAAGACGAGACCCGAGAGCTCCGGGACGGCCGCCTGCGCGAGGAGGCATTGGTGAATCTGACGGCCAAATGTGACGATATCACGCGCGTCGTGCGCGAGCGGCGGCAGCAGGTGGAGCGAATAGCCCTCTTTTACCATGGCCTCGCGGCGTGCTTCGTGAATCAACCGCATCCGCTCGGCCCGCACACTCCACCCCGGATCGTCGTTCGTGTGCGCATCTTCCAAGACGAAGAACGGGCTCCGGTTGTACGGATTGCCCTCCGCGAGCGCCACTTGATGCAGCACCACGGGGCGTTCCTCACCGCCCGTCGTGATGTGCATGACACGGATCTCCGGACACCCGATGAACCACGAGAGGTCCTCTTGCAGTGCGCAGAATGGCTCGCTCGAAGCCCCCATCTCCGTTTCACCTCACGCGTGCACGACAAACGATGTCAATTCAACTTCACCAAAAGGCCCGTGATCTCGTTCAATGTCGTCCCCGTCGACTTGACGAGGGCCGCCATGGTCGACACCTTCGATTTGCTTATCGTGACCCCGCTCCCACCGACCGCCAACTTGATCTCGGTCGGCGCGGATAGCTCCACTTTGCCGCCCCCCATGGTGAGCTTTGCGCCCGCGCAATCGATTTCGAGCTCGGGTGCCGCGGTGATGGTGACCTTGCCGGATTTGTCGATGACGACCGTGGTCCCTGCGTGCGTCACCTTGGTCTCCGCGGCCACCTCCAAGGTCACATTTCCGTCTTTGAATGTCGCTTTGGTACCGCCCTGTTGCACGAAGACCTCTTGATCCCCCGTCAGGGAGATCTTTTCGGACGCATGCGCCGTCCAATTCTTCGTCTCCAGGCTCGTGAGGCCGGCCTTTACATTCGTGGTGTGGTTTCCCACCGTGATATCGATCGTGCGATTGCCGGTGGTGACCGTCAGGTGATCGTTTCCATCCTTCACGGTGTGATCGCGATGACCTGTCACCGTCACGTCCTCGCCGCCGTCGACCATCTCTTTCCGGTGCCCTTTGATTGTCGTTGTTTCGTTTGCCCCCACCGTGACATCGCGCGCGGCCCCCACCGACACCGACTGATGGGCGCCCACCGAATTGCTCTGATTGGCCGCGACGGTCGTCGTGTGATTGTGCCCGACGATCTCTTTGAGATCCCGCTGCGCATGGAGGAAAATCTGCTCCTTTCCCGCCGTGTTGTCGTGCGTGATCTCGTTGAATCCCTTGTTTCCAGGTATGCTGTTCGTCCTCCATACGCTTTTGGCGACTTGTCCTGGCAAGGGATACACTCGTGGTTGCATCGCGTTGTAAACGGCTCCGAGGATCACCGGCCGGTCGATATCATCGTCGATGAACCCCACGACGACCTCCGAGCCCACTTTATGGGCTTGCCAGAACCCTTCGTCCAAGTGTGCGACCGGCGTCATCGTCCGAATCCAGCACGAGCTGTTCTCGTCGAATTTGCCATCGCGATCCCAGAAGAATTGCACTTTAAACCGACCATGCTCGTCCACGTAAGGATCGCCATCCTTTGGACCGACGACGCGTGCGCTTTGAAGGCGACTCAGCGGCTTGGGCAAGCGCCGCGGATGGATGGGCGCCTCCGCCGGCACCGCGGTGAACGTCACCAGCTTGGTCGTCGCCCGCGAGCCAACGCCATCTCGAAGGGCGCTTTGCACGGCCCCCTCCATCGTGATGCTGACCAGGAGCAGCTTGCGGTTGAAGCCGTCTTCCCGGTGCCCGCTCAAACGAAACGTACGTCCGGCAGAAAAACGGAGTGAGGCGGCGCTGCCCGCGAGCACGAACGCGCCTGCGCGAAGCTCGTCCAACCTCATTTGTGCGAGCTTCTTCCCCGCCTGCGCCTTCTCGATGAATCGGCCGGGATAGTCTCGAACTTCGCGCTTGTGCGAATTGCCGGCAGTCTCCTTTCCCTTGGTTTCTGCGCGGGCCAACAAAGGAGCGTTCGGCTCGACGAAGTCGTAGTCACGATGCTCGAACGCCCCCGTGCGAATCCGCTGGGTACGTTGGATGCTGCGTACATGCTCCCCGTGGACGGCACCGGCGGTATCGTTGAACGAGACGTCGAGCTTCTCCTCGATGGCCTCGTAACGATCTGGCTCGTTGGTGAACACGAGGGTGGTCTTCGTTTCATCGTGCACGAAGAAGAAGTGCATCCCCTCCTCGCTCGCGATGCGCGCAATGAAGTCGAGGTCGCTCTCGTCGAATTGCGTGCAATATTCACGCTTCGGCGGCACGCCGTGCACATGCCACGAGCACTCGATCTGTTCGGGCTGGCAGATTTCGCCCACGATTTCGTGGATTGCCAAATTTTGAAAAATGCGAAATCCGCCGCTGTAGCGCAGATTTGCCATGCGCGGTTGCAGAACGAAGGAGACGTGCATTCGTGTCTTGTCGATGAAGGAGCCGTCGGAGATCACGTCCGTGACAATCCCGTGAACGACGCGCGCGACCTCGCCACCTTGCTTGATCGTGAAGGTTGCATCGCGGCCCAACGCCTCCTCGAGGCCGGCGATCGAGTCGGAATCGGGATCGGTGCCGACGACAACGGTGTAGCGAAAGAGCTGGGAGAGCCCCTCGTTTGCGCTGAAAGAAGCGACCCGCAGGAGGCGTTCGTCGATGTCCGCAATCGCGAGGCTGTACTCGATGTCTTCATGCATCGATCCAAAGATCGAGCTTCCTACGTCCAGCGCGCTGACCATCCCCTATAGCATCGTCGGCCCAGGCCGCCGTGGCAAGGTCCGTTTGGGCCCTGCTTCGCCAATCGAAAACGGGCTAGTGTCATGGCGCGATGGGGCGATTCAATACCCAGCCTCGACGGACGGCTGCATGCAAACGTGGCACGTCGGAATCGTGCCAATCGAGAATGGTCACCGATGCGAAGAGGCTCATCCGAATGAATGGATGTCGCATCGAGATTCTTTGAAGAATATCACGGCGCAATAAGACGAAGCGACTGCGCCTCGATCGCATACGAAGGCGGCTGGCTCGTGCATGTGGCGTAATTGACGTGCTGACACGCTGTGTGCGTGGGGTGCCATCCCCGAGGCGGAGATGCATTGACGGCCAAGTACGAATCGCCCTTTCGAACGAGAATGCCCAAAGACGAAGGCAACGCGAATCGCAACGTGACCATGTGCCCTTCCGCGTCGACGATTCGCACCATGTACGCCCCCACCGGCGTGTAGGCACGTGTCACGACGAGGTACCCGCGCTCATGCGGAACGACGTCGAGGCCATACACGCCGGAGGAAACCTCCGAGGTGTCCACGGTGCGAAGGTCGACCTTCCCTCCGGGAAGCAACGCCGCGAAGGTGAGCCTCTTCTCGCGTAGCCCGAAGACACCGCACGTGCTGGCGGAGGCAAAGCATACCAGATGGTCTCGATCCATCCACGGTAGCTTCCACGGCACGGGCGGCACGGAGTCGATGCGCGTCGCACGGATCACGGGCGGATGGTTTGCGTCAAAGTCACTCCAGCTGATCCAGAACCGCCCGCCGTCCCAGGCGATCTCCTGCGAGGACCCGCGGTATTCGTGAGCCGTGCCGGTACGCATCGTCGCAAGATCGATCTTCACGACCCGGAGCGTGTTCTCGTTTCGAAGATAGGCCACCAGCGCGGAATCGGCTGTCACGGAGAGCGCCGCTTGCGTTCCATTGCCATAATTGCGCCCGATCCGCAGCCTTCGTGTGATGTTCCCGCTCGGGTCGAGCCGCAGGAGCTCGAGCCCCGCGCGTTCGAGCGTCTCGTGGGTGGAGACCAGGGCCGCGTACCCGTCTCCATCGGTCACGAGCGCGTCGAGCGAGACCCAGGAACGCACACTCCGAGACAAGACAAGAGGCGGATCGGCCACACCCGAACGGATCACCGAGACCATCGCGATATCGTACTCGGACCAAGCGACCGCACACGTTTCCCGCGCACACGCGGCCGCGAGGTCACGCATCGCGGCCGAAGCCACGTGCACAACGGTGGAGGGGCCCAATTCGAACCGCTCCACCGCGACCGGCAAGGACGGCCGCACCAACGGCTCCTCCAAGACGAGCGGCGGCGACGTGGGAGGTCGCGCCACATGAACGACAACGGGCTCATACCGTGGCGGGCTTGCGCACGCCATGAAAAAGAGAACAGCGCCCAGCACCAAAGCGTTCTTCGCCACGTCGAGCATTTCCTCCTTTCCGCACCACCATCCTAAGTCAGCCACGCGAACGTCCAGCTCCGCAGCGGTGGGTCGGCGAAGTGGCGAAGCGCGTGCGCCAGAACAGCGTCCGAGTTCGAGCCAATGACAAGATTCGCAATTGCAGGTGCCAGTGAGTGCTCGAGGCGAACGTTGGCGGATGATTCACGTGATGATGCTCCCTCACGTCTCTCCGGGACAGAGCTTCTCCTTTGTTTTGAAGAAACAACCCGCAGCGGGAATCATCCACATCCGCAATTGCGCGGGTGTGCTCGATGTCGTGGTGGACGGTTCCGAAAGTTTGAGCTTCCAACGTCTAGGCGCGGATCATCGCCCGTAGCATTGTCGCCGCGGGAGGCTGTGGCAAGGCATTCGGCGTCTTGCTCCGCGGCGAGAACCGGCTAACGTGATCGCGTGGAGTGGGGATTCGGAAGCTGGCTCTTAACGGACTGCTACATGCAAACGTGGCGGATGTGGATTGGGCCCGTTGGAGATAATACGCGCATCCGTGACGACTCATCCGGCAGCGGGACTTCGCGTTGGGCACTTCCAGACGCTCCGCTTTTCCACATCATCTACAACAGCTTCAATGCGGCGGGCGCATCATCCGACGCCCCGCGCAAGACCTCATCGCAATCGATGACGCGCTCACCGGCTCGGACTTGGCAAGAGTTGAACCAGGTGCTCTACGAAGCCGTCGAAGCGGGGGTGCTCAAATGGGAGCAGTACGAGGTGCCTTGGCCCTTCCCGGCGATGGCGGAGACGCCGGAACACGGGAGGCCCGCCGGCGAATCGCAGGCTTGGATCGCGATCGAGCTCGTCACGAAGAAGGATGCAAGCCCCGTCGCAGAAGCGCGCTATGCGATCAAGGTGCCCGACGGTTCGAGGCGCTCCGGCTCGTTGGACGACCAAGGTCGGGCGCGTGTCGAGAGGATTGACGCGGGCGTGTGCCATATCGACTTTCCGGACTATGTTCCGCGTGAATGGGGAGCGCCCCCCATCCAAGGTCGAGGTTTCGACGATTCCGTCGAGCAGGGCGGCTGCATCGCGAGCACCGCCAAGCAACTCAACTTTGCGGACTGGCACACCATTTACGATGCTCCCGAGAACGAAGAATTTCGCACGCTTCGCCCCCACCCGAACGTCCTATTTGTCGGCGACCGCATTCACATTCCCAGTCGTGACGCCGAACCGGTGACACGCTCGACGGAGCCGAGCCTGACGTATGCTCTCACGCAAACGAACAAAGATCTGGCCGGGGACGGAGCATTTGCACACAATGCGAACATGCTCCTCATCAACCTGGAGGACCTCGCCATCGTTCCGCTCGTCGAGTCCAATCCCACATCGCCCAAGGCGCGCGTCGACACCGTCACGCAAGCCGTAGAGGCGGAGCTCGTGCTGCGCCGCAAGAGCATCGCTCGACGCGACAAGCTCCTGGACGACCGGACGCCCGTGCCGATCGAAACGTGTGGCCATCCCGAGAAAGAACCGCCGCCTCGCCGCGTCTGCGGCGAAGCTTACGTGCTCATGCGCCAGATCGTGAATTTTGGTAAATCCGGCGTCGATGCGCGCGTGGACGCGCGGATGTTTCTCCATGCGCCAGATGACTTCGAGGATGCGCAGATCGCAAGGGCGCGGCAATCGGGCATTTGGAACCGAGCCCTCACCGGGCAGGACTTCGAAGACTACATGGAGAATCATTCCAAGGCAGGGACGCATCCTCCGACGCCAACGAGATGAGGCCCTTCGTCGTCGCGTGCCGGCTCCTGGTCTCGATGATTCTTCTCGAGGGCGCCCCGGCATGCTCGCGCAAAGATACGTCCGAGGCAGCGCATGCCCTACCGAGTCCGCCGGTTCCGAGGGAGACCTCTGCGAACGCCGCCGACGCTCCGATCGCGGCACGGATCCCCGTGCCCGCGCCACCGGCGGATCCGTCGCCCGGCGCGGAGCCTCGCGTCGCGCCCGAAACTGCGCACGACGTTCTTTTTCCTGCTCGCGCGGCACACCCCACGTGCACGGGCAGCGATGACACCGTCATTCGCTGTTTCATTCAAACGCGCTACGCGGAGGATTCCGAGGCCGCGAAATTGGCGATCGACCTCTATGCCCGCAGCGGAGTCGTCGCCGGCGTCGAGGTCGAACACACGATGGATGGTGGCTACCGCGGGATGTTGCACCTCGTGCCTGCCCTGCCAACCGGAGCGGATCGCGTGCATCTGACGCACGTGGTCCGCGCGTTCAGCGATTACGAGACGTTCTTCTCGGCATTGTTGCGCGGTCACGATGCTCGAATTCCCTATCGCTGGCGCGCGCTCACCTTTCGCTTCTTTCGTTCGGTAAGGGCGCGTACGCCATCCGCTTATGCGAGTGGGTGGACCATCGCGTACAACCTTTCAGGCTCGCTCAATACCAGCGACGACTCGGTTCGCGAAACGCTCTTTCACGAGATATTTCACTTGAACGACGCTGCGCACAACGACTGGTCTCACCGCGCGTTGAAAGAAACGTACGATGCCATTCTCGCTCGCTGCAAAACGTCGACCGGATGCCTCGCTCCCTTTTCTCCCGGCTCGACCAAGGTTCGAGGTGGCACGTACTACGCCTTTCAACCCGGCAATGACGTGGGCGAATATGCAGCAGAGTTGGCCATTCGCTATTATCGCGAACAGCGAGGAGCACTTTCGTCAAGGCCGAACGCGACGCCGCCGTTCAAGTGCATGCGGCCGGAGAATGCTCGCGTGTGGGCCGCCCTCGTGCACGAGTTCTTCGATGGCATCGATCACGTTGCCGCGTGTCCATGACCGCGTAGATGCACGGGCGCGACATCGCACGTGAGCATCTCGTCCGGCGCGGCTCGGAGGTCGGAGAACGGGCACGAGCGGCTCACACGGCGACGCACAGTCCCGAAAGTTCGAGCCCTCTCCGCACCCGTCACGAAATACAATCGGCTCGTATATCGCAACAGTTGGTGTCCAAAGCCTCTCACGCAACGCTTTGCGAGGAACGTTGGACGAACATGCCTCGATCCATTGGCGGGCATCGCCAAGCCAACGGGCGCCGAGGCCCCTCGTTCGGCGCCTCGCCGAGGAAAACAGGCCCGGTCCAGCTCGCAACACGTGCATATCTCATGGCGCTCCTAGTCCCCGAGCGCGCTCCCTGAGCTCCGCGCCCCGCGCCCGACGAGCGCAACCGTTTCCGTCTTTGTCGTCATTTGGCCTTCGCCGGCACACCGAAATGGCGAGTTCCGACCATGAGCAGTGCTTGCTGCATCCCTTTGAGGTACATGGCAAGCTGACATGACGACTCATCCGGACCCCGCACACCTCCAGGCCTTGCTCGACATGCACCGCGTGGTCGACGGCATCGTGGAGGAGGGACTCGTTCACCGGCGCAACCTGGCCGAGGTCATGGATCGGCTCCTGCCCGAGGTTTGCCGCACGATCGGCGCAAAGGGCGCCTTCGTCGAGAGCTACGGCGAGGACCTCGGGCTTCGCTGGTTCGGATCCCCCGCCAACCTGTCGCTCTTTCGGCGCCCGGAGTACCAGGACATCCGCACGCGGGCGGGGAGCGCGCAGCGCGAGGTGGTGGTGCAGCCCATCGAGGAGCTCCTGGTGGTGGCGCGCCCGCTCGACGTGGCCGGCGCCTGGTTCGGCACCGCGGGGTTGATCTTCGAGGCCGGAGAGACGCGCACGCACGTGCAGCTGATCGAGCTGGTCGAGATGATGTGCGAGGAGCTCGACAACTACCTCTATGCCATTCGCGCCTCGCGCGAGAAGCATCGCATCATGATGGACCTGGGCCTCGCGCTCCGGCATCGGGTGCTCGGTGAAGGCCTCGGCCAAGCCATCGCGGTGCTGGGCAGCGCGGTGCCGCTCGATCGCGTGCTCCTCGTCTATGTGGCCGAGGAAGACACGGAGTCGATGCTGCACGTGCAGCTCTACGAGGGCGGCGAAATCAAGGTCGATACGATGATGGGCATCGCCGACGGCGACGTCGATGTGCTCTGCCGCGAAGGGAGCGACTACCTCTACGGGCGAAGCCACGCGTTGCTCGAGCGATTCGGCTTCGTCGATGCGCGCGAGGAGGTGCTCATCAATGGGGTGACCAAGCGCGTGGTGGTGGGCAAGATGCTCGTGACCTCCAAGAACGGCGCGTTCAACACCTACGATCGCGAGCTGCTCGGGAGCTTCGCGGGGTTCATCCGCCAGCGCGTGGTCGACTTCAACAAAGAGTGGCGCCATCTGGCGGCCGCCTTCCGCCCGGCGGACGTGGCGCGATTGCTCCAAAGTGACGACTACGAACAACGCTTCCTCCAGCCGCGCGAGGAAGACGTGGCGATGCTCTATGTGGATATCGCAGGTTTCACCCGACTCTCGGAGACGGTGCTGCGCTCGCCCAGCGCCGTGGCGCAGCTCGTGGAGGGCTGGAGCAAAGAGGCCGTCAATCTGGTGTGGGAGCACGGCGGTGTCTTCGACAAGATGGTCGGCGATTGCATCATCGCCTTGTTCGGTCCCCCGTTCTACGAGAGCGCGCCGGGCGATCGCCTCGCCTCCGCCCTTCGCTGCGCGGTCGCCGTTCGCGAGATGACGCGCATGCTCCCCCAGCGCCCCGAGTTCGCCAAGCTGCGCGAACAAGGCCTGAGCGTCGCCACCGGTGTAAACCTCGCGCCGCTGTTCGTCGGTACCTTTGGCCCGAACAACAACTTCACGGGCTTCTCCAGCGGCATGAACAACACCGCGCGCTTGCAGGGGTGCGCCGTTCGCGACGAGATCCTCGTCATGGCCGACGCCATCGCCAAGCTCCCCCGCGACTCCGAATTCCACTTCGGCGAAGAGCGGAACGCAACTGTGAAAAATGTTGCAGCGCCGCTGCGCTTTCGCGCGCTCGAGTAGGTCGACTTCGCCTACCCTACGCGCAGGAAACGAACGGGCCGATGTGTTACTCGGGCAACGATTCCGAGCACCGTGAGAGCACCCAACCAGGAGCAGCAGGAGTGAGCGAGCCTCGATTTTACTTCGTCGTAGTGGACATCGATCCGACCCTCGCGGAGGACGCAGGGGTGCTCTTCTTCGAGCTCGGCGCCACCGGGGTCGAAGAGCGCGATCAGACCACGTTGGTCAAGGGCCCCTCGGGCAAGACGTCCCTGGTCGCCAGCTTCAACTCGCGCGAGGAGGCGGAGTCCGCGCGCGATCAAGTCGATGCGAGCTGGTCGCCGCGGATCGAAGAGCTGGTGGGCGACGCCTGGCGCGACGCTTGGAAAGAGCACTTTCGTCCGTTCGAGATCACACCGGGGATCGTGGTCTGTCCCCCGTGGGAGAAGTACGCGGGCAGCGCCCGATACGTCCTCGAGCTCGAGCCGGGCCGCGCCTTCGGAACGGGTCTCCACGAGACCACGTCCTTGGTCGCAGGCGTGCTCTCCGATCACCGCGACACCTACCGCGACGGCCATGTGCTCGACGTGGGATGCGGAAGCGGCATCCTCGCCTTGCTCGCCCTGCTCCTGGGCGCGGCGGACGCGCGCGCCATCGACAACGATCCGGACGTGATCGACGTCGCCCGCGAGAACGCGGAGCGAAACCATCTCGAGGCGCGGTTGACCGTCGACACCACCCCGGTGGAGCAGATCACGTCCGAGTACGACATGGTCCTCGCCAACATCGAGGCCGACGTGCTCATCGCCCTGGCCGCGCCGATTTCCAAGTGCGTCAAGCCGGGCAAGCTGCTCGTGCTCTCCGGCGTGCTGGCGACCCAGCACGATCGCGTGCGCGCGGCCTATTCCGATTTCGAGGCGCCAGAAGCCGCCCAGGTGGGCACGGGCGTGCGGGCGCGCGGTGAGTGGGTCGCCTTGGTCCTCCGGCGGCCGCTCGGCTCGGGATAAGCGGGGCGCGCGTTGGCCACACGGGTGCGAGCGCCCATCGAGGGATTGCACGAGGGGCTTTGCACCGCCAGCGAGGCCACCGCGCACTACCTCACCCGCGTGCTTCGCCTGGGGGTAGGCGCGGCCTTCGTCGCCTTCGATCCCGAGACGTCGCGCGAGGCCGACGCATCGATCGTGGCCATTTCCGGGAAGGTGCAGCTCGAAATCCAAGGGCTGCGCCCGGCGCGGGTGGTCGCCCGGCGCGCGGTCACCTTCGTCCAAGGCCTCGCCAAGGGCGACAAATGCGACGCGGTGGTGCGCGACGCCACGGAGCTCGGCGTCACCCACGTCATCATCGCCGCCTGCGCGCGCAGCGTCGTGCAGCTTCAAGGCCCGCGCCGCGACGCGCGCGTGGAGCGCTGGCTCCGCATCGCCCGCGAGGCCGCCCGCCAATGCGGCCGCTCGGATCCACCGCGCGTGGAGCTTCTCCCGTGGGACGACGCCATGACGCGCACCGCTCCCGACGCGCGGCGCTTTTGCCTGCACGTCCGCGAGAGCGCGCCGCTCGGCCCCGCGCTCCTGGCGGCCCTCGAAGACGAAAATGCGCCCGTGGCCTTCGCGGCAGGCCCCGAGGGCGGGTTGACCGCCGAGGAGATCGCCTTTGCCTCGGACCAAGGCTGGCAGCTCGTCTCGCTCGGCGACTTGGTTTTGCGCACGGAGACCGCGGCGGCGGCCGTCCTCGGTGCGCTCCGGGTCTTCGAGGGCGGCTAGCGCCACGCCGATACGGCGCACGCCAATACGGCACCGCAGCGCGAAATTTTCACCCCACCGCGTACGAAGGAGTGCGCTATGGATGTGCGTTCTTGGCGAAGCATGCGCCTTCTTGCTCGACCCTCGTGGGGGGCCCTCTGTCTGACGGTGGCCGCCTGCGGCGGGGCGCCCTCCAAAACCGCGGCCGAAGCACCGCCGAACACCGCTTCGAGCGAAGCGCCGCTCACCCCCGTCATCCAAGCGGAGCTGAGCGACCCCGCGAGCATCGTCGCGGCGTTACGTGAACATTATACGAAGTATGAATACCGAATCCCCATGCGGGACGGCGTTCGCCTTTTTACGATGGCGTACGTCCCGAAGGATCGTTCGCGAACGTACCCCATCCTCATGACGCGCACCCCCTATGGGGTCGCGCCCTATGGCCCCGACGCCTATGTGGACGAGAAGAAGCCCGGCTTTTTGTTGCACTCCATCGCCATGTACCTCCGCTCGGGGTACATCTTGGTCCAGCAGGACGTGCGCGGCTGCTACATGTCCGAGGGCGACTTCGTCAACGTACGCCCGCACGCCACGGTCAAGGGTGGGGTCGACGAGAGCACCGATGCGTACGACACCATCGACTGGCTGGTGAAGAACGTACCGGCCAACAGCGGCAAGGTGGGGGTGCGCGGCGGCTCGTACCAGGCGATCGAGTTCCCGTTCGTTCAGCGGTATTTGAAGGGCGCGGCGATCCCTCCCCCGCCGGAGGCGTGGGTGTTCGAGACGGGCACGAACGAGTGGCATTCGTACCCATCGTGGCCTCCGGCGGGCGTGAAACCGGTGTTCGTATCGTTTCATGCGGGGGGCAAGCTCGCCGCCTCCGCCGTCGGCGCGAAGGAAGACGAAGCGGGCTTCGATGCTTATGTGAGCGATCCCCACAAGCCCGTGCCGTACCGCGCCAAATCCGGGGTCGCCGTCGATCAAGATTACATGACCGACGACCAGCGCTTCGCCGCGCGGCGGACCGATGTGCTCACGTATGACATGGCGACCTTGGAGAACGACGTCACGATCGCCGGCCCCATCGAAGCGAGCCTCTGGGTGTCGACCACGGGCACCGACGCCGATTTCGTCGTCAAGGTGATCGACGTTTATCCCTCCGAGCACCCCGATCCGGTGCCCAACCCCGCCGGGGTCCACATGGGCGGGTACCAGCAGCTCGTGCGCGCCGAAATCATGCGCGGCAAGTTTCGAAATAGCTTCGAAAAGCCGGTCCCCTTCGAGCCCGGCGAGCCCGCCTTGGTCCGCTTTACGTTGCCGGACACGTTCCACACCTTTCGCGCGGGGCATCGCATCATGGTGCAGGTGCAGAGCAGCTGGTTCCCCCTCGCCGACCGCAACCCGCAAACCTTCACCGACATTTACCGCGCCACCGATTCGGATTTTCACACCGAGACCCACCGCATCCATCGAACGGCGGCCATGCCCTCCGGGATCACGATGGGCGTCCTGCGGGGAAAGATTTGACCATGCGTTCTCTCCTCTCGCGAGCTCGTAAATGCCTCCCCGTGCTAGCGGCACTGGGCCTCGCCGCGTGCGCGGTGGGCGCGCCCGTCCCCGAGGCCATCGCGCAGCCTCGCAAGTCAGCGGCCCCATCGAACCCCGATTCGCCGCTGATCGCCGCCGAGATCAAGGACGACGACGTCGAGATCGCGGCCGCCTTGCGCGAGCACTATACGAAGTACGAATACCGCGTCCCCGTGCGGGACGGCGTGCGCCTCTTTACGACGGTGTACATTCCCAAGGACGCATCGCGGACGTACCCGATGCTCATGCTGCGCACGCCCTACGGCGCGATCGCGCACTACGGGGTGGACCATTTCCCGGACGGGAGCGAGCGAGGGCTGCGCGGCTATCGGAATTACATCCGTGAGGGATACATCCTCGTCTCGCAAGACGTTCGCGGGCGCTACATGTCCGAGGGGACATTCGTGGAGATGCGCCCGCACGTGATCGCGAAGACGAAGGGCGCGATCGACGAGAGCACCGACACGTACGACAGCATCGATTGGCTCGTCAAGAACGTGCCCTCGAACAATGGCAAGGTTGGCCTATGGGGCGTTTCGTACCCCGGGTTTTACGCGGCCGCGGGGATGATCGACGCGCACCCCGCGTTGAAGGCCGTCTCGCCGCAGGCGCCCATCAGCGATAGCTTTACGGGCGACGATATCTTTCACAATGGCGCGTTCTTCGCGGCGAACACCATCGGCTTCGCCGCGGCCTTCGGAAAAGCGCGGCCCAAGCCCGTCAAGACGAGCGCGCACGATTGGGAGGGGCTCGATTACGAGGGCGCCGACATTTACGACTTTTATCTTGCGCTCGGGCCCTTGTCGAATGTCAACGCGCGGCACTTCGAGAACAAGATCGCCTCGTGGAACGATATCGTGCAGCACAATGTCCGAGACGACTTTTGGAAGGCGTCCGATCCGCGACCGCATTACAAGAACGTGAAGCCGGCCGTCATGACGGTCGGTGGATGGTTCGACGCGGAAGATCTCTTCGGCGCGCTGGAAACGTATCGGGCCGTGGAGCGCCAGAGCCCCGGAACGACCAATACGTTGGTCATGGGACCGTGGCGCCATGGGGGTTGGTGGTACATGGACGGCGACAAGCTCGGCGACGTCTCGTTTGGCGCCAAAACGGGAAATTTTTATCGCGACCACATCGAGTTTCCATTTTTTCAGCGGCACCTCAAAGGCAAACAGGTGCCGCCCCCGCCCGAGGCTTGGGTGTTCGAAACGGGCGCCAATGTTTGGCAGCGCTACGCCAGCTGGCCGCCGCCCGAGGCCAAGCCGACATTCCTCGCATTTCATACGGGCGGCAAGCTGTCGGCGGCGGCCGTGGGGGCATCGGAGGACCTCGCCGGCTTCGACGCCTACATCAGCGATCCGGCGAAGCCGGTGCCCTATCGGGATCGGCTCGAGGACCGCGTCAACGAAAACTACATGATCGAGGACCAGCGCTTTGCGTCGCGGCGGCCCGATGTCCTCACCTATTCGAGCGGCGTGCTCGAGGGCGACGTGACCCTCGCGGGCCCCATCGAGGCCGACCTCTGGGTCTCCACCACGGGGACCGACGCCGACTTCATCGTGAAGTTGGTCGACGTCTATCCGCAGGATTTCCCCGATCCCTCGCCCAACCCGACGGGCGTACGCATGGGCGGCTACCAGCAGCTGGTGCGCGGCGAGGTGATACGTGGCAAGTTCCGAAATAGCCTGGAGAAACCGGAGCCGTTCAAGCCGGGCGAGCCCGCACGGGTGCGCTTTTCCATCCCCGACGCGTTTCATACCTTCCGCTCGGGCCACCGCATTCTGGTGCAGGTCCAAAGCAGCTGGTTTCCGCTGGTCGATCGGAACCCGCAGACCTTCACCGACATTTTCCGCGCGAACCAGGCCGATTTTCGGGCGGCCACCCATCGCATCTACCGAACGCCGCAAATGCCGTCCGGCATCAAGGTGGGTCTCATGCGGGGGAAGCTTCAGTAGCGCGCGGGCGCGCGGTGGCACGGCCCTTCTTTGGAAACTGGCTCTTCTCATCCGCCAAGAACGCCCTATTTTGCGGCCATGACGATTCGTGTAACCATCGCAGGTGCAACGGGGAAGGTCGGGGGGCCGCTCGCCAAGGCCGTGGCGCAATCGGGTGATCTCGAGCTCGTGGGCGCGGTCGCGCGCGCAAACACGGGCAAGCGCCTGGGTGACGTGATCGGCGCCGCGGGAGTCGACGTGGTCATTCGCGGGACGGCGGCGGAGGCGCTCGCGGTGCCGTGCGACGTGTTCGTCGATTACACGCGCGCCGACGCCGTGAAGGCGCACGTCCTCACCGCGCTGGAGCATGGCGCGCACGTGGTCATTGGCTCCTCCGGGCTCTCCGACGCGGACTACGCCGAGCTCGACGCGATTGCAAAGCAGAAGGACCTGGGCGTGTTCGCGGCCGGGAACTATGCGATCACGGCGGTGCTGCTGCAGCGCTTTGCGCGCCTCGCCGCCGCGGAGATCCCGTCGTGGGAGATCATCGATTACAGCTACGAGAAGAAGGTCGACGCGCCCAGCGGTACGGCGCGGGAGCTGGCCAATCAGCTCGCCGCGGTGCGGGCGCCCAGCTACCACGTGCCGGTGAGCTCCACCGTCGGAGCCCGCGACGCGCGCGGCGCCACCATCGCGCACACGCAGGTTCACTCGGTGCGGCTGCCGGGGTACACGTCGTCGGTCGAGGTGGTGTTCGGCGTGGGGAGCGAGCGGCTCTCCATTCGCCATGACTCGCTCGATCCGGCCGGCCCCTACGTGGGGGGAACCTTGCTGGCCATCCGCAAGGTCTCCGCGCTTCGGGGTGTGGTTCGCGGGCTCGACCGGCTCCTCGGCACATGAGGACGATCGCCTTCACCCTTTGCCTCTTCACCGCCGCCTGCGGCGCGGCGTCGCCCAGCGCGGTGGCCGAGCCCCGAAAGGCGGAGTCGGCGGAGAGCCCGCTCATCGCCGCGCAGCTCGCGGACAATACGGACATCGCCCGCGCGCTGCGCGAGCACTATACGAAGTACGATTACCTCGTTCCCATGCGGGACGGTGTGCGTCTGTACACGACCTTCTATGTGCCGAAGGACAAATCGCGGACGTATCCGATTCTTTTGAAGCGCACGCCTTACGCCGTAAAGCCTTACGGCTCGGATCATTACCCCAACGCCGACGAGCCGCGGCTCATGGAGGGCATCGCGCCCTCGGTGCACTTCCTGCGCGAAGGGTACATCCTGGTCCGCCAAGACGTGCGCGGACGCTTCATGTCCGAGGGCACCTTCGTGGACGTGCGCCCGCGCGCCACCAAGAAAGGCGAAATCGACGAGAGCACGGACACGTACGACACCATCGATTGGCTGGTGAAGAACGTACCGTCGAACAACGGCAAGGCCGGGCTCTGGGGGATCTCGTACCCCGGCTTCTACGCCGCGCAAGGCGCGATCGACGCGCACCCGGCGCTGAAAGCCATTTCGCCCCAGGCGCCCGTCACCGAGTGGTTCATTGGAGACGATTGGCACCACCAGGGCGCGTTCATGCTCGGCGATGCGTTCGACTTCTATGTCAACTTCGGAAAATCGCGCCCCAAGCCCACCAAGAAAGTGGTGCCTTGGTTCGATTACGACTCCGGCGATATTTATGAGTTCTTTCTGGCGCTCGGCCCGCTCTCCAATGCCAATACGCGCTACTTGGAAAACCAAGTCTCCTTCTGGAACGACTTGATGCAGCACGGCACGCGCGACGACTTCTGGAAGGCGCGCGATCCCCGGCCGCACTACAAGAACGTGAGGCCGGCCATCATGACCGTCGGCGGCTGGTTCGACGCCGAAGACGCCTTTGGCGCGCTGGAGACATACCGCACCTTCGAGCGCCAGAACCCGGGCGCGAACAATACGCTGGTGATGGGGCCTTGGAGCCATGGCGGGTGGGCCCGCATGGATGGCGATCGTCTGGGCGATATCGGCTTCGGGGCGAAGCAATCGCTCTTTTACCGCGAGCAAATCGAGTTTCCGTTCTTCCAGCGCTACCTCAAAGGCAAATCGGTGGCGCCGCCGCCCGAGGCTTGGGCCTTCGAAACGGGCACCAACACGTGGCAGCGCTTCGCGGCGTGGCCGCCGGCGGAGGCGAAGCCGGTTTTCATTTCGTTCCAAGACGGCGGCAAGCTCTCCGCGTCGCCCGCCGCCGCGGCTACCGGCACGGGCGCTGCGGGGGCGCGCGCGAACGCGGCCGGTGCGGCCAATGCGACGGAGCTGTTCGACGCATACGTGAGCGATCCGGCGAAGCCGGTACCGTACCGCGATCGGGTGTCGAGCCGGATCGATCACGATTACGTGGTCGAGGATCAGCGCTTTGCTTCGCGCAGGCCCGACGTGCTCACCTATTCGACCGGCGTGCTCGAAGGCGATGTCACCTTGGTGGGCCCCATCGAGGCCAGCCTCTGGGTCTCCACCACGGGGACCGACGCCGACTTCGTCGTCAAGCTCATCGACGTATACCCCTCGGACTACCCCGATCCCACGCCCAACCCCACCGGCGTGCACATGGGCGGATACCAGCAGCTGGTGCGCGGTGAAGTGATGCGCGGCAAGTTCCGAAACAGCTACGAGAACCCCGCGCCGTTCAAGCCGGGCGAGCCGACCCTCGTTCGCTTCACCACCCCCGACACGTTCCACACGTTCCGGGCCGGCCACCGCATCATGGTGCAAGTGCAGAGCAGCTGGTTCCCCCTGGTCGATCGCAACCCGCAGACGTTCACCGATATCTACCGCGCCACCGAGGCCGACTTCCGCGCGGCCACCCACCGCGTCTACCGGGCGCCGGCGATGCCTTCGGGGATCAAGGTGGGCCTCTTGCGCGGAAAGCTCTGACCGAGCGTTTCAGGCATCTCGGAGGGCGGCTCCTCGCGAGCGGGGCGCCCTCCTGCTACCTTTGACGCGGTATGCTGGAGCGGATTGCACTTCATCAGACGCGGCTGCGAACCCCCGGGCTCGGGCTCGATGCCAAGGGGGTCGCGCTCGGCGCCAAAGGGCTCGTGCTGCTGGCGTCGATCGATCGCCTGGTGGCATTGCTTGCAGTCTACACGCAAGAGTACTCGCTCGAGGATTTGATGCCCAGCCTCGAGATTCAGCTGGTGCGCTCCAAGCTGGGGACGCGGGAGCTGACCCTGTCGTTCGCCGCCGAGTCCAGCGACCGCATGGATCGCATGGCGGAGACGGCGCGGCTCACGGGCGGGTTCATCTTCACGGGGACCAGCCGGCACTTCGTGCAGTACCGCGACGCGGCGGCCCCCTTTGGGTACGATACGTCGCAGCTCTTGGCGACGGACGCGGCGCTGTCGCTCTACCACGACCGGTTCTCGCAGGTGTACGAGGTGGAGCGCACCATCGAGCTGCGCGCGCTGCTGCTCCGGCTGATGCCGCACGTCGATCCCACGACCAACACCACGCCGGGATCGCGCTTCTTGGTCGCCGAGCCGGGGCTGGGGCCCGCGCTCATTCACTACTTGGTGCGCTCGCGCGTCGACGGCGAGGTCGCCGTGGGCGAGTGGCCGCCGGCGAGCGCGTTCGACGATGGGCCCATCCGGCGCACCATCGTGCGGGTGCCGGATCTGCCCGAGCGCATGCGGCCCTTGATGCAGACCACCCCGGGGATCACCACGTTCTTTCCCGTGGGGCCCGGGGTGGCGGTGGAGGCCGGGTATCGGCACCCGGTGCAGCTTCGGGCGTGCCCGGTGTTCGATCCCAAGGGCCTGGTGCTGCTCCGCGGGCGCGATCGCGAGCCGTGGGTGCTGCCGCGCATGCCGCAGATGGGGGATCTGCGCGTCTTTGCGCGCATCGAGCTGCGCTCGGATCCGAAGGCGGAGGGCTCGTTGGCCGAGGCGCTGCGAAAGGCGGAGTCGGTGCGCGTGCCCTTGCGGGTCACGCCCTCGACCGCGCCCTGGCGAAGCGTGACCGCCACGTGGATCAAGGACGCGGAGATCCCGCTCCTGCGCCGGCTCTCGTACGCGCTCCCCCGGGAGACGATTCAAAAGACGAGCATCGCGATCACCGCGCGCGGCGCGTTCTTGCGCGCGCCGCTGGGGATCGAGGCCATTCCGCTCGGCACGTTCTTCGTGGAGATTCATCCGAACCTGTACATCCCGGCGGGCTACGACGTAACGCCGGCCGTGGCGCCGGAGGTGCTGTATCGGGCGCTGGGCGCGTCGTCGTCGCAGGTGCTGTTCGTCACGCCGGACGAGGCGGCGCTCGCCATCGAGTCGTCGGCGTTCACCTCGCTGGAGATGGCGCTCATCGAGGCAAAGCCTTGGGAGCCGCTGGTGGCCGAGGCCATCGAGTCGGCCCTGGACGAGGCGCCGATCGATCTGCGGATCGCGCCGCTCGGAACGTTCCCCATGAGCGGCGTGGAGCCTCCGCCAAAGCGCGAGGCCCCCAAGGGCCCGGGCGCGTCGGGCGCGCCGTCGGGGGAGTCGTAGCCGGTGGCGACGCTCGATCTCGGGACCATCGCCGAGCAGCTCTTCGTCGACTTCATGGCGCCGCTCGTGCTGGGCGGGGAGATGCGGCCGGGGAAGCCCATCGGGGGCCGCGCGGCGCTGCAGATCGGCGTCGAGCGCCTGGTGGCGGACACCGATCGGCAAAGGCTCGTGCAGCTTACACGCATTCGGTACGCGCGCAGGCTCTGGCCGGTCGACCGGCTCGCGGACGCGACGCCCGAGGAGTGGGCGCTCGCGGCGTGCTTGCACGATCTGGTGCAGTCGACGCACCCGTCGCTGGACGGGCTCTTTCGCGGGCGGGCCACGGACAAGCTCCGGGGCATCGCGCTCGAGACGCTCGACCAGATCACCCGCCCGCGCACGGTGGGCGAGGTGCTCTCGCGGCACACGTGGTTTGCGCGCATGTTCGAGATCGCGCGGCTCGATACCACCGTGTCGTGGTGGGTCGGCTCGCGCACCTTCCTCGGCACCACGCCGCCGCCACGCCTGATGACGTGGCCGGAGCTGCGGAGGGTGCACGTGAAGAAGGAGCAGCGCGGCCTCCCGGATTTGCCTTCGCCCGACCAAGGCCTCGACAAGCTCGCGTTCTCGCGGGCGCTGAACAGCTTTTTGCATCAGACGCCGCTCACCGATTTTTCCACGTTGGACCGCGCCGATCCCGGCTTCGTCTGGAGCGATGGAACGTTGCGGCTGGTGACGACCCGCGCGGGGCGCGCCTTGATCGGCCGGGCGCTGCGCGCGCAGCCGGCGTCCGCCGTTCATAGCGCCTTGGGCCGCGCCACGCGCGCGCTGGTCGCCGCCGAAGCGTGGCGCGACACGATGATCGCCATGGTGCTGCTCGGCGACATTGCTTTGGCGGCCGCGCAGCGCGCCGTGCTCCGCGGCGATGCGGAGGCTGCACCGGCCGCGGCGCCGCTCACGCACGAGGAGCCGGAGACGGCGTTTGCGCGCGTGGCGGGCGCGATCGCCGCGCGCGAGCAGATCGCGCAGGACGGCGGCGCGTTCTCGCGGACCGAGCGCGCGGCGCTGGAGGTGTACTTGCAGCCGCTGTGCGAAGGGAGCTTGGGGCGCGACCTATGGGCCGCCTTCGCTCACTTCTTCCCGTCGTTCTTTGCGAAGGCGGCCTTCTCGGGCGCCTCCTCGATGACGTCGATCTTGGTGTAGGTGATGATGCCGCTCAGCGGATCGGCGGCGATGCCCGAGGACGACTTGGAGAAGTTGACGCCGTACTTGCCGGTCACCTTCACCTTGGCGCCCACCGCGGGCAGCGGGAAGGGAACGTCGATCGCCCAGAGCTCGTCTTTGTAGACTTGCTTCTCGTTCGGCGGCTCCTTCAGGTTCTTGTACTTCTCGAGGGCCTCGAACACGTTGGCGAAGTTCGACGCCCAGCCCATGACCTTGATCTGCGGCCCCTTCGTGTCGCCCTTGTTGTCGGCGATGGTGAAGGTGGGGATATCGGTCTTGCAGTCGTCCGGATCTTTTTTACCCGTCTTGTGCACCGCACACTTGGGCGCCGTGGCGATGTTCGAGTCCACGATGTAGCCGACCACCGTAATCTCTTTGGAGGTCACCTCGGCGTTGTGGATGCTGCTGCGCATTTGGTGAATCGCGCCATAAACGGTGTATCCGTCGGTGGTCTTGATGGGCGTCGTGGGGAGCGACGGCACGGGCGGCAAGCTCGGTTTGCGCCCTGACCACGCGGGATTCGGCTTGTACGGCTCGTCGGCGTTGCTGCCGCAACCCACGCACATACCCGCCATGGCGGTCGTCGCGGCCATGGCGGCGACGAGGGTGCCTACCGTGGAAAACTTCACCCGAGAGAGGATCCGCATCGCGCTTTGCATGACAGTAAAACTGGTAACACGGGGAAAAGCGTTACGACAAGCAAACGGCCGTCATTCGCACGGAAACACCGCAAATGCGTGCACAGCTCATCTTGTCTGGTTTTGTCTAGTTTTGTCTTGTTTGTCTCCCGTTGTCCGGCTTCGCCTCGTCTCTAGAGCAAGCGAATGCCTCGGCGCGGTGTAGGTTGTGGCGGCGCGGTGAGATCGAGGGCATCGATGTCGGCCGCGCGCACGACCAAACGAACGGCTCCCCCGAGCCCCTCCTCGCCCACGTGAGCGCCCCCGAGCCCTGCGGCGCAGCGCTGCACGAGCTTGCGCACCAAGACGGCCACCTCGGCGTCCTCGCCCGGAAAGGGGTACTCGACCAAGCGCGCGAACGCCGCGTCCTCCAGCCCCACCGGGGTGCCCAAGATGCGCATGCCCTCGCGCGCGAGGCGATCGGTGAGGATGGCGCGCACGTCCTCCGGCCGCTCCGAGAGGCGCGGGAGCTCGATGCGTTGATCGAGCGCGCCCTCGAGGCGGGCCGCGAGCCCGTTGTCCAGGCGGCCCGACTCCAGGAGCTCCTCGACGGAGGTGGCGGTGGTGAGCACCAGCACCGTATCGAACGGCTTGGCGCGCTCCCAAGGCGTGCGCCGCTCCGCGAGCACCTGGCCAATGAGCCGCTGCACCTCGGGGGGCAGCGCGGCGCCGTCGACGAGCACCAGCACCCCATCGTCGGCCAGCGCCAGCGGGGACTCGACCGGATCGGACCAGCGCGCCGTCTCGTGCTCGCGCGCGGCCGTGCCGTCGACGATGACCAAAGGCGCCTTGCTGCGCGCCCCCGCCAAGTGCGCGCGGGCGATGTAGGGCACCGGGTCGATGCCGCTCTTGGCGACGATCACCACCGGCGCCCCCGCCTTGGCGCGGCGCTCGAGCGCGTCGTACGCGAGGCGCGCGCGCGGCGAGTAAATGCCGACGGTGGCGCGCCTCGCCAGGCGCGCGGTGGCCCGCACGTAGCGCGCGGTGTCGATGGAGGCCGCGTGGATCAGCCGCTCGCCCAGCTCGTCCGCCTCCTCGGCTTGGCGCACCAGATCGCGTTCGCGCTGGCGGGCGCGCGCGGCCGCGCTCTTGGCATGGCAGGCGGCCGCGAGGCGATCGGCCAGGCGCTTGAGCGCGCGCACCTCCTCGAGGGTGAACGCTTCCACCCGCTCGCCGCGCGGCAGCACCAGCACGCCCTCGGGCTCGCCGTCGCGCGTGATCACCACGCTGGCGAGGGCGCCGCGGTCCTCCATCCAGCGCAGCACCGGGCGCAGATCGGGCCTTCGCACCTCCAGCGCCTCGAGCACCTCGACCCGCAGCACCGCCTCGCGCTCCATGGAGGCCACGGGCACCAGCTCCGGCAGCAGCATCTTCTCGCTCTCGTGCGCGTAGCCCGCCAGATCGATGCGAAGCACCCGCATCGGATCGAAGGTCCAGAGCTCGGGCGAGGGCGCGCTGGGGCCCGCAGGCTCGCGCAAGGCGACCAGCACCTCGCGGAGCGCGTCCTCCGGCTCGTTGCGCAAGAGGGCCGTCTCGGCGAGCTCCATCGCGTCGAGCCACGCGCCGCGCGCGGGCCGGAGACCGGCCGCGAGCCGCGAAGCCCCCATGCCGACGAAGGCCGCGGCCACGGCGGCGCCGGAGGCGATCCAGCCCGCGTCGAAGGGGCGGTCGCTGGCGATGAGCGCGGCCATCAGCGAGAGGGGCCCGAGGCCGCCGGTCAGCACGATGCCGATGCGGGACGCGCGGGCGATGGTCACCGCGTCGCGATGGAGCGAGATGGCCACGATGAGCACCGACGCCACGGTCATCGAGAGGCGCACGGCCCGGTCGGCGATCAGGAGCGAGCCCATGGCCAAAATGGAGGCGATGACCACGCAGCCGGCCAGCATGGCGGCCGACGCACGAAAACGCTCGGCGACCCCTAGCTCGAAGCGGCGCTCGGTCCCCGTGCGAACGCAGCCCGCGAAGAGCCCCGCCGCGCCGAGCACGCCGAAGATGGTGGCGAAGGGTCGCGGGTGCGCGCGAAACATCGAGTCGGAGTCCAGCGCGAAGGTGACGTGGGCGTACCCCGCCAGGAGCCAGAAGACGACGATCGACGCGTAGACCGCGGCCGTGAGCCGCCGATCGCGGCGCCATGTCGAGGCCAGCGAGGGAACCGGTTCGACCGCATCCATCGCCCGCGTGGCCGCCACGCACGCGATGAGCGCGCCCACGCTCCCGAAGGCATCGGCCCAGCCCGGGTTGGGCATCCCCGCGATCGAGGCCAGGACGAGCCCCAGCGCCCACTCCACCAGGGCCGCGTTCGTGTTGGTGCGAAAGGCGGCGTGAATCGCCAGCCCGATGCAGGAAAAAGCCAGGCACCAGCCGCCGAAGTCCAGCCCCGACGACACCTGCCCGTAAATATCCACGGTCCCGCTGCCATGGGCGGCCGAGACACCGTAGAGGGCCGTGGCCACGAAGGGGAACAGCGCCCGCCGCGCGAGGACGCGCCGCCACCAGGACAACGGGGGCTGCGGCGAAGGGGGGTTCGTCATCGGGCCCTGCTGGGGAACAGCGCCCGCCGCGCGAGGACGCGCCGCCACCAGGACAACGGGGGCTGCGGCGAAGGGGGGTTCGTCATCGGGCTTTACTTCGGGTCGCTTCGGGGTCGGCCGGGTTGCCGAGGGCAACGCGGTGGCCTATCTGGCAACTTTGCCCCAAATCAAGTCTCTTCGCGTAGTATCCGACACGTCGAGGGTCTCGTGATGTAGCACGGGCCCACCCCTAGCGGACATGTCGGTGCAGGCATCCGGTCACAGAGGTAAGCGAAATTTCGTGCGGTTCGGCGCTGCGCTTGCGCTCGGCGGGCTGGTTCCACGCCTCGCGGCCGGCTTGGCGGGGCTGGTGATCCTGAGCGCCATCGTGTTCGCCGCGCTCATGGGCCGGCTGGAGTCGCGCCCCCCGTTGGAGCTTTTGCCCTCGCTGACGGCCAGCGCGCTGGCGTGGGGCTCGGGGTTGCTCCTTGCGTTCGCGAGCGCCACCCAGGTGCTTCGCCGCGATCGGGAGCAAGGGATCTGGCAGCTTTTGCGCGCGCGCGGCGGCACGGTGAAGCCCTACCTCTGGGCGAGGCTCTCGGGGCTCGCGGTCGCCCTCTTCGCCATCGTGGGCGGCGGCGCGCTCCTGACGGGGCTGGTGGCGATGCTGGTCGCGCGCCGGCCGGGGCTCGCGCTGTCGTGCGCGCAGTCGTCGCTCGCCTCCTTGGTCTACGCCGCGGCGTTTGCGGTGACCCTGGCGCCGCTCGCGGTGGCCGCCCTCGGGGCACGCACGCGCGCGGGGGGTTATTTTGGGCTGCTCCTGGTGATTTTCCTGCCGGAGCTGCTCCTTCCATGGACGGAGGCGCTGCTGCCCGGATCGTGGGGCGAGCTCGCGTCGCTCCCCTCGGCGCTCGCGGCCTTGCGCGGTGCGCTCATGCCGGAGCATGTCGACGTGGAGCGGTTCGTGCGCGCGGCGGTCGTCCTGGGGCTGGTCGCCGTCGCTGCATTTGCGTACGTGAAGCAGCAGGTGGCAAACCTTCAGCAAGAGCGCGTTCCGTACCTCTGGAGCCCGCGCGTGGAGCGAGTACGACGCCGATGATCGAGCTCGAACGAACGAAGGCGCGCGCGGCACCCGTCGGGCTCGGCCCGCTCTCCGCGAGCTTCGGGGCCGGCATTTGGGCGATCCTCGGCACCAAGAGCGACGGCGTCTCCCTCTTGCTCGACGTCCTCGCGGCGCGCGTGCGGCACAAAGCCGGAGGCGTGACCGTCCTCGGCGATTCCCCCGATGCGCCGGAGATCCGCCGCGCCGTGGGCTATGTGCCGCTCGACGCGGTGCTGCCCGACGAGCTGCGCGTCGCCGAGGCGCTGGAGCTCGCGCGCGCCATTCGCGGGGATGGTACCGCCGGGAGCTCGGCCGCACGAAATTCGGCTGCCGGTGGCTTGGCCGCAGTTAATTCGGCTGCGGCCGGTTCTACCGCACGAAATTCGGCCGCCGACCCGGTGGCGCGGTTGTCGCAGCTGGGGCTCGAGTCGCTGGCGCCGCGGCGGCTGCGCACCTTGGATCGAGCGGAGATCCGGGCGGTGGCCATGGCCGAAGCGCTCACCTCGCAGGCGGTGCGCGTTCTTCTGGTGGAGGAGCCCTTCCTGGCCATGGATGCGCGCGCCGTTTCGGTGCTGCCGAAGCTCCTCCGACAGCGCGCGAAAGATGGGGCGTGCATCGTGATTGGGACCGCCTCCCCGCGCGACGCGCGCGCCCTGACGGACAAGCACCTGACCCTCGAGCGCGGCGTCCTCTCCGAGGCGGCCCCGCACCGCCCGTCCGAGGTGGAGCTTCACGTCGTGGCCAGCGATCCGCGGATCCTCGCCGGCGCGCTGGCCCGCGAAGAGGCGGCGCTCGCGATCGTCGCCAGCGATCACGGCGTGATCGTGCGAGGGACGGATCCCCTGGCGATGGCCGGCGCCGTCTCGCGCGCCGTCCTCGCCTCGGGCGTTACGCTCGACGCGCTCCGGCTCGAGGAGCAAAAGCCGTGATCCTCGCCCGCGTACCGCTCGCCCGATTCACGAACGCGCCGCGCGCATGGCTCTCCATCGCGCTCTGGAGCGCCTTCGCCATCGTGTCGGCTTTGGCGGCGCGCCAGCCCGGAGGTGGGTCGGGCGCCGATCGCATCCTGCTCGGGGCCTTCGGCAACGTGGTGGCGCCGTTGCTCGCGTTCGCCGCCGTCGGCAGCGCGCTGGGCGGCGAAGGGCTCAAGGAGGCCATTCGCCCGGTGGTCGCGCTGGGTGCATCGCCCTCGCGCGTCGCGCTGGCCACGGTGCTCACCGCCATGGGCGTGAGCGCCGCCGTCACCGGGTTGGTCGGCGGCGCCGCCGTCGCCATCGCAGGAAGCCCGCACCTCGGGGCCGACCTCGTCGCCAGCCTCTGGATCGGCGCCTTGGGCGGCGCATGCTACGCGGCGTGGTTCTCCCTCGGCGCCACCTTTGGCCGCGGCGGCGGCGGGCGCGCCACCTTTCTCGTCCTCGACTTTCTCCTCGGCTCGAGCGCCGGCGACACCTCCAGCACGATCGCGCTCTTCACCCCGCGCGGAAACCTGCACAATTTGCTCGGTGGCGTCGCCCCCGACGACGTCCCGCAACAGGTCAGCTCCGTGGCCCTCGCGCTGCTCGGCGGCGCGTGCTTGCTCCTCGCCGCCCGTCGCGCCAACGCAGCAAGCGCGAAGAGGTGACCTTCACCCGCCCGCCAGCGCCACCAGGCGCTCGCGGATCTCGCGGGTCACGTCGATGAGGCGCCCCTCGAGCACGAAGGAGCCGTCGTCCTGCCGCTTCGAGGCGTGAATTTTCACGCGAATGGTGACGGAGGCGTCGCCGCCCGCGGTGAGCGCGCCATCGATGCGCGAGCCAGGCGGCGATGGAATGGTCGAACGCAAGACCACGGCATCGCCGGTCACGCGGGTGACGTCGGCCTCGCCGCCTTTGAGCCATCGGAGGTGCGTGCTCATTCGTTGCCCTTGCGCCCTCGGCCGATGGCCGCGCGCGCCTCGCGGTCGGCGGATTTGCGCGCGATGTCTTGCCGCTTGTCGAGCGTCTTCTTGCCCTTGGCGAGGCCCAGCTCCACCTTGACGAAGCCGTTCTTGAAGTAAATGCGAAGGGGGATCATCGTGTAGCCTTCGCGCTGGATCCGCTTGCCGATTTGATCGATCTCGCGCGCGTGCAGGAGCACCTTGCGCGGCCGGCGCGGCTCGTGCGGAAAGGCGCGCGCCTGCTCGGTGGGCGCGATGGTCAGCTGTTTGAGCCAGATTTCACCGCGCTCCACGCTGGCGAAGGCGTCGACCATTTCGACCCTCCCGTCGCGGAGGGATTTCACCTCACCGCCCAGGAGCACCAAGCCACCTTCGAAGTGATCCTCCACGGCGTAGTCGAAGTACGCCTTCTTGTTCTTGACGATGAGCTTCTCCCCATCGGCGGTCGCTGCAGCTTTTTTCTTGGTCATGACCTTCGAGCACCGCCCGCGTTTCCTCGGTTCATCCCCCATCCAACGGCGGAAGCTCGTCTCCCTCATAGGGCAAGTGAACGTTGTTGTCGCGCTCATCGTGATCGAGGTCCAGCCGCGCCTCGATGCGCGAGAGGCGCTCGCGCAGCCGCTCGTTCTGGGCGGCCAGGGCGCGGATCATGTCGCTGATGGGATCGGGCAGGTTCGCGTGGTCCAGCGCCGCGTCGAAGCGGTGCTTGGCCGGGACGATGACCCGCGCCGGCACGCCGACCACGGTGGCGTCGGCAGGAACGGGGCGGATCACCACGCTGCCGGAGCCGATGCGCGCGAAGTCGCCGATCTCGATGGCGCCCAGGATGCACGCGTTGGAGCCCACCACGACGTTCTTGCCCAAGGTGGGGTGGCGCTTCTCGTGGGTGAGCGTGGTCCCGCCGAGCACCACGCCCTTGTAGAGGAGGCACCCATCGCCCACGACCGCCGTTTCGCCGATCACCACGCCCATTCCATGGTCGATCACCACCCGGCGGCCGATGCGCGCGCCCGGATGGATCTCGATGCCCGTCACGAACCGGTTCACATGGCTCACCACCCGGCCCGGGAGGTAGAAGCCCGACGCCCAAAAATGGTGCGCCACCCGGTGGAACCACAAGGCGTGCAGCCCCGGGTACACCAGGATGACCTCGAAGGGCGAGCGGGCGGCCGGATCGTTGTTGCACACCGCTTGGACGTCTTCGCGAATGACGGCAAACTTGCGGGGAATGTCTCTGATCCAGCGAACAGCACGACCTAGCATCGTGGGAAAGCATATAGGGCTTCCGAGCGTCCCGCGCACCTCCTGCGTGCGCGGATTCGGGGCGCTTCCCCCCCGACCTCGTCCCGGACCTGGAGGCCGAGGTCGCAGGCGCCTGAGATGGGAGCGACCTCGGGCACTCTCCGGCACTTGTGGCCCTAGAATGCGGACCGCGCCATGAAATCACCGCCCTTCGTGCTCGAGCCCCCGCGCATCCAAAAGTGGAACCTCTCTGCCTCGCGCACCGAGGGAAGCTACCGAGTGTTCGACGTGCTGCATCATCAGGTCACCGACCATCTCGGCGCCTCGCGTCGCGACGTTTACACGATGACCTGCCCCGACTGGTGCAATGTCGTGGCCGTAACCCCCGACGATCGCGTCGTTCTCATCTGGCAATACCGCTTTGGAAGCGACGCCCTGAGCCTGGAGGTGCCGGGCGGTGTGATTGAATCGAGCGAGGCGCCCGAGCTCGGGGCGCGCCGGGAGCTCCTCGAGGAGACCGGTTACACCGCACCGAGCTGGGAGCTCCTGACGACGGTGGAGCCCAACCCGGCGCTGTCGAACAACCGCTGCCATATGTTCCTCGCCCGCGGAGCCCAGCCCACGCACCCCACTGCCTTCGACGATCAAGAGGAGTGCGAGGTCGTCCTCGTCCCCGCCGCCCAGATCGCCGAGCTCCTCGATCAGGGCCGCATCACCCACGCCCTGGCGGTGCTCGCCCTGGAGCGCTTCCTTCGAAGCGCCCGCCCGTAAAGCGCTCTCGTTTCGAGTTGATTGCGCCCATCGCGGGTGAGCGCGAGCGATCGCGAGCCAACTCGACTAGAGGTGGCCGGTACGCGAGCGGCGCGCGGGCGCGGTGCGATCCGCCTCCGACGCTTGGTCGGTTTCGGGCGGAATGGCCAGCATGTCGTGCATGGCATGGCGCAAAAAGAGGCGGTTGTCGCCGATGCCCAGCGGCAACGATGCGCGGCGCAGCTCGAAGGCCATGGCCCCCGCGTGCGGAAACCGGTTCGACGGATCGAGCTCCAGCGCGCGGTTCAAAATCTCGGCGACCGGCTCGTAGAGGCGCGGCTCGAGCACGTTCATCTCGATGTCACCTTCGCGGGCGCGCGCAAAAGCATCTTGATCGCTGATGGAGGGCGACCAGCGCGGGCCGACGAGCATCTCGCGCATCAAAATGCCCAGCGCAAACACATCGGAGCGCGCGTCGGGGCGCCGTCCTTTGGCGACCTCCGGTGCAAGCGTGGCCGCGCGGCGCGCGAACGAGCGAATGTTGCGAACGCCCGAGGCCGGGCGAATCGCCTGCGCCAGGCCGAAGTCGGTCAGCTTGACCTCGCCATTCCACGACACCAGAACTTCGCGCGCCGAGAGCTCGCCATGGCTCATGTTGAGGAGCCCGCCTTCGAGGTTGCGGGTGTCGCGCGCGGCGGCGAGGCCTTCGGCGATTTCGGTCGCCATGAAGAGCGCCAGATCCGGGGGAACCTTGCGGTCCATTTTCGTATACGCATCGATGAAAGCTTCGAGGGTGCAACCGTCGATGAGCTCGCTGATGATCATCACGGTGTGCCCTTCGAAGACCACCTCGTAGGTCGCGGCCACGTTGGGGTGCACGATCAAGGCGGCCATCTTCACCGCGTTGAAGATGGCGGTGGGCACCGGCTCCTGTTCATCGTGGGTCGACGCATCGATCACCTTCACGGCGACGCGACGCTGCACACCGTGCGGCGACTCGAGGACGCCGGCGAAGACGGTGGATGCGTTTCCCCGACCCAACTCGGCGCCGAGGATGACGCGGCGATCGGGCGGCGCAGAGGAACCAGAAGCACCTGGAACATCAGAGGACAGCGCGATCGCGCGGCGGCGATCGACGGGTGGGAGCGGAGTCGGCCGGGCCATTTTTTTCTTCGCCGTGCGGGTGTCGCGAGAGGCTCTCTTTTTCTGCGATGCAACGAGCGAACCGCGGGGTGTCACATGGAGCTCACACGCAGCCGGGGTGTTTCATTCCAGCCGTTGACCCGAATACCAGGTAAATATCGCGCCACTTTCATTTCGAACATGGCGGTCATCCGGCGGACCAGACGGCTCGTCCAGCACCTGCGAGGGTGGACCGACGAAAAAACCCGGATCCTTTATGATCCGGATCGTCGGGCCATTGCAATCGAACCTGGCAAACTCGCTCTCGTCTCCTCATGAAAAAGGCACCGCTTCATCCGCAGCTTCATTTCTTCGTGTGCTGCAACCGAAGGCAAAACTCGCCGCTCGGCCCCGGGTGCAGCGCCAACGGAGACGCCGTCTATGCCGCGCTCAAAAAGCGCGTTCAGCAACGCGGCGAGATCCGGAGCGTGTGGGTGACGCAGACGGGCTGCCTGGGCATTTGCCCCGCGAAGGGCGCGACGGTAGCCATCTACCCGGAGCAAGCGATCGCGACGGAGGTCGAGCTTTCGGATATCGATGCTCTTTACGAAATCGGCTTGGCCAAGAAGAAGATTGAATAATGGAAAATTCTTTGACCCTTCGGTTCGATGAACTCGAGATGCTGCTGAAGGAAATGGAAACCCTTCAGACGAAGAAAGTGCTCGACCTCGCGCGGCGTCTGAAGCCGGGCCTCGTCCTGGAAGATCTGCAAAATCCGCATGATTTTCCGGAGCTTCACGATACCGACTGGCACTACGAGGACGGCGTGCTCACCGGCATCAAGAGCGTGCAAATCGCGGTCGGGCGGCTCTTGCGGGACCGGCAACGGCAACCCGAAGAGGCCTCGTCCCCAACCGCCGAGCAAGGAGGCGCCGATGGTCAAGAAAAGTAAGGCTCCGGACGGGCCCTTCGCGGGGCTGCGCGAGCTGCGCGACAAGCTGGTCGAGGAGGAAAAGAAGAAAAAAGAAGCGCCCAAGACGGCGAGCGGCAAGCGGCCGTCTGCCGCGGGCGCGCGCCCGGCTGCACCTTCGAAGCCGCGCACCCCGGCCGCCAAGGCCGCATCGGAGCTCGCCCGCTCGGAGGAGGATGCGCTGGCGTTCCATCGCCTGGTCAGCGGGGTCACGCCGCTCGATCAAACGCGCGGACGGGTGGCCCGAGCGCAGCACGGGCGCGACGAGAATCCGGACGCCCGCGCGCAGCGTGAATCGGCGCAGGCGCGGGTTCAGCAAGAGAGCGACGAGGTGCACGAGCACCTGCGCGTCCTGGTCGAAGGCGGCTCGCGCTTCGAGGTCTCCGACGACGGCCGCCACGTGGAGGGCCGCCGGGTGGACGTTCCCTCCGATTGGCTGCGGCGGGTCCGGCGCGGGCTCGTTCCCATCGACGGGACCATCGATCTGCATGGCCAGCGCGCCGGCGAGGCCCGCGATACGCTCGAGACGTTCCTGCACACCATGCGCGAGCGCGGCGAGCGGTGCGTTCTGGTCGTACACGGAAAAGGCGAGCACTCGCCCGGCGGCCTCGGCGTGCTTCGGGGCGAGATCGCCGCGTGGCTCTCGCAGGGCACCTCGAGCACGCACGTCGCGGCCTTTGCCAGCGCGCGCGAGGAAGACGGCGGGGCCGGGGCCGTCTACGTTCTTTTGCGTCGGTGATGAGGACCATGCGAGCGATGAACTTTTTCCGCGCGGTACCGGTCTTGGTGGCTTGGGTGGCCCTCGGTGCGTTCGGCTGTGCCGAGAGCACACCTTCACCGGTGGAGCGTCCCACCACGAGCGGGCCTGCGGATTCGGCCGGGGGTTCGGGCCCCACCAGCTTCGACACGCAGCACTGGGGCACCGCGCACTCCAAGCGCTTCGCCCTGACGATTCCCCTACCCGAGCCAAAGAACTGGACCCTCGACGACCATTCCCAACGCGAGCTCACCGTCCGGCACCTCGCCACCCGATCCGTCGTCCAAATCTTCACCACCACCGAGCCAAGCCTCGTCAACCGCCAGCGGTGCGAAGATCGGGCGCGCGATCTGGGCTTCGTCCCCACCGGCAAAATGACCACGGTGGAAGACGCCACGACCATCGGCCCCGGCGCCTACGACACGCGGGTTTGGGTCACCTTGCTGCCCGGCGCGACCGAGCGCGACCCCATTCTGGGCCACGTCTTTGCTTTCGGAGGCTACATCCGAAAATGCCTCTTCTTCCACTTCCAGACCGAAATCCCCTCCGCCCGCGACGAATCGGCCCTCTCGGCCCGCCTTGCCCTGGCGCGCACCCGCATCTTAGGAGCTCTGGCGCTGGACGATTTCGACAATCTTCCCCGGGAAGAGCCCTCCAAGCGCCGGGGCGCCCGCTGAACGACCTCGCTGCCCCCGCATGCACGCGCCCCGTGCACCATTTGGCGCACCTGCATCTTAGGAGCTCTGGCGCTGGACGATTTCGACAATCCCCCCCGGGAAGAGCCCTCCAAGCGCCGGGGCACCCGCTGAACGACCTCGCTGCCCCCGCATGCACGCGCCCCGTGCACCATTTGGCGCACCTGCATCTTAGGAGCTCTGGCGCTGGACGATTTCGACAATCCTCCCCGGGAAGAGCCCTCCAAGCGCCGGGGCACCCGCTGAACGACCTCGCTGCCCCCGCATGCACGCGCGCCGAGTACAGTTTAGGATGGTGGAAGTCGTGCACGCTCCGCTCGATACCGACGTCGCCATTGAAACGCCCGAGCACATCGTCTTTCGCCATCGGCTGGCCGGGCCCGCGCGCCGGGGCATCGCGTACCTGATCGATGTCGTCGCGTGTTATTTTTGCGTGTTCGTCGTGGCCATCATCGTCTTCGTGGCGGCCGGCGCCAGCGACATGATGGAGCGCATGCAGCAGTCGTATACGTCGACCATGGGGCTGGGCTTCGGGTTGATCCTCTTGCTGCTGTTCGCCGTGCAGTGGGTCTATTTCGTGGTGTGGGAGGCCTGGAAGGGTACGAGCCTCGGCAAAATGGCCCTTGGCCTGCGCGTGGTCACCACCGGCGGACGGCCGGTCGGCTTCGGCGGGGCTGCGCTGCGCAATGTGTTGCGGGCCGCCGATGCGCTGCCGCTCGTGTACGTGGTGGGGCTCGTCTCGATGCTGGTCACGTCGCGCTTCCAGCGGCTGGGCGACTTGGTGGCCAACACCATGGTCGTCATGATCGATCGCGCCCGCGCCGCCGCGCCGCTGCGGCTGTGGCCTCCGGCGGAGCCCTTCGAGCTCGTCGCCATTCCGGAGCGGGTGACCCTCGACGCCGACGAGCGCACCGCCATCGAGCTGTTCTTGCGGCGCCGCGGCACCTTGGGCCCATCGCGGGAGGAAGAGCTCGCGGCCATGATGGTCGAACCGCTCGTACGCCGGCACGGCTTGAACCTGCCGCGCACCGCGGGCGAGCGCGCCCCATCGCCCTCGCGGCTCCTGGCGCTCCTCTATGAGCGCGCAGCCAACGCGGGCCGAGGCGAGGCGCCGGCATCGTCGCGACAGCCGCGGGAAATGGAGCGGCTTTCGTGGCGCTGACCTCCCACGTCACGGAGGCGGCCTTCGTGGCGCGCCGTCACAAAGATTGGGCCGACCTCGAGCTTCTCACGCGGCGGGCCACCGACAAGAGCCTGGGCGCGCTCGAGATCCACGAGGTCACCCGCCTCTCGCCGCTCTACCGCGACATCTGCGCCGATCTGGCCCGCGCCCAAGCCGCCCGCTACAGCGCACCGCTCGTCGACTACCTGCACGCGCTCACCGCCAGCGCCCACTCGGTGCTCTACGCCCTGCCGCCGCGTCCGCGGTTCACCCTCTCCCTGCGCGGAAAAAAGAGCGCGTTCCTCGCCTTTCCCCGGGCGGTGCGGGCCCACTGGCGCACCATGTTCCTGGCGCTCCTCCTCTTCTTCGGCCCCTTTCTCTTCGGCGCCATCGCGTCGCTCAGCGAGCCGAGCTTCGCCTTTCGCGTGGTGCCCGAGTCGCAGCTTCGGCCTCTGGTCGAAGGATACGCCAAAGGATTCGCCGCCGGGCGCCAGGCGGGGGAAGGCGCCATGATGGCCGGCTTCTACGTGAACAACAACGTGGGCATCGCGCTGCGCTGCTTTGCCACCGGCGTCTTCGGCGGCCTGGGCTCCGCCTTCTACCTGGTGCAGAACGGGCTCGCCATCGGCGCCATCCTCGGCTACGTGGCCTCGCAAGGCGCCGGGGGCAACTTGCTCCTGTTCATCGTGGGGCATAGCGCCTTCGAGCTGGGCGCCATCGTCATCGCGGGCGGCGCGGGCATGTCGCTCGGCTGGTCCATCGTGGCGCCGGGCGAGCGAACGCGCCTCGCCTCGCTGCAGGCCGCGGGCCGCGACGTCGCCGTCATCGTGAGCGGCGCCGCGATCATGTTGCTCATCGCCGCCGCCATCGAGGCGTTCTGGTCGGCTTCGAGCTTGCCGTCCGGGCTCAAGATCGCCTTTGGCGGCACGTGGCTCGTGGTGGTGCTCGTGTACTTGATCTTCGCGGGCCGCGGCGAAGAGTGGGTGCGCTCGTGAGCAACCTCGGCGACCTCAAAGAGTGGGTGCGCTCGTGAGCAACCTCGGCGACCTCAATTTGCACGGCGCGCGCGTGGTGCTGCGCCAGCGCAACGTGCTCGACGTGGTCGATCTGGCCATGCGCTTCGTCGCGCTCCACGGCCGCGCCTACGCGTGGCTCTCGCTTTTGGTGCTCGTCCCCTCGGCCGCCGTCACGTGGCTCATCGGCGAAGGCGCCGGGTGGGGCTGGGGGTGGTTCGCCGGCTTTTTTCTGTCGCTCCTCGCCGGGGCGCCGTTCACCGTGCTCGCCTCGCGCCTGATGTTCACGGACAAAGTCCGCACGCGCGACGTGCTCTTGGCCGCGCTCCGCACGGTGCCGCGCCTCATCGTCGCCCGGGTGGTGCAGACCATCTCCGTCGGGCTCGCGGCGTTCTTCTTCGTCTTGCCGGCCGCGTGGGTGCAGGCGCTGCTCCTCTTTCTTCCGGAGGTGCTCCTGCTCGAGCAAGCGAAGGTGATCCCGGCCATGGCGCGGGCCGGCCGGATCGCGCACGCCCAGGTGGGCAACGTGGTGATCGGCGTGCTCTTGATGACCGCCTTCACCTTCGGCACCCCCTTTCTGGTAGACGCGTGCGGCCGCATGCTGCTCGACGGCCTGCTCGAGGTTCATCCCCCCGACGCGCTCACCTCCGCGGGCGGCGGCGCCCTCTCTACCCTCGGCTTCTGGATGGCGGTCCCCTTCGTGACGACCATCCGCTTCCTCCTCTACATCGACCTGCGCACGCGCACCGAGGGGTGGGACATTCAGACCCGCTTCGCCGCCCTGGCCGCGCGCACGTACCCGCAGGACGAGGGGGCCCTCGCGTGAGCGATTCTCGCCACGCCGCGATTTTCATCGCCGTCTTGGGTGCCATCGTTGCCTCGGCAACGACCACCGACGCCAGGCCTCCGCCCGCGGCCCCGGGCCTCGCCGCCCCGCTCGATCCCGAGCGCGCCGCGCGCGACGTGCCCGACGTTCTGCGCGAGAACAATGCGTTCTGCAAGCAACCCATTCGCCCGCTGCCGTCGCGCGCGCGCGAGCTCTGCAGTGTGGCGGCGCGGCTCCCGGACTGCGAGGGGTTTCGGGCGGCCTGCGCCGAGGAGCGCGGCCCCGCGGTGCACGAGCCGCCGAAGCCGAAATCGGGCTCGTTCGTCGAGACCTTGCAGAAGGCGCTCGGCGACATCGCGCACGGGCTCATTTGGGTCTTGATCCTGGCGGTGGCGGTGGCGGTGCTCTTTCCCCTGCTCCGCCTCTTGGTGCGCACCCGCAAGGACAAAGCGCTGTCCGAGACCACCTCCGACGCGAAGACCGTCACCGGCCGCGCGTCGCGCGCCGCCGAGGAGCTCCTGCAGGAAGAAGACGCGGAGCTCTTGCTCCGGCGCGCGGCCGAGCACGCGCAGCAAGGGAACCTCGAGGCCGCGCTGTTCTCGTACTTGAACGCCTCGCTCCGGGCCCTGGATCATCGCGGCGCCATCCGCATCGCGCGGCATCGAACCAACGGCGAGTACGTGCGCGCGTGCAGCGAGGAGCCGGCGCGCGAGTCCCTCTACGCCATCGTGCGCGACGTGGATCGCGTGCAGTTCGGCGGCGCCCAGGCCACGGAGGACGTGGTGTCGCGCGCAGCGTCGCGGGCGGTGGCCATCGTCCGGTCCGGGCCCTCGCCCGAGGGGGCAGCGCGGGGGCTCGCGCTCACGACGTTGCTCGTCATGGTCCTCGCGCTCTCGGCCGGCTGCGGATTTCATATTCCACGCGGGGCGCGGGCGAGCGATCCGTCGGGGCACGAGGTGCTGGGCGAGCTCTTGCTCCGCCAGGGGGTCACCGTCAAGAGGCTCGGGAGCTCGCTGGCGAGCGTGCCCATCGACGATCGCAACGGCCAGGGGCCAACGTTCGCGATCCTGGTGGACACCGATCGCACGATCCTGGAGACCAACACCGAAGAGCACTTGATCCGATGGGTGCGCGCCGGCGGTTTTCTCATCCTGGCCGGCTCGCCCCTGCATTGGCCGAACGATCTGGGCGCCATCTCGGAGCCCTCGTCGTCGGCGGAGATCGAGACCGAACCGGACGCGGACGAGATGCTCGATCCCGACGAAGAGGAGGAGGACGAGGAGGCGCCCAAAGCACCGCCCCCACCCGCAAACGTGCACCGCGCCAAGCTGGTCGAGCCGGTCGCCATGCGGAGCCCGCGCGCCGTTCCGCTCGCGCACACGGGCGATGGAAAGCTCTATGCGGCCTTTCAGGCCATCGCGCGCGGCAAGGTCATCACCCTCGCGAGCAGCGATCTTTTGACCAACGCCCAGCTCGCGCAGCCCGAGAACGCCGGGGCTTTGATCGCGCTCCTGCGCACCCTCGATCGACGTGAGCTGCGGATCGCGCGGGCCGAGGACGGCATCAGCCCGGTGACGAACCCCATCACCGCCCTGGAGCGCGCGGGGCTCGGGCTCGGGCTGTACCACGCGCTTGCCGCGACCTTGGTGCTGTTCGCGGCGGTGGGCGCGCGCCTCGCGCGCTCGCGGCGAAACGTCCCCGAGGTGCGCCGCGCCTTCACGGAGCACATCGAGGCGACGGGGACCTTCTACTACCGAAGGCGCGCGTCCGCCCACGCCCTGGCGGCGTATGCGCGTTACGCGGAGGAGCGCGTTCGCCAGCGGTTGCCGCGCGGCGCGCAGGACATCGGCGCGTGGCTCGCGCAAAGGTCCGGGGTCGATGCGCGCGAGTGCGCGGAGGTCTGGCAGCGGGCCACCAGCGTGCATGCCTTTGCCGTCCCGCGCGGGGACGAGCTCTTCGTGCTCAAGAAGTTGAGCGCCATCGTGTCGGCGGCGCTTCGAATGGATTAGCAGTCCTCATGTTGGCCAGGTGATTCGCGCAGGTGGCGCGAGCCCGAGTGGTGTTAGCGTAAGAAACGGAAAGCGAATGGACGCCGAGCAATTTCGAACCATCTACGGTCGCATCCAGCAGCAGATCGCCAAGGTGATCGTGGGCCAGCACGAGCTGGTTCACGGGGTGCTCGTCACCACCCTGGCGCAAGGGCACGCGCTGGTGGAAGGCGCGCCCGGTCTCGGAAAGACGCTGGTCGCGCGCACCCTCGGCGTGGTCTCGGGGTGCACGTTCAAGCGCATTCAATTCACCCCCGACTTGATGCCCAGCGACGTGACCGGCTCTTCGATCTTCGACCGGCAGCGGGGCAACTTTACGTTCGTGGCGGGCCCCATCTTCACGCAGCTGATGCTGGCGGACGAAATCAACCGCGCCCCGGCCAAGACGCAATCGGCGCTGCTCGAGGCCATGCAGGATCGGCAGGTCACCGTCGATGGGCACTCGCGGCCCCTCCCGCAGCCGTTCATGGTGGTGGCCACGCAAAACCCCGTCGAGTCGCAAGGGACGTATCCGCTCCCCGAGGCGCAGCTCGATCGGTTCCTCGTGAAGCTCACGGTGCTGGATCCGCCGCGCGAGGTGGAGCAAAAGATCGTGCTCTTCCACGCGCGCGGCTTCGACCCCACGGATCTCTCGCGGCTCGAGCCCGTCTCCACGCCGGAGGAGCTGGTCGCCATGCAGCGCTTCGTCGCGCAGGTGCGGGTGGACGAGGCCATCATCGGCTACATCGTCGATCTGGTGCGGCGCACGCGCGAGGACCGCGCCATCGAGCTGGGCGCCTCGCCGCGGGCGTCGATCGCGCTCCTGAAGACGGCGCAGGTGATCGCCGCCAGCTCGGGCCGCGACTTCGTCACGCCGGACGACGTGAAGCCCATGGTCGCCCCCGTGCTCCGTCACCGGGTGATGCTGCACCCGGACGCGCAGCTGCAAGGCGTCACGGCCGACGATCGCATCAACGAGATCCTGCGCAGCGCACCCGTACCTCGCGTGGCGTGAGGGCCGGTGGTTCCGACCAAGCGGCTCACCGGGCTTCTCTGGCTCATCGCCGTGGTGGCGCTGGCCGCGGGCTTCATCCCGTCCTGGCGTCCGGCGCTCTTGGTGCTCGACGCGATCGCGCTCGTCGCCGCGTTGCTCGACGTGGGGCTCGCGCTCGGGCGCCGGGTGGAGGCCGAGCGCCAGGCCGCGGCGATCTTCTCCGTGGGCCGCGCGAACCCGGTGGTGATCACCTTGCGCAACCGGAGCGGGCGCCGTCTGTCGGGCGTCGCGTCCGACGATCCGCTGGACGACTGCGACACCAAGGATCTTCCCGCGCGCTTCGTGCTTCCGGCGCGCGGCGAGGTGACGTTCCGCTACGAGGTGCACCCTACGCGCCGCGGGCCGCGCGACTTTCGTGCGGTGGTGGTGCGCTACAAGTCGGTGCTCGGGCTCATCGCGCGCCAAGAGCGCATCGAGCTGCCGGCGCACGTCGACATTTTCCCCGACGTGCACGCGGCGCGGGCGCTCGAGCTCTTGCGACGGCAAGGGCGGCAGGATGCGCGCCTCGGCTCGCTGCGCGTGCGCGGAGGCGACACGGAGTTCGAGCGGCTGCGCCCGTACCAGCGCGGCGACGAGGCGCGGCACATCGACTGGCGCGCCTTCGCGCGGCGCGACGATCCGACGGTGCGGCAGTACCAAGCCGAGTCGAACCAAAACGTGGTGTTCGCGCTCGACGTGGGCCGCGGCATGCGCGGGACCTCCAAGGGGCTCACCAGCGTGGACCATGCGCTGAACGCCGCGCTGCTCGCCGCCGACGTCGCGCTGCGCGGCGGTGACAAGGCGGGGATGATCGCGTTCGACGATGCGCCGCGCACGTTCTTGCGGCCCTTGGGCGGGCGCGCGGGCGGGCGAAAGCTCACGCGCGCCAGCTACGCGCTGGAGGCCGGCTTCGCCGCGACCGACTACCACGCGGCCATGTCGTTCTTGCAGACGCAGGTGCGGGCGCGCTCGCTGTTCATCATCTTTACGAACCTGCTCGATCCGCGCTCCGCCAAGGAGCTCGCGGCCGCCGTGCGCTCGTTGCTCCCGCGCCATCTGCCGCTGTGCGTGTTGATGCGCGATCGCGACGTGGAAGATCTGGCTACCACCCCGGCGGACACCGCGCATGATCTCTATGTCCGAGCGGCCGCGGCAGAAGCCCTGGCCTGGCGCGATGGTTTGATCCGCACCTTGCGCAACGCCGGGGTGTTGGTGCTCGACGTCTTCCCCGACGATGTGACCCCGGAGCTCGTTAAGAGCTACCTGGAGATCAAGACACGCCGTTTGTTGTGACGTTTGGATGGCCGTCGTGACGACGGGATGGAAATTTTCAGAGCATAGCGCGACGCCGTGGAGGTGGTAAAACCCTCAGTGATGACGGGTTCTTTCGAGGCTCAGAAGAACATCGAAATGAGCACGCGACTGCCGATGCAGTCAGATGCACATCGCTTGCACCAATCCGAGATGGATCTCGACTTCCGCGCGATCTACGAGCTGGAGGCCGACTTCGTGTGCCGCAATCTGCGCCGTCTGGGCGTGCCCGACGCGGATGTCGAGGACAAACTCCAAGAGGTGTTCGTCATCGCCCACCGTCGCTTCGCCGACTACGTGGACCGCAGCTACGGCCCGCGCGCCTGGCTCTTTCAAATCGCCCTGCGCGTGGCCGCCGACGCGCGGCGCCATCGCCGGCGGCACCCGGAGGACGCCGACGGAGGCGCCGCAGCGGCCCTGGAGACCATCGCGCCCGATCAAACCGGCGCCCTCAGCCGCCGCGAGCGCCTTGCGCGCCTCGATCGCGCGCTCGCGAGCATCCCGCTGGAGAAGCGCGCCGTCTTGATCCTCTACGAAATCGAGGGCCAGAGCGCCGCGGACATCGCCCACACCCTGGGCGTCTCCGTCAACACCGTCTACTTCCGGCTTCACTCCGCCCGCACCGAGCTGGATCGCGCCCTCAAGCGCATCTAAGGCATCGAGCGCGCTAGCTGGTCGAGGGCTCGCTCGGCGGGGACGCCTCGAAGCGGGGGAGCTCGTCGCGAATGTCGACCCAACCCGCCTTGTCGGCCACGAAAATGTGCGCCCAGGGCATGGCGTCCGGCTCGTCATCCAAGGTGCCGATCGCCACATCGACGGACTCCGGCTCGTCGCGATCCTCGAAGAACAGCGACGCGCCACACCGCGAACAAAAGCTACGCGTGGCATGGTCGCTCGACGCAAACACCGTGAGCGCCTCCTCCCCCGCCACGACCCGCAACCGCGCTCGCCGAAGCGTCGCATACGTCCCCACCCCCGCCCCATGAAATTTGCGGCACATGCTGCAATGACAGTGCGTGATCCGCCGCAACGGCCCATCAATCTCGTACCGCACGGCGCGACAGAGACAGCTTCCCCGGTGCATGCTGCAAAATCTAAGCGGGTCCCATCACAACGTCGATCCTCGCCAAGCAAACAAAGTCGACCAGGCGAAAAAAGTCCTCACCCCGGACGCTCCCCCGCCCCCCTTCGGACCGACCGAAAAACCTCCGGAGACGTCCGAAACCCCGACACCGACCCGACAAACCTACGGAGACGTCCGAAAACCTCGGCGCCGAACCAAACCCGAGACCGAACCGACAAACCTCCGAACCGACAAACCTCCGGAGACGTCCGAAAACCTCCGGACCAAACCGACAGACCTCCGGACCGAACCGACAGACCTCCGGACCGAACCGACAGACCTCCGGACCGAACCGACAGACCTCGGGATCGACCGAAAAACCTCCAGAGACGCCCGAAAACCCGGAACCGAACCGACAAACCTCGGGACCGATAAATCTCCGAAGACGTCCAAAACCTCGGGGCCGACCGACAAATCTCCGAAGACGTCCAAAACCTCGGACCGACCGAAAAACCTCCGAAGACGTCCAAAACCTCGGACCGACCGAAAAACCTCCGGAGACGTCCGAAACCTCGAGGCCGACCGAAAACCTCCGGAGACGTCCGATAAACCCCGGCACCGAACCGACACCCCACCCCCCCTTGGGGCGAAGCCCCAAAAAAGAAAAACACCCCGGACGACGAACGCCCGGGGTGCCTCACGCACAGAGCTGCGCAGCTGTTACTTCTGCGTCGGACCGCGCTTGGCGAGCAAGTCGGCAAACGTACCGAACTTGGCCTCGCGTTTGACCTGCTGACGGTACTGTTGGTACGCGCTGCGCTCCGTCTCTTCCTGCATGGCGCGGATCGAGAGCTTGATCTCGGAGCGCTTCGGGTCCATCTCGATCACCTTGGCATCGAGGGTGTGACCCGGCGGGAAGGCCTTTCGCAGATCGGTACCGCGCGGGGTGCCCGTGCCGCCGGCGGGGATGAAGCCGCGGGCGTGACGGCCCGTTGCGCCGAGCACGCGCACGGTGAGACCGCCGGTTTCGATCGAGACGACCTGCACCTTGACGACTTTGTGTAGCTGGACCCGCTGCGGTGCTTCGTCCGCCGCGGGGCCGCTCGGAGCCGGGTGCAGACCGATGCGGTGCGAGCCCGGATCGAGCGAGGCGACGACGACCTCGATGGGATCGCCCACGTTGACGACGTCGCTCGGGTGCTCGATGCGCTTGATCGAAAGATCCGCCGTGTGAATGAGCCCGTCGACCCCCGGCTCCAGCTCGACGAACGCGCCGAACGGCTGCAAGCGCACGATCTTGCCGGTGTGCCGCGTGCCGAACGCGTACTTCTCGGCCACCGCCAGCCACGGATCGGGGATGGTCGCCCTGCGCGAGAGCCAGACCTTCCCCTTTTCGTCGACCCGAAGGATCTTCACGTCGACGGTGGCGCCCACCTTGAAGACGTCGGACGGGGTGTCGCCGCGGTTGTGGCTCATCTCCGTGAGCGGCACCAGACCTTCGACGCCGCCAATGTCGATGAAGGCGCCGAACTGAACGACGCTGCGAACCACACCCGGAACGACCGATCCCGGCGTGATCTTCGCCAGGGCCGCCTCGCGCGTCACCTTCGCCTCGGCCTCGAGCAGCGCGCGGCGTGAGAGCACCACGTCGCGTCCGCGCTTGCCGTACTGGGTAACGAAGAAGGGCAAACGCCGCCCGACGAGCGGGTGCAGATCGGCGCCGAGGCGCAGATCCATGTGCGAGCCGGGGGCGAAGGCGCGAACGCCGTCGACATCGACCTCGACACCACCCTTGATGACGCCCGTCACCAAGCCGAAAATTTCGTTCTTTTGCTTGTACGCGGCCGCCACCGTCGGCTTGGCCTTCGACGCGCGCTTCGGATGGTGCGTGAGCACCACCAGCCCGCCGCGGCCGCCGTCGTTGTGCACGACGCCGACGAACGGTGCGCCCGGCTCCAGCACGACCCGCGGTAGCTGAACGACGCCCGCAGCCAACGGCTCCGCCGCAGCAGCCTCGACGCCCTCCGCCTGCGCCTCGGGCGTACCTTCACCCGATCCGGCCGACTCCGCCGATTCGACCGGCGCCGCCTCGGCTTCACCGCCCGAGGCCACGTCGCTCGCCTCGGCCGCCGCAACCGGCGCCTCGGCTTGCCCATTGGCCAGGGTCTCGGCTCCCGCCGTCTCCTCGTCCTTCGGGCGAGCCTGCACGATGCGGCGGTGCGGAAGACCCTCGGCGTCCGTACCAAGGTCGCCTGCTTCCAGGCTTCCATTGGTCAGCTCTCCCGCCTGAGAAGCCGGAGAAGCTTGAGACGCCTCGGAACCCGCGTCGGTCGCCGCCGGGGTGGCCTCACCGACCGTCGCCAAGCTCTTGGCGCGCTCCTCGGCCTCCTTGGCATGGCTGGCCGCAGCGGCAGCCTCCGCCGCGTCGGGATCGCGACCCGAGATGATCGCCTCCGCGCGTGCTTCGGCGCGGCGCGACTCTTCCTCGAGCTGATCGGCGACGTCCTCGGGCAAAAGGAGCTCGAGCTTGTCGAAGATTGCTCGGCCCTTGCCGGAGAGGTCGACGAAGATGGCGTCCTCGCCCACGTCGAGGATCTTGCCGAAGACCACGTCGCCCACGTTGAACGCGGGGCGCTCGCGGGCCTCTTTGGCAGGCCGCTGGTCTTTCTTCGGCTTCTTCTTTTTGTCCTTGGAAGCCTTGGCCCCTTTGCCCTCGGCGTCCGCCGAAGCGCCGCCCTCGGCGTTCCCAGGAACAGAAGCAGAAGCTTCGGACTCGGACGCCTCGGCGCCCTCGCCTTCTTCGCCCTCTTCCTGAGCTTCCGCCCCGGGCGTGCCCGCGGTGGCTTGCGCCCCCGCACCGGACTTCTTCCGGCGGCGGCGACGGCGCTTTTTCTTTTCCGGCCCGCCAGTGGCAGCGCCGGCCTCGCCCGAGGCTGCGGCTTCGCCACCGGTACCCGTATCGGGACTGGTGCTTTCGCCAGCAGCAGGGGTCGAAGCCTCCTCGTGCGCGTTCGACTCCCCGCGGCCTTCGGTCGGCCCGGGGGAAGCTACTTGCGCCTCACCGGAAGCAGGGAGGTGACTAGTCGGGGCATCGTTCGGCGAAGCCGATGACGATTCGAGAGAATGCGTACTCGCGTTCACTTTGGGTGCGCTCGAGATATCAGTTGGGGGCTTTCCCGTCGATGACGGGTCGGACGAATCGATCGGGTTCACAGCGAAGCCTCTATCCAGAAGGGCGAGCACCATAGCGCACCGCCACGCATCGGCCTAGTACCGTCCGTGGCGATCATGCAATGGCCGCAGCTTTGCGCGTCGCACTGGGGCTCACACCCGATGGAGCGATGAGGTCCGCGGCGAGCCCATGAGCGGCAAGGCGATTCTGGTAGTAAAAGAGCAAACGGGTATCTGCCAAGACGAGATCGCTTCCTCGCGGGGTAATGACTTCGTTGGCGTGGTATCCGGAGAACGCCCGGAGCGCCTCGGCCAGGATAGCCTCTCCATCGGCGCCGCGCACCGTGGGGGCCAGTACAATTTCGCTTCGATCGGCCATTTTTTGAACCTCTGCGAGGAGCTTGTCCAGATCGCGGGCCATCTCCTCGCGCGGAACGACCACGTCATCCTTGTGGCGGAGCAGCGCAAATATGTCTGCTTTGCCCGAGATCGACCGCAGCTTTTCGAAAGCTACGGCCGCCACCAGATGCGTCGCCATCACCACCGTATCGCGTTTGTAGGCCTCGCAGATGGCCTCGCCCAGCTCCCTCGTGTACTCCGCGTCGCGCGCGGGGTCGTGCAAAGGACGGTCGTTTGCATCATACACATATGTCTTGGCGTCGACCCCGCGGCCGCGCGCATCGACGCTGCGCCCGAGCTCATCCACTGTATTGCCGAAGCAGTCCATGGGTCGTGAAAAGCGAATGACGCAGCTGGCGTCCATCTTCAATAGCTTTTGCATGAAGGCGGCAATTCGACCCAGGCGCGTCGACTCGTCGTCGTCGATGATGTAGCGCGATTTGCCTTCCTCTTGGAGAAAGTCGTCGATGAGGGTCTCCGCCTCGAGGGTCAGCAGGTAATTGATGGTGGCCGGAATGAAAAAAACCGGCTGCAACCGACCACGCTCCGCCGACCGAGCAAAGGCCTCGATGCCGGTCCCGGCGAGGCCGAGCTTGAGTTTTCGCTCCACACCACCCGACCGCGAACGCGTCCCGCCCGGGAAAAAAAGACTGTGGTATCCGCGCTCCAGCAGCACGCACGAGTACGTCTTCAGTACATCCTTGTAGAGTGCATGCTTCAATCGGCGGTCGACGCGGTAGGCGCCGAGGTTGTGCATGAAAAAGCTGAGGACGGGGTTGGTGAAGAGGTTCTTCCCGGCGCCGTAGGTCGCGGGCGGGAGCTGCGAGCGCTCGAGCGCAAAGCCGAAGACCACCGAATCGAGATTCGACAAATGCGTTGGGACGAAGACCAACGTGCCAATGCGCGAGAGCGCGCGAATGTGAGAAACCGGCCCTTCGACCAGAATTCGCCCATCGAGCGCGCTCAGATCGCCCACATGGGCCAATTGGCGAATGGCCGTGCGCGGATTGAGGAGCGCGCCCAAAACCGGCACCGTGGCCCGCGAAACGACCTTGTAAACGCGCGGGTCGAAGTTCCCGGCCACGTCCCATGCGTGGCGGCGCGCGAGCTCCTCGAGCCTTCCGCGTTGTTGGTCCGTCGTCCAGCGACCGAGGGAGTGCGCGAGCGCGCGCCACTCGGCCAACTCATCGCCCCCGCCCGAGGCGCTGAGGCGCCGGATCTCATGGTATGCCGCGTCATTGAGGGCAAAGAGCGGGTCCCGGGCGGACTCGCACACACGCTTCACGACTTCATCGACGATGGTCGAGCGGGCAGCGTTGAACCCCATGAGCGGCGTCTGCATGCCCGAGACTCTACCGATTAAGCGCGTCTTTGACCTCGCCTACAATCATCGCGACGAGTTTTTCGTAGAGGACATTGCCCTCGTCGGCCGTCGCCTCGTGCGGCGTCCCCGTGTAGGCTCGTGCGATCCCCATCTCGGCAAACGAGGATTTTCCCGCGCGAATGCCGTCGGCGAGGCTGATGGGCACGGGCGGCAGCGCAGCCGCCGAAGCGCGCACCGCCCCTGCGTCGGCGGCCAAGATCAGCGACGTTTCGTACCGGCCGGCGTGGCAATCGCCCCGTTTGAACTCCTCCGACAAAGTTCGCGCCCAGCGGCGCGTGAGGGGGCACGCCACGGAGGCGCTCCCCTCGGGCAACGCGGCCAGCGCGGCGCGCACCGCTGTGTCGTGGGCGGGCTCGAGGTGGTTGTTCACGAAGCAAACGTGCGAAAAGCCGTCGTCCAGGACGGATCGCGCGATGGCCTCGAGGTAGGCGGTGAGCACCGGGGCGGGGATGGAGAGCGCACCGGCAAAGCCGCGCGCGTAGTCGGTGACCCCGTAAGGGACGCTGGGCGCCACATACGCGGCGATCCCTTCGTCTCGCAGGACCGCCGCCGCCCGGTGCGCGGCCTCTTCGCTGATGATGGTGTCGGTGGCGAGCGGCAGGTGCGGGCCGTGGGGCTCGACGCTGCCCACGGGCACCAGCACGCAGCTGCGCGCATGGCCTCGCGCGGCGGAGGCTTCCTCGGTCGTAAGCTCGGCGAGGCGAACGGGATGCGTCATGGGGCTCTGCGGGCGGCCTCGATGGCGCGGAGCGCTTTGCGGTCGACTTTGCCGCGGTCGTTCTTGGGGACGTCGGCGACGAACTCGATGATGCGCGGGTATTTGTGCTTGGAGAGGCGGCCTTTGGCCAGCTCCTGAAGCTGGTCGGCGAGCTCCTTCGACGCGGGAACGCCGTCGCGCACCACGATGAACGCCTTCGTCTTGGTGAGCCCGTCCTCCTCCACCCCGATGACGGCGGCCAAGGCCACGGCGGGGTGGTGCATCAGACACTCCTCCACCTCGATGGGCGAGACCCAGAGGCCGCTCACCTTGAGGAGCTCGTCGGCGCGGCCGGCGAAGTACAGGTAGCCCTCTTCGTCGACCCGAAAGAGATCGCCGGTCTTGCACCAATGGCCATGAAAGGTGCGAAAGCTTTTGTCGCGGTCGAGGAAGTACCCGAGCGAGACGCTGTCGCCCTTCACCCAGAGCACGCCGATTTCACCGGGCTCGCAGGGGGTGGCGCCGGGGCCCTCGGCCTCCTCCGGCAAGATGCGGAGCTCGTAGCCTTCCACGACCTTGCCGAGCGATCCGGGCTTGATGTCGCCCGGGCGATTCGAGGCATAGATGTGGAACATCTCCGCCGAGCCGATGCCGTCGTAGACGTCGCTGTGGAAGCGCTCGAGCCAGCGGGTCAGGAGGGGCTCGGGGAGCGCCTCGCCGGCCGAGAGGGAGAAGCGGATGCTCGACAGGTCGAGGCCGGGTTTTCCCTCTTTGCGGAGCACCGCGTCGTGCTCGAGCAATTTGCCGAGCATGGTGGGAACGTTGGTGACGATGGTCGGCCGGTACATGCCGATGGCGCGCACCAAGCTTTCAGGGGTGGGACGCTCGCTGAAGAGGCCAACCGTCGCGCCCACGGCAAAGGGGAACATGAGGTTCGTCCCCGTGGCGTAGCCGAAATAGAGGCGCGAGACGCTCACCGTGACATCGCCCTGCTGGTAGCCCACCGTTCTCTTGGCGTACACCTCGGTGTTGAACGCAAAATCCCGATGCGTGTGCATGTTCGCCTTGGGCTCCCCCGTCGATCCGCTCGTGAAGAGCCAGATCGCGGGCTCGTCGCGCGCCACGAGGGGGAACGAGGCGCGGACCTCGACGCGGTCGAGGGCGGGCGCGAGCTCGAGGATCGGCGGCAGCGCCGGGACCGGCGGCGGGTTGGTGGCGAACGCCACGGTCTCGGGATCGTCGCCCGTCGCCGCATCAGGCACCACGAACACACGTCTCAGCTCGGGAAAAAGAGCGCCACCGGCTCCCCCACCCGGGTCTGCCCCGTCCGCGGGACCCGAGAAGAGACCCGCCGCGACCTTCGGCACGGTGACCACCGCGGTGGCCCGCGTGTAGCGGACGAGGTACGCGATCTGCTCGATCGGCGAATCCGGGTTCGCCATGGCGACGACGCAGGCGGCGCGCAAGGTGCCGAAGAAGACCCACGCAAAGGGCGGAACGTCGGGCAAAACGATGAGCACGCGCTCGCCGCGCCGGATGTCCGACTCCATCAGGAGCGACGCCATTTGGTGGGTGCGCTCGGCTACGCGCGCATACGTGTACGCGCGCTCGCCGAAGCGAAGGGCCACCTTGTCGCCGAGGCCCTCGGCCAGGCGATCGAACAGGTAGTAGTCCGCCAAGTTGAACACACTGGGAAACGCCGGTGCATCACCCATGCAAGCCTCCTCACGAAAGAACCGCACGCACGGTGGGGCTCATCGGACCATGATTCCCGGCCAGATCGTAAGGCCGAATCGCATACCGATAGACTTGGCCCCCGAGCACCCGGGCATCCTCGTAGCGGGTGGAGCTGCCGCGCACGCTGGCGTGATGCTGCAAGATGCCATCGCCCTCGGCGCGCATCACCTGGTAGCCGTAGACGCCCTCGTTGTCGGTCGCCGCCTTCCAGCGAAGGAGCACCCGCCCATTGTTGCATTCTGCACGCAAATCGGGCCCCGCCGCCGCCCACACGGGCGGCACCACATCGCGGCTCTCGGGGGCGCGCCCCAGCGCCTTGGGCCACAGGGTGCACGTCACGCGCCGGAAATTCTCGTCGAGCGCCTTGCACACGTTGCCATAGACGCAGCGCACCACCGTGTCCTCGCGCCCCTCGCGCCACTTGCGCGGAAGGTCGGGATCGGCGAGCAGCGCGCGCGCCATGCCCACGAGATCGCCTTTTTCGTGCGCGATCACGCGCTCGGCCAGCTCGCGCGTCGGGATCTTGCCGGCGGCGATCACCGGGGTCGTCAGCCCCGCGTTGCGCACGGCGGCGCGCACCGCCTCGGCGATGTAGAGGTTTGCGCCGTCCGGGTACTGATTGCCAGGCATGCATCGATCGCCGGAGTAACCGGTGTACGGATAGAGCGGCTCGCCCGGGATGGGCCGCGCATCTTCGAATTTGCCGCCCGCCGAGAGCGACAAGTAGTCCGCCCCCGCGCCCGCCAGGCGAATGGCGATGGGGCCCGCGTCGAGCACCGTGTAGCCGTTGCGGATGCACTCCTCGCCGAGGAAGCGCACGCCCACGGGAAAATCGGCGCCCACCAGGCTCCGCACCCGCTCGAGCACGCGCAGCGGCACGCGCAAACGGTTCTCCAGGGTGCCGCCGTACTCGTCGCGGCGCGGATTGACGCGCGAGAGGAACGACGAGAGCGTGTAGGCGTGCGCCATGTGCAGCTCGACCCCGTCGAAGCCGCATTCGCGCGCCCGCACCGCGGCCAAGCCGTAGGCGTCGACGATGGCGTCGATGTCCGCGTGCGAGAGCATGTCTACCGTCTGCCGCCATCCGGAGCGCGAAATCTTCAGAAAATGGATGATCTGCGGCACGATCTTGCTCGGCCCCGCGTCGTGGCACATGCGCGCCAGCTCCGACAGACCCGGCATGAACTCGTCCGTGCCGATGCGAAGCAACGGGCCGCTCTTGGCGTTGTGAACGGCCATGGCCTCCACCACGATGAGCCCCACCTCGCCCTTGGCGAAGCGCACGTAGCGCGTCTTGATGTCGTCGTTGACGATCCCGTCTTCGCCCGAGAGGCGCGTGACCATGGCCGGGAGCACCAGCCGATTCGCCAGGACCATCGAGCGAATCGGGAACGGCTCGAACAGGACCGAGCTCATGACCCCTCGCTGGCCTTGGCGAGGCTCGAGCCGATGATGAGCTTCTGAATCTCCGTGGTGCCCTCGTAAATGCGCAAGGCGCGGATCTCGCGGTAGAGGCGCTCGACGACGGAGCCCAGCACCACGCCGAGGCCACCGTGGAGCTGCACGGCGCGGTCGATGATGCGCTGCGCGGCCTCGGTCGCGAACATCTTGGCCATGGCCACCGCCGTGTCGCCCGCGCGCGCGCCTTGGGTTTCGTCCTTGAGCCACGCCGCGCGGATCACGAGCAGGCGGGCCGCGTCGAGCTCCGTGGCCATTTCGGCCAGCGCGGCTTGCGTCAGCTGAAAATCGGCGAGCCTTTGCCCGAACTGCCGGCGCGTGCGCACGTGCGCCAAGGTTTCATCGAGCGCGCGCGACGCCATGCCCACCGCCGCGGCCCCCACCGAGGTGCGGAAGACGCCGAGGGTGCCGAGCGCCAGGCGCATCCCATGCCCCACCTCGCCGATCAGCGCGCCCTCCGGCACCCGGCAGTCGCGCATCACCAGCCGCCCCAACGGATGATCGACGCTCATCGGGACCTGCGCGAGCTCGAGGCCTCGCGCGCCGGCGTCGACCAAAAAGGCGCTGATGCCCTTCTTCGACCCCGCGGGATCGGCGTTGGCGAACACCACGTAGTGCCGGGCGATGCCCACGTTGGAGATGAACACCTTCTCCCCATCGAGCCGCCAGCCGCCGCCGTCGTCTTTGCGCGCCGTGGACCGCATCGACGCCACATCGCTCCCCGCCTCCGGCTCGGTGAGCGCAAACGCCGCGACCCTCGCCCCGGACACGACATCGTCGAGGATGCGCTCGCGCCCCGCGAAGCCCGGGGTGAGCACCAGCGGATACGAGCCCAGGCCCTGCACGGCGAAGATGGAGTCCGCCAGCGGCGAGCGGTAGCCCAGCGACTCGCGCACGATGCACAAGGATCGCACGCTCACCGCGCGCCCGGCAGGCGGCGCCAGATGCGCCAGGTACCCCGTTTTTCCCAGGTACGGAATGACCTCGCCCGGGGTGTGCAGCGCGGGTGCATCCCGCTCGACGAAGTCGGCGTAGCAGCGCTGCCCGAGCGCCGTGTGCTCGGGCGAGAAGAACGGCGTCAGGTCGAAGGTGGATGGCTTCACGAGGGCCTCGCTAACTTTTTTGCCAAGGCTTGCTGGCGCCCGCAAAGGTGGGCGGCGCTTTCTTCTGCCACGCCTCGAAGGCGGTGCGGAAGTCGGGGTGCTGCATGCAGATGGCCTGCACCTGCGCCTCGGCTTCGATGGCCGCGTCGAGGGCCATGGTGTGCTCGCTCTCGAGCATCTGCTTCGTCATGCCGTGCGCGAACGCAGGGCCGGACGCGAGCCGCAGCGCCAGCTTTCGCGCCTCGGCCACGCAGTCTTCGGCCGGCACCACGCGGTTGGCGAGGCCGATGCGCAGCGCGTGCTCGGCGCCGATGATGTCGCCCGTGAAGAGCAGCTCGCTCGCGTGCCCCAGGCCGACCACGCGCGGGAGCAGGTACGCCGCGCCCATGTCGGCGCCGCACAAGCCGACCTGCGGAAAGATGAAGCCGAACTTGGCCTTCTCGCTGCAGATGCGCACGTCGCACGCGAGCGCGATCACCGCGCCCGCGCCCACGGCGACCCCGTTCACGGCCGCGATCACGGGCCGGCGCAGCTTGCGGATGTTGGCGATGAGGCGCCCGGTGGCGCGGGTGAAGGCCACCAGGCCTTGCATGTCGCGCGCGAAGAGCTCTCCGATGATGTCCTCCACGTCGCCGCCGGAGCAGAAGGCGCGGCCGGCGCCGGTGAGCACCACGCTTCGAACTTCGTCGTGCGCGTTCATGACCTCGAGCGTGTCGCCGAGCTCGCGGTACACGTCGAAGGTGAGCGAGTTGAGTCGGTCCGGACGCGACAGGGTCAGGGTGGCTACGCCGTCTTCGAGCGCGTAATGGAAGGTCTCGGGTGCGATGGCGTGCATGGTGGTGCTCTAATCCTTCGAGCCGTTCTTGGGCTCGCGCGATTCGGCCCGCTCGGCGGCGCGGGAGGAGGTGGCCAGCGACTGGCGCAGTTTCCCCAGGAGGCGGCGCATCTCGCGCCGCTCGCTCGGGTCGAGCGCGGAGAGGAGCTCCCCCACGTGCTCGGCGTGCATGGGGACGAGCTCGGAGACCAGCTCCCGCCCTTTGCGCGTGAGGAACACGCGCGAGAGGCGGCGATCGCTCGGGTCGGCGCGGCGCACGACCACGCCATCGCGCTCGGCGCGATCGACCAGGCCGGTCAGGTTCCCCGCGGTGACCAGCAAGCGGCGGCTGAGGGAGGCCAGGGTCTGCCCGTCTTCGCGTTCGAGGTTCGCGAGCAGATCGAAGCGCGGCAAGGTGATCTGCCCATCGAGCCGCCGCCGGATCTCGACGAGCATGCGATTGTGGCAGTCGAGGAGCCGCACCCAAAGGCTCACGTCCCGCGCGGACCGCAACCTCGCTTTGCTGGTGCGCAGGCCATGGGATGGGGGCAGCTTGGGGGCGGAGACGGCGGCGGTGCTCATGCGAAAGCGCGCCTCGGTCTCAGCGTGGAAGCGAGGCGATACCTTCGATTTCGACGAGCGCACCCGGCTCGAGCAGGCCTGCCACCTTCACCAGGCTCATCGCCGGGTAGTAGTTCCCCATGCGCGCGCGCCAGCCATCGCCGATGGCCGTGCGCGCGGCGCGGTAGGCATCCAGATCGGTGACGAAGGCCAGGAGCTTCACGATGTGCTCCGTGCCGCCGCCGGCCTCGCGCACCACCGCGATCACGTTGTCGAGGGCTTGCAGAAACTGCACGGCAAAGTCGGGGCTCACGATGTGCGCGTCGGAGTCCCAGCCGATTTGGCCCGAGACGAAGAGCAGCTTTCCTTCGGCGACGATGCCGTTCGCATAGCCACGCGGCTTGGGAAAATGCGTGGGCGTAACTACTTTGCGTCCTTCGCTCATGACGTCCACCTCGTGCCTTCGACTGTCGATGCCGCACGCATTTCCGCGTACGATGTCCGTTTCAGCATGGTTCCGGCGCACAGCCACGCCCGGCTTGATGGGCGTTGCGGTACGGCTGGTACCGGCTCAGCGCTCGCTGACGAGCAGTGCTAAAAGGTATAGATGTAAAGGATTGCCGCGACAAGCCATCGAAGCTCAATCGCTCCAGATCTGAACCGCGTAAGCGCCCTCGCCTGAACCGACGCTCACCGTGACCTGGGCGTCGTCGTTCGCTTTGAAACAGAGGGCGCCGTCCTCGGGGGCGGCCACGCGTGCCTCTTCCGTGCGCGACTCCCAGACCACCGCACCGGCCGAGTCGGTCACCACCACCACGAGATTCTTCACCGCGGGCGCAGCGGCTGCATACACCCGGTAACAGCGCCCCGATTCAGCCTTGAGCTTGATGCTCTGCGCGGGCGCCCCCTGCGCTTGCGTACCCGACACGGGCGCACCCGCCGGATGCATCTTGTCGCTGCACGCTTTGGCGAGCCTTTGCAGCTGCCCCGCGGGATCCGAGGCGGGGGCCGGGGAGGCGAAGGCGTCGCGGCAAGCCGGGGTGCCCGAGGATGGCAGCGGCTTTTTCTCCGCCTTTTGCGAGCCATAGCGAAACGGCGGCGGCATCGGCGCCATGGGCACATTGGAGGGGACGAAGGGGAGCGCGCTCGGGGGAGCGGCCGCCGTCTTCGCCCCCGCGTCCGCGACGGGGGGCGCGGGGCTGGCGGCTCCTTTTGGCTCGCCACCGCAGGCCACCATCCCGAGCCCAGCGACCGCGGTCATGGTGAACATGGCGAACGGCACCGCACGCATGGTCTCCCTCGTAGCACACACCCGAGTCGAAAGTGCTAAGAGGCACGCGTGACCGATCGCAAATCGCAGAAGCCCGAGGTCCGGGTCCTCGATACGGCGCACCCCGATCCGGTGGATATCGCCGCGGCGGTGCGCGTCCTGCAGGACGGCGGTCTGGTGGCCTTCCCCACCGAGACGGTGTACGGCCTCGGCGCGCGCGGGCTCGATCGCAGCGCCGTCGCCAAGGTGTTCGAGGCCAAAGGCCGCCCGCGAAGCCACCCGCTCATTCTGCACGTGCTCGGCGAGGACGAGGCCCGCTCGCTCGCGGTCGGTTGGAACGAGCGCGCCACCCGGCTGGCGCAGGCCTTTTGGCCCGGGCCTCTGACCTTGGTCGTGGGGCGCGCCGAGCATGTTCCGGCAGAGGTGGCCGGCGGGGGCGAGAGCATCGCGCTGCGCGCGCCGGTGCACCCGATCGCGCGGGCGCTCATTGCTCGATTGGGCGAGCCCATCGCCGCCCCCAGCGCGAACCGCTACCAAACCATTTCGCCCACCACCGCCGCCCACGTGGTGAAATCCCTGGGCGCCGCGGTCGATCTGGTGCTCGACGGCGGCGCCTGCATCGGCGGCATCGAGTCCACGGTGATCGACGTGCGCGGCCCGCGCACGCGCTTGCTGCGCCCGGGCGGCATCGATCTCCCCACCCTGCGCGCCGTGGTCGGCGCCATCGACGTGGCGACGCCTTCGACGGCGGATGCCGCGGGCGACGCCCCCCGCCCCTCCCCCGGCATGGACGCGCGCCACTACGCGCCGCGCGGGCGCGTGATCCTCGCCACCGGGATGAACGAGGTGGAGCGCATCGCCATCGCGCATCGCGAGTCGGGCCGCGACGTGGCCATCGTCGCCTATTCGGCGCCTACCCCGGCGACTCCGCCGCTGCGCGTGCACACGCTCCCCCACGATCCCAAGGGCTACGAGCGCGCGCTCTTCACCACGCTCCACCTCTGCGACGACGAAGGCACCCACGTGATCGTCGTCGAATCCCCGCCGCACGACGATGAGCGCTGGCTGGCGGTGCACGACCGCCTCCGCCGCGCCGCTTCGACTTGACGTCGCGCCGGGCGTGCGCCCATCGGCTCACTCGTGGCGGAGCGCGTCGATCGGATCCAGCTTGGCCGCGCGGCGGGCGGGGAAGAAGCCAAACGCGATGCCGATGACGGCGCTCACGATGAGGCTGATCGCCAGCGACACGCCGCTCACGCTCATGGACCAACCCAGCGCGTGCCCGATGCCGGCGACGCACACCGCGCCGACCGCCGCGCCGGCGACGCCCCCGAGGAAGGAGAGCACCACCGCCTCCACCAGGAACTGCAGCAAGATGTCGCCCTCGCGCGCGCCGATGGCCATGCGGATGCCGATCTCGCGCGTTCGCTCGGTGACGCTGACCAGCATGATGTTCATGATGCCGATGCCGCCCACGAGGAGGCTGATCGCGGCCGCCGCGACGAGCAGCACGGTGAGCACCGTGAAGATCGTCTGCTGCACCTCTTGAATCTCCTTTTGCGTGTGCATCTCGAAGTCGGGCTCCGCGCCCTCGTGGAGGCGGTGGCGCTGGCGGAGCACGCTGGTGATCTGCTCGACCGCGCGATCCGTCGTCTCGGCCGACGTCGCCGTGAGGGTCATCGAGTGCACGGTGCCCGGCGCCATGCGGGCGAAGCGCGAACGCACCCCGCCGAGCGGGGTCACCACGATGTCGTCTTGATCGCCGCCGAAGAGATCGCCCTTTCCATCGAGCACCCCCGTGATGCGGTAAGGGTAATTGCCGATGCGAATCACCTGCCCCACCGGATCTTGGCTCCCGAAGAGGCGCGTCTTCACGGTCTGACCGAGGATGCACACCTTGGCCTTGAGCAGCGCATCGCCGTCGCTCCACATGGCGCCGGCGGCGAAGGTCCAGCGGTGCACCGCGAACCACTCCGAGGTGACGCCCATCACCTGCGTGGAGTAGCTGCTGTCGCCGTTGAAGACCTGCACCCGCGTGGCGATGGTCGGCGAGACGCGGGCCACGCTGGTCGACTCGCGCACGATGGCGCGCGCGTCCTCCTCCGTGAGCCGGCCCGTGACGGTGCGGCTGCGCGCGCCCGAGGCCGAGGTGCTGCGCGGGAAGAGGAAGATCAGGTTCGAGCCCAAGGTGTCGAGCTGGCGCGAGACGGCGTCGCGCGCGCCCGCCCCCAGCGACGTGACGATGACCACCGCCGCCACGCCGATGAGGATGCCGAGCACCGTGAGGGTCGCGCGCATGGCGTTGCGGCGGATGGCGCGCAAGGCCAGGCGGATGGGGACCAGGGCGCGGCCGAGCGGGCGCGTGATGGGGAGCAGGAGCTTCATTCCGTCCGCAGCGCGTCGATGGGATCCATCTTCGCCGCCCTCCGCGCGGGCAGATATCCGAAGACGATGCCGATGGTGGAGCTGGTGAGCAGCGCCACCGTGAGCGCGATCCCGCTGGGGACCACCCGCCAGTCCAGCGCGAACCCCAAGCCGAACGCCGCCAGCATGCCGAGCGCGATGCCCGCCACGCCGCCGATGGAGCTGAGCACCACCGCCTCCACCAGAAATTGCGTGAGGATGTCGCCCTCGCGCGCGCCGATGGACATGCGAATCCCAATCTCGCGCGTTCGCTCGGAGACGCTCACCAGCATGATGTTCATCACCCCCACCCCGCCCACGATGAGGCTCACCCCCGCCACCCCCAAGAGGAGCGCCGAGAGCACCGCGGCGATGGCGCCCTCCGTGCGACGGAACTCGTCCTGCGAGCCGATGCGGAAGTCATCCTCCGCCAGCTGCGGGAGGCGGTGCCGCTGACGGAGGATGTCCGTGATCTGCCGGATCGCGCGATCGGTGGTCTCCTCCGAGGTGGCGCTGGCGATGATGGTGTCCACCTTGCCGCCGTACGTGAACGACACGCGCGATCGGTAGCTGCCGACCGGCATGATGATGCGATCGTCTTGGTCATCGCCAAAGGGCGAGTTGCCCTTGGGCGCCAAGAGCCCGATGACCCGATACGGCGCGCGGCCGATGCGGATGATGCGGCCCACGGGATCCTCGCCGCGAAAGAGCTTGTTCGCGACCGTGCGACCGACGAGGCACACCTTGGTCTTGAGGAGCTCGTCCGAGTCCGTCCACAGCTGGCCGCGCTCCACCGTGAATTTTCGGACCTTGAAGTACGGCAGGGTGGTGCCCACGATCTGCGTGGCCACGTTTTGATCGGCGTACACCACCTGCGCGATGGTGCCGCTGAACGGGGCCACGCCGTTGACGCTCACCGCCTCGCGGTCGATGGCGCGGATATCGGTGTCGGTGAGGCGCGTGTTCGTGCGGCGCTGGCCCGCGTGCTGCGAGGGGCGCGCGCTGATGAAGATGGCGTTGCTCGCGAAGCTGTCGAGCTGGCCGCCCACCTTTTCGCTGGCGGCCGTGGCCAGCGCGGTCACCGTGACCACCGCGGAGACGCCGATGAGGATGCCGAGCACCGTGAGCGCCGAGCGCGTCTTGTTGCGCGCGAGGGCGCTCAGCGCGAGGCGAAAGGCGTTGAGGAACATGCGGTTCATGGCGCGGAGGCGCGGCGCGGACGGCCGGCGACGTACCTCTGGAAGAAGCCCGACCCGAAGAAGGTGAGCAGAAGGTAACGAAGCAGCGCCAGGGCGAGCACGAACAGGAGCAAGGCGAGCGCGATGCCCCAGGGCAGCCGCCCCGGCGCGACCCACGCATCGAAGCTCGACGCCGGGAGGGTGGGAAACACCAGCCAACCCGCGAGGAACGCGATCACCGCCGTGGTGATCAAGGTGTACACGAGCGCCAGGCGCGCGCGCTGATCGGCCGCGAGCGGATGCCCGAGCACCTTCGCCCCCCGGCGCGCGCCCCACCACGCCTCGCCTACGAACCCGAGGAGCACGGGGATGGTCGCGCCCACCGCGCCGAGCACCACCGCGTCGTAGAGCAACCCCACCAGCGCCCCCAGCGCGAGCCCGCCGGCCATCGCGAACCCCGCCGACCGGGGCACGGGCCCGCCTCGAAGCACGTGACCATGCGCCGCGTCGCTGTCGGCCGCGCGATCCCCTCCGGCGCTCGCCTCCTGGGGCGGGGGCAGCTGGGCCAGCGCGGCGGCGGCGTCGATGGGCTCGTCCTGGCGCGTATCGCTCTCGATGCGCCCATCGCGCACCACGATCACGCGCGACGCGCAGGCCGCGATGTCGTGCTCGTGGGTGACCAAGCAAATGGTGATGCCGCGCTCGCGGTTGAGGCGCTGCAGGAGCGCGAGCACCTCGTAGCTGGTGCGCGTATCGAGGTTGCCCGTGGGCTCGTCGGCCAAGAGGAGCGGCGGATCGGTCACCAGCGCCCGCGCGATGGCCACGCGCTGCTGCTGGCCGCCGGAGAGCTGGTTCGGTGTATGATACATACGTTCGGCCAAGTTCACCGCTTCGAGGGCGCGCGTGGCCCGCACGCGCCGCTCGCCGGCGGGGACGCCGCGGTACTGCAGCGGGAGCTCCACGTTCTCGAGGGCGGTGGTGCGCGAGAGCAGGTTGAAGCCCTGGAAGATGAAGCCGATGAGCCGGTTGCGCACGATGGCGCGGCCATCGTTGGTCCGCCCGCCCACGTCGAGGCCACCGAGGCTGTAGGTGCCTCGCGTGGGCCGATCGAGGCAGCCGAGGATGTTCATCATCGTCGACTTGCCGGAGCCGCTGGTGCCCACGATGGCCACGAACTCCCCGCGCGCGATGGAGACGCTCACGTCGCGCAGCGCGCGCACGAGCCCCGCCTCCGAGCGGTACTCCTTGGAGACGCGGGTCAGCTCGATGAGCACCTCGGACGAGGCGGGCGCCGGATGGTCCGCGCCGTTCGCCCCCGTGCGCGTCTCCACTAGAAGGGGCCCTTCTTCTTCGAGTGATCCAGCTCGTCGGTCACCACCTTGGTGTCGGCCGGGAGCGAGGGGTCCGTGATCTCCGTCACGATGCCGTCGCTCGCGCCGATGGTGACGACCTTGGGCTCGGCCTTTTCCTCACCCGGCTTGTCGTTGGTCACCACGTACACGCGCCCCGTCCCCTTGGCCAGCGGTGGATCCGGCGGCTGCAAGATGGGCTTGTTGTCCGGGCCGAGCGGCGGCGAGGGACGGTAGCGAAGCGCGGAGTTGGGGATGCGCACCACGCCTTTGGCCTCGCGCGTGCGGATGGTGATGGTCGCCGTCATGCCGGGGCGGAGCTTCTCCTCGGGGTTGGCCACCTCGACCACCGCCGAGTAGGTCACGACGCCGGCTTGGTTGTTCGGGCTGAAACGAACCTGCTGCACGATGCCGCGAAACAGCTCGCCCGGGAAGGCGTCGACCACCGCGTCGGCCTCCATTTGCTCTTTGAGCCGGCCCACGTCGGCTTCGTCCACGTCCGCCAAGACGCGCATGCGCCGCAGATCCTGGGCGATGACGAACAGCTTGGGGGCCGTGAAGCTCGCGTTCACCATGGCGCCGGGATCGGTGGAGCGCGTGACCACGATGCCGTCCACCGGCGAGTAGATCTTCGTGTAGCCCACGTTGGTCTTGGAGGCTTTGAGCTGCGCCTCGAACGATCCGACGGAGGCCTTCGCGGCTTCGGCCGTGGCCTTCGCGGCCTGGTACGTGCCGCGCGCGGTGTCGAGGGTGGCGCGGCTGGCGAGGCTCTGCTGGTAGAGCCTCTCGGCGCGCTCGTAGGCGAGACGGGCCGCCTCGGCGTTCGCGCGGGCGCTGGCGACTTGGGCGCGCTGGGCGGCGAGGTTTGCCTGCCCTTGGTTCACGGTGGTGCCGTACACCGTGGAGTCGATCTCCGCGAGCGGGTCGCCTTTCTTCACCTGCGAGTTGAAGTCGACGAACACGTTGGTGACCCTGCCGTTCACCTGCGCGCCCACGTCGACTTGAAGAACCGGCTGCACGGCGCCCGTGGCCTGCACCTTCTCGATCACGTCCCCCACCGAGGCGGTCGCCGTCACGTACTTCGCGGGCGGGAGAGGTCGATGCTTGGCGCGCCAGACCAAACCGCCCGTGATGGCGACCACGACCACCCCGGCGATGATGCCGCGCCGAAGCCAAAGCCGGCCACCTTCCTCGGCGGCCAGGGTTCGTCGGAGTTCGTCGGTTACGGCGGGCGTCGTCGAGTCATTCACGGCGGGCGTCGTTGAATTGTTCATGAAACGTCTTTCGAAGCGACCGAATCTAAGGGCGGATCCCGGGGGAAAGTAGGGCGGCCTAGCTCAAGGGTAACTGACACCACCTACAGGGGGGCCTACACGAGGGGTGGGTGCCGTACCGATGCAATATTGTTCACTCGAAGCGCCTGATTTATTTCATTTTGGTGAAGAAACCTTTGGTTCGCTTCGAACACCGGCGAATCCAAGCGGCGAGCCCGACCTGCCCACCTCGCCCGACCCTGGCGACGCAATATCCTCGCCATCCAAAGACCTGGTGCTTCCCTTTGTCGAAGGGGCGTGTCCGCGTTATCGTTTTGTAATCCGATCAACGAGATTCCGCGCGATCCACCACGAAATGATTGGGGCTTTCGCTCCCGGTCGTCCTTGGCGGCTCGCAACGGCTCGGCGATTCTGAGCTCCCGACAACGCATGGCCAAGCCCACCGACCGAGATCTCGTCGAGCGCGCCCGCGAAGGCGACGTGGGTGCATTTGGGCAACTGGTGCGCCGTCATCAGCAGCGCATCCATCGGCTCGCGGTTCACATGCTGCGCGATGAGAGCGAGGCGGAGGACGTCACCCAGGAGACCTTCGTGCGCGCCTACCACGCGCTGAGCCGGTTCGACGGGCGAAGCGAGCCATACACCTGGTTTTACCGCATCGCCGTAAACCTCTCGCTCAACGCCCTTCGCTCCCGGCGGACCTCCCGCATCAGCGGCGACTCGATGGACCCGCGCCTCGAAGGCGTGATGACGGAACGACGACCGAGCGCTATGGCCGATCCCCCCGGGGACGCGGCCCGCAAGGAGCTGTACAGCGCCCTTTGTGAAGGCATCGATACGTTGAGCGATACGCTTCGCACCACCTTGATCCTGGTGTGCATCGATGGCCGCTCGCACGAAGACGCCGCCGTCATCCTTGGGGCGCCGGAGGGCACCATCGCGTGGCGCGTGCACGAGGCGCGCCGGAAGCTGCGCGAATACATGGCCTCTCGGGGCTTCGATATCGCGGGAGAGGTGGCGTGACAGCCGGCAAAATGGGCGGCGTCGACGACGCCGCAATTGCCGAGGCTTTGGCGGAGTGGCCGAGTCCCGTTCGCACATCGGCCTCGTGGGAGGCGGCCGCCCAGCGTTTGCTCGCGCAAATCGCCGATCCCGTGTCCAAGTCGAGCCTCACCGCGCCGGCCTGGCAAGAGACCATCGCCCATGCCGCGAGCCGGCACGAGCGGCGCGAGAGCGCGGTCGAAGCGTCCTCGGACGAGCGCGCGTCCCAGAGACCCGACAGCACCTTCGCATCGTCGGACGATTTCGACGCCGACTGGGATGACGCGGTCGATGCGGTCGTCCCGCCGCCCGACGATGATGCGCTCTTTTTGCCCCCGCTGCCGCGAGCCGAGGGTGAGCCGGAGGAGTTGGACGAGCAGCACGTGCTCGCGGCCAACGACATTCCGGAGCGCCGCTCGGGCAGCGTATCGCCACCGATGGCCGGGCGCTCCGAGAGCGATGTCACGGCGGAGACGTCCATCGAGGCGCCCATTTCCATGCGCCGCCCCTCCGTGCGCCCGAGCGCGCCCGGGGCCATGGCCGCGCCGGAGTCGCGCACAGCGCCGGAGTCGCGCGTCGCGGCGGCGTTGCCCGCGTCGTTGGAGCCCGCGCCGTTGGAGCTCGCGTCGTTCGAGCTCGCGCCAAGGGAACCCGTCCTGGAGCCCGCGCCATCGCCGGAACCCGTCCTGGAACGCGCCGCCGTTCCGCCGCCGGAGGCCGGCGCGTTTGGCGAAGAAGCGGTCACGGCGGAGACGTCGATGGCCGTTTACGAATCGCCGCTGGCCTCGCCCGGCGCGGTGGCGACGGCCTCGAGCCTGGTGCCGCCGCCCATCTCGAGCCCCATGTCGGAGGCGGCTCCCTCGACCTCGAGCTCACCCCAGGCAACGCAGAAACGGCGCGCTCTGTTGTGGGGCGGGCTTGCGGCGATGGCAGCCGCCGCGGGCATGGTCGTCTGGATGAAGAACGCAGCGCCGGCGGCCGACGAAGCTCGACTCTCGGCGCCCAGCCCGGTGGCCGAGCCGGAGGCGACCAGCTCCGCGCTCGCATCCATGGCCCCCGCGGCGGCCACGCCGGAGCCCGCGATGTCCGTGCCGATCTTCGATCGCGCCCCGCCGGGGACCGCGGAAAACGCGGGCAACGCCAGCAGCACGGTGCCGGAGGAGAAGCCCCCGGCGCGCGCGTCGAAACGGCCCGCGCGCAGGTTCCTCACCGCGCCGAGCAAGCCGAAGAAAGACGACATTCTCAAGGCGCCCCCGGACTCGAGCGCGATGCGCATCGCCGCCGCGCCGAGCGATACCGCTGGGGGCGTGCCGCAACGGCCGGCCAACGGCGCGGTTCAGGGCGCGCTGAGCTTGGTGCTCCCGAAAGCACGAGCTTGCCTGCGCCGCGACGAGGGTATCTCGCGCGCCACCCTCATTTTCGACTCGAGCGGCGCCGTGCGAAGCGTGAGCATCACGGGCGCCTCCGTTGGAAAACCGGCCGAGGGCTGCATCCGAACCGCGCTGCGGCAGATGAAGCTGCCTCCCTTCGCCGAGCCTAAATTTTCGGCCATCGTCACGGTTCGTCCGCCGTAATGCAGCAGGTACGCAGCGGGTACGGGCGGCGGTTTTGACCGGGGTTGACAGAAGCGACGCAAAAAATCATAGTGCGCCGCCTATTTCACGAGAGGGTTACTTCCCCATGGTTTCGTCAACACAGCAGTTCGCGCGCATTCGTAAGCGCAAGGCGACCACCAACGGCAAGCGGAACAAGCGCGAGCGCCGTGCGCTCGGCACCCCGAAGTTCGCGGTCCATCCGGAAGGATACGACCCGAAGGCGGCCGACGCGAAGCCGTCCTGAGCGCTTGACCGCTTGACCGCTTGACCGCCTTCTTTCGCTGGCGCCAAGCTCGACGAATTTAAACCCCCGCGCACCCGCGAAGGTGTGCGGGCAGCAGCACGGCATATAAAAATTCGTGCGTCGGTGTAGGTACACCCCGCGCGCGCCCGCGACGGATGAACGAGCCGCTCAGCGACTCGATTTCGGTGCGGCGATTTGCCTCGAAATCGCGCAGGAGCGAGAGCTTCGTCCCTGCTTGCAGCGCTTCGCCGCGCGCGAGCAGGGTTTGCACGAGGTTTGGCTCCAAGGTCACGCCTTCTTTGTCCGCCACGGCCACCGCTTCGCGGAGCGCGGCGATGTACAAGGCGCGTGATTCGGCGCATGCGAGCACCTCGCGCGCGGACGTGCGCGTCGCGGCGATGACGCTCGCCAGGCAGGCGATGTAGATGGCCTTGGTCCAGAGCGCGGTCTGAATCGACTCGGAGACGACCAGATCGACGCCGGTGCCAGCAAACACGTCGGCGAGCGCCGCCACGCGGCTGGTGAGGCGCCGATCCAGCTCGCCCACCACGATTTGCTGCGGCCCCGGCGCCTGCCGGATCACCCCGGGCGCGGCCACCTCGGCCAGCACGCTGCATTGCCCCGCCACCGTGCGGCGCGGAAAGGCGGCGCCCAGCTTGTCGACCGCATCGACCCCGTTGAGCAGCGGGACGAAGCACGCGCGCTCCCCCGCGAACGGCCGCAACGCCTCGATGGCCGCATCGAGATCGTAGTTCTTCACGCACACGAAGGCAAAGTCGCAGCGCCCGACGGCCCGCGCGTCGGCCTCGGCGCTGGCCGGACGAACGGTAAAGGTGCCCGACGCCGCCTCGATGCGCAGCCCTTCGCGACGAATCGCCGAAAGGTGCTGGCCTCGCGCGACGAAGTGAACGCCAACACCTTTGCGCGCAAGCAAGCCGCCAAAGTAACCGCCTACACCGCCTGCACCGATGAACGCGACATCCATCGTGGTCCTTTCTCGATCACGGCTCCGTGTTCGCGTGCGCTCTCTCGCCAGAAGCTGGGATCAGAGCATCCTTGGTCGCTGCGTATATTGAACGAGATCGTCGCCCAAGCGCAATGCGAGCGCGCCAAGCGGCCCTGTCGGATTGTATCCGGAGTCGTGGGGGTAGGTTGACGCCCCCACCACGAACAGGTTCTCCGCGTCCCAGTGCTGCAAGTGCGGTGAGACCACGCTCGTCTTTGGATCGCGCCCCATCACGGTGCCGCCGGTGATGTGCGTGGTCTGATACACCCGCGTGTCGAACGGCCCCTTGCGGGGATTTGCCGGTCCAACGAGGGTGGCGCCGCTCACCTTCGCGAGCTCCTCCATCTTCTTCGTGACGTACTCGGACATTTTGAGCTCGTTCTCCCGCCAGTCGAAGGTCATTCGCACCAGCGGCTGCCCGTAAGCGTCCTTGTATTCGGGATCGAGGTCCAGATAGTTCTCACGGTTGGGGTAGCAAGAACCCCACGCCGACAGCGCAAATGCGTGCGCGTACCAGTCGGCGTTGGCCTGCTTCCACTTGGTTCCCCAACGCGGCGTGCCAGGAGGAACGCGGCGCGCCCCAATGGGCCTTCCGCTGAACACGGCCGCGCTGATCACGGCGCCGCCGAAAAAGCCGAGCCCCGTGTGATCGAAGTTGTCGTTGTTGAACTCGTCGATGGTGGTCGCCGTGCTGCCGGAGTTGAAGAACGGATTGATCCAGCGATCCTTGAAGAAGAGCGAGACGCTCGACGTGGTCTGGTAGCAAAAATTTTTCCCGACCACCCCCGTATCCGTCTTTGGATCGTACGCCTTTCCGATGCCCCCCACGAGCAGGAGCTTCGTATTGGTCATCGTAAAGCCGGCGAGCACCACGGCATCTGCGGGTTGCTCGATTTCCTCCCCCGTCACCAAATCGACATAACGCACCCCCGTAACGCGGCGCGCTTTGCGGTCGTACAAAACGTCGAGGACGTGACAGCGCAGGCGAAGCTCGAAGCCCTTTCGCGTGGCCAGCATGGGATAGAGGAGCTGATCGGGCGTGCCCTTGGCGTGGGCGTCGCAAACGAACCGATCGCAGTGGCCGCAGTACTGACAGCGTCCGAGCGTCTGGCCATCGGGGTTGGTATAGGCCCCCGTGGAGTTGGCGCCGGGCATGGGGAATGGCTTGTAGCCCTTCTTTCGGGCGGCCTCCTGGAAGATGAGCCCCGCCTCCGTGATCTCCAGCGGCGCCTGCGGGTAGTCGTCGCGGCGCGGGGCCTCGAAGGGATTTCCGCCCTCCTTGATTTCGCCTTTGATATTTCCGGCTTTTCCGGCGACGCCAAAGAGCTTCTCGAACAAATGATGATACGGCTCCAGCTCCGTGTACGTGACCCCCCAATCCTGCAAGGGCATGTTCGCGGGGATGCTCTTTTTGCCGTAGCGCGCCTCGAGGTGCGAGCGCATGGCCGGATCGTATTCGGACCAGCGCCAGGTGATGCCGTTCCAATGGCTGCCGGCCCCCCCCAGTCCTTCGCCCGGAAGAAATGCCTCCATCCACCGGACGGGCAGCGCATCTTCTTTCGTGTCGTGACGGAGCGAATAGGTCTGCAGCGACCAGTCTTGGATGATCCCTTGACGCGTGTCCCAACGCAGCTCGTCGCGCTGGTTGGGAAAATGAGATTCGGCCGCGGCACCATGGTCTGCGCCGCGCTCGAGGACGAGCACGTCGATGCCCTTGGCCGTGAGCTGACGGGCGATCAGGCCCGCCGTGAGGCCACCGCCGACGATGACCACCGTGTGGTTGCCGAGTCTCTTTGCCATCGGCTCGCGCTCTCTGGTCGTTGTTAACTAAAATCGGCGATCGACTTGGGCGTTTTGGCACCAGGGAATGGTTTTCCGCGAAAGTCGACCATGTTTCGGGTGTTGTTCGATGGAAGGCCGGGATACCCGATCATCTTCCAAAAAACTTTGTCCACATTGCCGCCGTAGATCGGGTCGGCAAAGCATGCTTGCGTGAACAGCGGGTACACCAGATCGTTGAACCAGACGCCCAAGGGAACGCGCGCGTCGGCGATCTTCCCCGCCGCAACCTCATTGAGGAACACGTCGGCGTCGGCCGCGCCCAGCTCGGTGAAGGGTTTGCCGAATCGCTTCTTGCATTGCGCGTTCGCGGCGGCAATACCTGCTTTGAAAAACTGTTCGGGGGTGAGCGGGCTTTGATATCCGTGCTGGGGCTTTCCTGCCTTCGCCTTCCAGGGGCCGCGCAAATAACGCCTCGCGCCCTTGCCAAAGTCGCCCGCGAGCTGGCGATCCATGAATATGGCTAGCCCGCAATCGACCCCATTGGGCGTGAGGTTGTCGGCAGGACACATGACGTTCACCATGACTTCGACGAACGCCGCTTCCTCCGGACCGAAGCTTTGATATCCGACAAGTCCCGCCATACCCGCGTGCCGCGAAGCATTCGGATGACCCGGAGCAGAAGCAGGAGAAACAGGAGAAGATTGAAGAAGCGTTGGGGAGCGCGCAACGCCGGATGTGCCGGATGTGCCGGATGTATTTTGAACACACCCGGGAATGCTGCCTATCGATGCGGCCCCCGCCGCCGTTGCGACCTGTTTGAGAAATACACGTCGATTGGCCTTCGTCACCAGGTCGTCAGTCTGGTGACCTGACAGGGCTCGATCAAGGCCTCGAATGCACTTTTCTCGTTTTTGTTTTTGGCGCAAAGCGCCAATCGCATTTTCATCTCAGTGGTGCGCGGTGCCGACGGCGGAGGGGAGCTCGCCCAACTCCTGCGCGACACCGGGATCGCCGGCCGCGGCCTCGTAATCGTCGGCGGCCGTTTCATCGCGCCCCTCGGGCACCTTGAGGGCGCGGAAGATCGGGGTGAGGACCACGGTGACGAGCACATTGACCGCGAACGCCGTGAGCGCGATGTACCCCAGCTCGCCCAGCAGCGGAATTTCCGCCACCTGACCGCCGAAGTGGGTTCCCGGCTTTCCCGGTGCCGGAACGAAGTAGCTGGTGGTCGTCCCGTAAACCATGCCCACCAGCCAGCCGACGAGCAGCGCGCGACCATGGAACCACCGCGTGTAGAGCCCGAACACCAGCGCGGGGAACGTCTGCAGGATCCAGATGCCGCCCAGGAGCTGGAACTGGATGGCAAACGACTTGTCGAGCACCAGCACGAACACGAGGGCCCCGAACTTGACGAGCAGGGAGCCGAGCTTGCTCACCTGCGTCTCGGCCGCGGGGGTGGCGTTGGGCGAAATGAACTCGCGGTAAATGTTTCGCGTGAAGAGATTTGCAGCGGCGATCGACATGATGGCGGCCGGCACCAGCGCCCCGATTCCAATCGCACCAAAGGCAAGGCCCACGAACCAGTTCGGAAAGAACTGCTGGAACAGGAGGGGCACCGACAGTGAATTGTTCCCACCCGTCTTCACGCCCGCGGCGAGGGCCATCAACCCGAGCAGGGCGATGAGGCCGAGCAAGATTGTGTAGAGGGGGAGCAGGATGGTGTTGCGCCGGATGACGTTGCGGTTCTTGGTGGAGAGCACCGCGGTGATGGCGTGCGGGTACACGAAGAGCGCGAGGGCCGAGCCGAAACCAAGGGTGGCGTAAGGCCAAAGCTGCTTTTGGCTGAGGATCAACCCGCCGAAGGGCTTGCCCGTGTTGGGGTTGGTCTTCGCGAGCGAGGTCCCGGCGGCCGAGAAGATGTTCTCCCAGCCCCCGAGCTTGGCGGGCAGGTACACGATCGAAACGGCGATCACCAAGTAGATGAGTGTATCCTTTACGAACGCGATCAGCGCAGGTGCACGCAGACCCGACGAGTACGTGTAGGCCGCAAGCACGGCAAAGGCCACGAGCAGCGGCATCTCACGCACGATCCACGAGGTCTCGGGACCACCGCCCACGCCCATGACATCCAAGCAAACCTGAATGCCCACCAGCTGAAGCGCGATATAGGGCATGGTCGCCAGAATGCCCGTAATGGCCACGGCCAGCGAAAGCGCACGCGAGCCATGACGGCCTCGCACGAAGTCGGCTGTGGTCACATAACCGTGTCGATGAGACACCGACCAAAGACGTGGAAGGAAAAGGAAGATGACCGGCCACACCATGATGGTGTACGGCACGGCAAAAAATCCGAGCGCGCCCACACCGAACACCAGCCCGGGCACGGCGATGAACGTATACGCCGTAAACAGGTCGCCACCGAGGAGGAACCACGCGACGAAGGTGCCGAACGAGCGCCCGCCGAGGCCCCACTCGTGAAGGTGCTGAAGGTTCGCGGGGCGGCGCCAGCGGGCTGCGAGGAAGCCCATCACGGCGACGAGAAGGAACAAGACGGTGAAGACGGCGAGCGCGACGCCGTTGAAGTGCTCGGTGGCCAGGGTGGAACTCACGGAGGACCTCCACGCTTCTGCGACTTCGTCGGCTGGACCACGAGAAAGTACGCGCCGCTCATCGAGGCCATGGTGAGCACGACCCAGAGCAGCTGATACCAGTAGAAGAACGGGAACCCGAAGAGGGTGGGCTCCATCTTATTGTACGTTGCGGGCAGCAAGATCGCGACGAGCGGGGCAGCCAGCAGCGGTGCGGCGAGAAGATACCTGGTCGATTGCGACAGCGTCATGCGAGGTCGGCTCCGAGCATCCAAACGGCAGCAGGGTGCATGGTCGCTCATCTGTACCACGACCGGAAAACGCCATCGCGCGTCAAAATACGACGGTGAAAGATTCCTCCAGCCGTTGCCATGCGCAATGGTCTGGACCGATGGGTTGAAGTGCGATTCACGTTCGATCGATGGCGCGAAGGGTGAACACGGCCGCCGCGTCGGGATACTCAAGCTTGGTACATGCGATTGCGAACCACGATCGTCTCTTTGGGAGTGGGTGCGTTCTGCGCCTTTGGCGCGGCTGGCGCGGGGTGCGGTAACGACAGCAGCAACGGCTCCAGCAACGACGGAGGATTCTACGACGACGGCGCCGTTCGTCCGGAGCCTGCGCCTTATGGGCTCGATGAGCGCCCGGCCAATGCCACGTGCCGCGCGCCAGCCCGTCCGCCGGCCGCCGCGGCGGTCAAGCTCGAGCGCGTCTATGCCAACGTGCCCCTCGACAACCCCATGTTGATGGCGCAAATCCCTGGCGATCCTTCGCGGTGGTACGTGGCCGAGCGCGTGGGCAAGATCGTGAGCTTTCCCGCGCAGAACCCGCCCAACGCGGTCCGCGAAGACCTGAACATCACCGGCCAGATCACCGATCTCCGCAGCGAGGGCGGTCTGCTCGGAATGGCGTTTCATCCGAACTTCGCGCGCAACGGTCACGTGTACGTGTCGTATACGACGGGCACCGAGGACCGCATCGTCTCGGCCGTGCGGCGCTTCACCAGCGCGGCGCGAAATGGAACGGCGTTCGGCGGGCAGTCCGACGTGCTCGTGTTCAATCAGGAGAACCAACCGAACCACAAAGGTGGCTGCGTCGAGTTCGGGCCCGATGGATACCTTTACGCGTCGTTCGGCGATGGCGGCGGCGGCGGCGATCCATTCAAGCATGGGCAAGATACGAATAGCTTCTTCTCCAAGGTGCTGCGCGTCGATATCGACAATGGAAGCCCTTATGCCATCCCCGACGGCAATCCCTTCAAGAACGATACGACGGGGAAGAAGAAGGAAATCTTCGCCTATGGCTTTCGCAATCCCTTTCGCTTCTCGTTCGACCGTGTCTCGCAGCAGCTCTGGCTGGGGGACGTGGGGCAGGACGATTGGGAGGAGGTCGATATCGTCAAGAGCGGTGGCAACTATGGGTGGAGCGTCAAAGAAGGGTCGCACTGCTACCCGTCGAGCACCACCAACTGCTCGAGCGCGGGCTTGATCGATCCCATTTACGAGTACCTGAATCCGCCGAGCGGAACGCGCGCGGTCACCGGCGGGCGCGTGTACCGCGGCAAGGCCATCCCCGAGTTGGTGGGGAGCTATCTATTCGGCGACTCGCAGACGGGCGAGGTCTGGGCGATGACCCTCGATCCGGTGACCCGAAAGCCCACCGTGACCCGCATCAACGATGGCAGCACGGGAGGGCCCGTCACCGCGTTCAACGAGGACGCCGATGGGGAAATCTTCATTACGGCGCTGGGGAGCAAGATCTACAAAGTGGTGGCCAACGGGAAGCCTTCGGGGGCGCAGTTTCCCGAGAAGCTCTCTCAAACGGGGTGCGTCGATCCGGCGAACCCCAAGAACCCCGCGCCGGGGCTCGTTCCTTATGGCGTGAACAGCCCGCTCTGGTCCGACGGCGCGGACAAGGATCGGTATCTGGCGCTGCCGGATACCAAGAAGATCCACGTCAACCCCGACGGGGACCTCGATCTTCCGGTGGGCACCGTGCTCGTCAAGTCGTTCACCCTCGGCGGCAAACGCATCGAGACGCGCTTGCTCGTTCGCCACGAAGATGGAGATTGGGGCGGCTACTCGTACGAGTGGAACGACGAGCAAACCGACGCCACGCTCCTCCCGGCGAACAAGACGAAGGCGGTCGCCAACCCGAGCGGCCAAACATGGTACTTCCCGAGCCGCTCGGACTGCATGTCGTGCCACTCGGCGGCGGCCGGGCGCTCGTTGGGGCTCGAGGTGGGCCAGCTCAATGGCGACTTCGTTTATACCTCCACGCGGCGCATTTCCAATCAGCTGGCGACGTTCGAGCACATCGGTCTCTTCGATGCGAGCCTCGGCGCGGCGCCGCAGCAGCTGACCCGGTACCCCACCCCCACCATGCCGGGAAGTGAGCTGGGCGATCGCGCCGCCTCGTATCTGCACTCCAATTGCTCGTTCTGCCACCGCCCCAATGGCCTGGGCGGCGGCGGCACCGATTTCCGCTACACGACCTCGCTCGCCAACCGCAAGGCGTGCAACGCGAACCCATCGAACGGAAACCTCGGCGTGCCGGACGCCAAGATCATCGCCCCCGGCTCGCCGGGCAAATCGGTGCTCTCGCTGCGCGTGCACGCGCTCGACGCCGCCCGCATGCCGCCCTTGGCCTCGAGCCTGGTCGACAAGGCGGGTGCGGCGGTGCTCGACGAGTGGATCGCCTCCCTCGCCGCGTGCCCGAAAGATGCGGACGCGGGCAAGGATTGACCGAGCCCGGATCACGCGGTGGATGCGAATCAGATGAAAAGCTCGCCCTCGGCGATGACGATGCCGGCGCCATAGAGCCGGACGTCATCGCCGCGGACGCGCATTTCGATGCGGCTCGGGCGGCCCATGGCAAAGCCTTGCTCGATGATCACGGTGGAACCATCGGGCACGACGCCCTTGGCCACCAGCTGCACGGAGAGCGGGCCGGCGGCGGTGCCGGTGGCGGAGTCCTCGTAGATGCCCACGGTGGGGTTGAAGAAGCGCGCATACGCCGTGGCCGCAGGATCGACGGGGTCGAGCGAAAAGACGTAGCAGCCTTCGCCGCCCGCGTCGCGCAGGAGGGACAAAAGGCGCTCGGCGTCGGGCTTCGCGCGGTCGATGGCGCCGCGGTTGCGAACGGGGATCAAGCAATGCGGCGCGCCCGTCGAGACGACTTGCGCGGGGAAGCGCGCGAGATCGATGTCGCCCGGCTCGAGGCCGAGGGAGGCCGCGATGCGCGCGGGATCGGAGACGGTGGCGCCGAAGGCGGGGGTCGCGTGCTTCATGACGATGCGGCGCGCGTCTTGGCCCTCGAAGAGGACGTCCACCGGCAAGACATGCTCGCCGAGCTCCTGGTGAAAGGTGACCTCGGGCGAATCGGCCTTCAAATGACCGCGCGCGGCGAGCGCCCACCAGGCCCCCAGCGCGTTGTGCCCTGCGCCGGACACCTCGTGGCCAGGAACCGTAAAGGAGCGCAGGCGGTGGGTGGCGCCCGGCTGCGTGGGCTTCAGGATGAAGGTCGTCTCGGCCTGGTTGAACTCGCGGGTGACGAGCTTCATCGTGGCCTCGTCGAGCCGATCGGCGTCGAGGACGACCGGGAGCGGGTTGCCCCCGAGCGGCTCCGTGGCGAAGACATCGACCCAGTAGAACTTGAAGTGGTTCTTCGTTGCCATGCGTGAAGCGCCTCGCGGTTAGATTATATTTTACCGAGTTTCTCTAAAACTGGGGTCGAGCGCGCCTCGCGGCCACCCATGGTCTGCTTTTTGGCAGCTTTTGGCGTTTTCTCAGCCGGGCGGCCAGCCGAGGGCGCGGCCCCCCAGCACGTGCAGGTGCAGGTGAAACACGCTCTGGCCGGCGTTCTCACCGTTGTTGACGACGAGCCGGTAGCCGTCGTCGAGGTGCAATTCTTCGGCGACGAGGCGGCCGGCGAGCATCACATGGCCCAAGACGGCCACATCGTCCTCGGTGGCTTGGCCAATTCCGACGATGTGCTTCTTCGGAATCACCAGCACGTGCGTCGGCGCCATGGGCCGGATGTCGTGGAAGGCCACCACATGCTCGTTCTCGAATGCGAGCTTCGCCGGAATTTCCCGCGCTACGATCTTGCAAAATAGGCAGTCCATGATCGGCGAGTCTAACGTGGTCCCCGCGCCCGCGGGGGCACCATTCACGGCGCCAGCTTCATCATGAAGAGCACGGGCCAGCCCAAGTACTTCTCGGCGCGCGGAACCCTGGCGGCAAGCTCGGCGTGGACCGCGTGCTCCGACACGTGCAGAAAGCGCAGCCCTGCCGCCGCCGCGGCCATGACATAGTCGCTGATCACGTTGGGGCTGCTCTCGGGACGCGTATCCACCCCCGTCTTGGGATCGAAGAAGCGCGCTTGCACCCCGCGCAGCATCATCGCCGGGTGCATCACCGAGACCACGATGAAGCCGTCCTTTTTGCAAATCCGACCCAGCTCGCGGAAGAGCGGCGCGAGGCGCGAGGTCGGCACATGATCCACGACCAGGCACGAGATGGCCCGATCCACGCTTCCATCGGCGAGCGGCAGCGCGGTGGTGATGTCGTGCACCACGAAGTCGGCCCCGGGCGGCGCCTTGGCCTTGGCGCGCGCGATCATGCCCTGGGAAAAGTCGAAGGCGGTGACCTTGGCGCCTTCGCCCGCCAGACGGACCGCATGGCGGCCGGTCCCACAGCCGACGTCGGCGATGGAAAGGCCGCGCACGTCACCCAGGTGCCGCCGGACCTCGGGCTCCTCCAGGGAAATCAGCGGGTTTTCCTCGGTGTCGTAGATCTCGGACCAGAGATCGTAGCCCTCTTGCGTGGAAACGATGCGCGGGGTCGCGGTCTGGCTCACGTTTTGGCTCATGCGTAAGATATATTCGATCATGCGAATGAACGCAAATTTAGCCTTCGACCTAAGCCATTGCGACGTTCTGCGCGCTCCTCGGTAAGCTAGGTCACCGTGCGTACGGATCTTTGTGTGGGAGCGCTCTTGGTCGGATTGGTGGGCGCGCTCGGTGTGTCCTTGCCCCTCGCGCGCGGGCAGGCGCGAAGCCCGACCATCGCGGTCGGCGAGATCAAAGAGGGGATGAAGGGCTACGGGCTCACGGTGTTCCGTGGGACGACGCCCGAGAAGTTCGACGTGGAGGTCATCGGCGTGATGCACAACTTCCGTCCGTCGCAAGATCTCATCTTGGTGAAGACGCCGCACCCGCGCTTGAACATCACGCGCAATGTCAAAGGGATGAGCGGCAGCCCCATCTACCTCGACGGCGGGCGGCTCGCGGGCGCGTACGCCTACAGCCTCTCGAACTTCCAGTCCGAGCCCGTGGCCGGGGTGACCCCCATCGCCACCATGCTGACCGAGCTGCAACGGCCCATCCCGCCCGGATTTTGGCCCTTGGAGCGGCGCGCTCCCCTGCCCACCCCCGATCCGAACCGCGATCCGCGAAGGGTCACGGGGCCGCGGAGGGCTTCGCTCGACGCCAACGGCTTCGACGGCGCGCCGGGGCGGTACGATTTGATGGCCCACGCCGAGCAGATGGCCAAGCGCGTGGCGCGCGATCGCTCGGGGCCCATCCCCGCCGGAACACCGCTGCTCATGGCGGGCGTGGGCGATCGCGCCGCGGACCTCGCGCGAAAGCTGTTCGAGCCGCTCGGCCTGGAGCCGATGCAGGCGGGCGGCGGCCATGCGGTGGCGCCCGACGCGCCCCAGCACTATGTCGATGGAGGCGCGGTGGGCGTGCAGCTCACCAGCGGCGATGTTTCGCTCATGGGGCTCGGCACCGTCACCCATGTGCAAGGGAACAAGCTCGTGGCCTTCGGTCACCCGATGCTCAACGGCGGCGATAGCGCGCTGCCCACCGCGGTGGGGCGCGTGCTCTGGATCTATGCGAGCGAGCAGCACAGCTTCAAGGTCGGCGAGGCGGTGCGGCCGCTGGGCGCGCTGGTGCAGGATCGGCAGAGCGCCATCGTGGTCGACGAAAAGCAGACCGGGCCGACGTTCCCCGTTCGCGTGGACGTCAAAGGGGTCGACGTGGCGCCGCGCAAGGTGTGGAGCACCGAGGTGGCGGAAGAGAAGTTCATGAGCCCGGGTCTGGTGGCCACCGTATTTGGCTCGGTGGTCGAGGCGACGATCAGCGAGCGGCGCGATGTCACGTGGCAGATGCACTCGCGCATCACCATTCGAAACCACGGGAGCATCGAGCTCGACGACTTCGGCGTGGCCGTCGGGGGTCTGCCGGAGGCGGGCGAGTGGGCCGCGTCGCGCGCCGTTCGCGCGCTGGGCGATGTGCTCAACAACCCGTGGGAGCCGGCGCACATCGAGCGGGTCGACGCGACCCTTAGCGTGCAATATACACGCGATTTGTGGCGGCTGCGCGGGGTCGAGCTCCTCGACGACGAGGTGGACGCGGGGCAAAGGGCGCGCATCACCTTGCACCTGACGCCCTTCGCAGGGCCCGACACGGTGCGCACCATCGAGGTCCCCATCGCGCCCGAGCTGGCGGGGCGGGACGTGGAGCTGGAGATCGTGCCGGGCTACGAGGTCACGCCGGAGCTGGCCGCGCCCGAGAACCTCTCCGCGCTGATCGCCAACGAGCCGCGGCAGAGCGTCGCGCCGAAGAGCGTGGTGGTGCAATACCGGGTCCCCTCGCAAGGCGTGACATACCGCGGCCACGTCGCCGCGCGCTTGCCGGACTTCGCGCTCGATGCGCTGCGCCCGACCCACGCCAGCGTGGGGCCCGATCCGTTCAACAGCTACATGCGCACGGTCGTGCCGATGGATCGCTACCTCGACGGCCGCGATCGGGTCAAGGTGAAGGTCCGCGAGATCGTGCGCTGAGGCCCGGGGCTAGCGCGTGGCACGCGGGGCGCGCGCACCCCATTGCGCGACTCCGATCAGCACCACGCCGGAGAGCTGCGCGGCGCTGAGGGCGCGCCCGTAGACGAGCCAGTCCACGGCGACGGCGCAGGCGGGGTAGACGAATTGGAGGATGGCGATGCGCCCGGCGGGCAATCGGCTCATGCCCACGTAAAGGAGCACGTACGCCAAGCCCGTGTGCAGCACGCCGAGACCCGTGAGCCATGCCCACGCGGTGCCCCACCTCGGCAAGCCGTGCGCGAGCGGCCACCACCCGAGGAGGACGGCGCCCACGACGCACTGCCACCACGCGAGCGCAAAGGAGCTCACGCGGCGCACCGTCTTGGCGATCAGGGAGACCCCCGTGTATGCGAGCGAGGCGGCGAGGCACATGGCGAGGCCTCCGACGTATGCCGGCGAGGCGCCGGTCCCGTTGGTTTCGGCGGCGCCCGCGATCCCGTTGGCGCCGGAGGCGAAGGCGCCGTCGAGGAGCCCCGTGGCGAGGGTGAGCCCGATGAGCGCCAGCAGCGCGGCCCCGGCGCGAAGCCGGGAGAAGGGCTCGCCGAGCCACAAAACGCCGGCGGCCATGAGCCAGAGCGGCTGCACGTGAAAGACCACGGTCGCCACGGCGATGGACGTGTGCTCCAGCGCGGCGAAGAAGAGCGCCCAGTTCGCGGTCATGAGCGCGCCCGCGAGGAGCGCCGCGCCGAGCCCGCGCCGGTCGAGCCAGAGCTCGCGAGCTCGCCCGCGTGCGAGGCCCCAGGCGAAGAGCGCGGCGGCGCCGAAGACGCAGCGAAACCACACGGCCGTGAAGGGGTGCTGCCCCGCCTCCTCGACGAACACGCCCACGGTGCCGAGCAGGGCGCCGCCGAGGATCATGAACACGGCGCCCTGGCGCTCGCGTGCGGATGTCGCGACGGAGGGCTGCGCCGGGTCGTGTGCCGGCGGATCGTGTGCCGGCGGCGCGGCGGGCGCCTGCGCCGGATCGGCCGCGATCGACGCCGGCGCGGGTTCGCGTGGCGTGTCGGTCGGATCGAGTGACGCGGCGGCCACATCGAGTGACGTACCTTTTGCCATGGCCCGACAGTGCGATCCGATTTACGTTGCGTAAAGTGCAACTATCGAACAGGTACGTTTCGATTTTCGAAATGTGCCGGTGTGGCTGCGGGAATTCGCTTGCAGGCTCCCCTCCCCGGAAACGAAACCATGCGAACTGCGGATCTTCAACTCGATTGGCTGCGCGCGTTCGTGGCGGTGGTGGACGCGGGATCGCTCACCGCGGCCGTGCCCCACGTGCACCGATCGCCATCGGCCCTGAGCATGCAGCTCAAAAAGCTGGAGGACGCGGCGGGCGCGCCGGTGCTGGTGCGCGATCCGCGGCATTTGGAGCTTACGCACACTGGGCGCGAGCTCCTCGGCTACGCGCGCCGCCTCTTGGAGCTGCACGACGAGGCGCTCACTGCCCTGCACGGCCCCACGGTGACGGGGCGGGTTACCCTCGGCGTGCCGGACGATTATGCGTTCGCGTACCTCACGCCGCTCTTGCGCGCCTTTGGCAATCGGCACCCCAGCGTGGAGATCTGCTTGGTCTGCGAGCAATCCACCTTGCTCATTCCAAAGGTGCAGCGCGGTGAGCTCGATCTGGCGGTGGTCTCGCGCGATCGCGTGGAGCGCGGGACGTTCCTCTTTCGCGAGCCGGTCGTATGGGTCGGCGCCATGGCCTACGAAATATGGCGCAAAGATCCCTTACCCATCGCGGTCTACGAGACGGGCAGCCGCGCGCGCCGCGACGTCATCGCCGCGCTCTCGGGCGAGCGCCGCGCGTACCGCATCGTCTACTCGAGCCGCAGCTTGGTCGGATTGCTCGCCGCCGTGGAGAGCGGGCTCGCCGTCGCCGCCATCACCGCGACCGCCGTCCCCCCGCAGCTCCAAGCCTTGGGCACCGAGCACGGCCTGCCGCCCCTCCCCGATCTCGACGTCGCCGTCATCCGCGGAAAAGCTTCGTCGCGCACCCCCGCCGCCAACGCCATGCACGAACAAGTCGTACGCACCTTGCGCCGCCGCACGTAATCATCGGCGCGTACGCCCCGCCGCTCACGCGCGCCGATTTCCGGCGCAGGGCTCGGGCGGTGACATTTCCCAGCCGCCGCCGTGTTGCCTTCGTCGGTATTCGGCTTTTAGCTCGCTGCGCGCGTCGTTCGAGAGAAGGTCGCACGGATCGAACCAGTGCTCCGTCGTCACGCACGCCAACATGGGCGGCAGGGCGCCCGAAAAATCTTGGATGTTCGGGCACCGCCAGTGCCAAAGCGCCCATCGATCGGGCGGTGTGTCGAAGCACAGCACCTCTTTGACCCCGCCGTTGCAGTTGGTCGCAATGACCAAGATGGGGCCAGGTAGGACCCCCTGCGCGTCGGGAACACGCACCACGATGTCGTGGTGGAACTCACCTTGTTTCCAGTGATCGAGAAGCTCGTACTTGCCGAATCGAAGGCGAATCTCTTCGAGGAGATTGCCGAGAATCGTCGTCGCCGCAAGGGCTCGAACCGCGCCGGTCTCCATGACCGGCTCGAACAACCCGGCCCAAAGATAGATTCCCACCGCGCGCTCGGAAGGTCCCCTCGTTTCCAATTTGTCATCATGCGTCGAACCGCCACCGACGCGTGGAACCGCCCACCAATGCGTGGAACCGCCCACTGACACGTCGAACCACACCGACGCGTGGAACCGCATCAACTCCGGTTTCGCGCTCATCCTAAAACTTTCCTCTCAGCGTACTCGGCGGGTGGATGTGCGCCACCCATTGGCGTGATCCCGGAGAACACCCCGGAGCCCGGCCGGCGGCGGGCGAGAGGCTACAGGCGTCTTCGTGAAAAGCGCGCCTACTTTTCCCGGGGTTCTGTCGCAGAACGCCCGCAGGTCGCGGAACCACGCACACGCGGGTTGCGCTGAAAGAGCGAACTTTCTAACGTTGCGCTCTTAATGACCAACGGCACCGTCACGCCCGGCATATCGAAGGATCCCCTCGTAGTCCTCAAGGGCGTCAACAAGTGGTACGGGCAGCTCCACGTGCTGCGGGACGTGAACCTCGAGATTGCACCGGGCGAGGTCGTCGTCGTCATCGGCCCCTCCGGCTCGGGCAAGTCGACTTTGTGCCGCGCGATCAATCGGCTGGAGACGATTCAGTCGGGCGAGATTCGATTTGCGGGTAAGCCGCTGCCCGAGGAAGGCGCCGCGCTGGCCAAGCTTCGCAGCGAGGTCGGGATGGTCTTTCAATCGTTCAATCTGTTCTCGCACAAGACTATTCTCGAAAATGTGATGCTCGCGCCCGTCAAGGTGCTGAAGGAGCCGGAGGAGGAGGCGCGCAAGCGCGGGCTCGCGCTGCTCGAACGCGTGGGCATCGGCAGCCAAGCCGACAAGATGCCGGCCCAGCTCTCCGGCGGTCAGCAGCAGCGGGCGGCCATCGCGCGCGCGCTGGCCATGCGCCCCAAGGCCATGCTCTTCGACGAGCCGACCAGCGCCCTCGATCCCGAAATGGTGAACGAGGTGCTGGATGTCATGACAAGCCTCGCCAAAGGTGGGATGACCATGGTGGTCGTAACCCACGAAATGGGTTTTGCCCGCAAGGCCGCGCACCGCGTGGTGTTCATGGCCGACGGCCAAGTCGTCGAGCAAGCGGCCCCCGAAGAGTTCTTCGACCGCCCGAAAACCGATCGAGCCAAAGATTTTCTTTCCAAGATTCTAACGCACTGAAAGAGAGAAGCGATGATCTCCTGCAAATTTGCCTCCCTGGTCGGTGTTGCTGCGCTGGCGTTCGTCGCTGCGCTCGGCGGTTGCAGCAAGAACTCGTCCGCCCCTGGCGGTAGCGGTGGCGCCGCGGCCGATCCGCTGACCGGCACCGGTGACAAGTGCGCCAGCTCCGGCGTGAAGCTCACGCCCGCGACCGATGTGAAGATCGAAGGCAGCAAGACCTTCGACAAGATCAAAGCGGCCGGCAAGGTCGTCGTCGGCGTCAAATTCGATCAGCCGAACCTCGGCTACAAAGACGCCGACGGCAAACGCTGTGGGTTCGACGTCGAGATCGCCCAGCTGGTGGCCTCGCGTCTCGGCATCGATCCGGCCAAGATCGAATACAAGGAAATCCCGTCGACCAACCGCGAGACAGCGATCAAAGGCGGAGAGGTCGATTACTACGTCGGCACCTATTCCATCAGCGACAAGCGCAAGAACGACGTCGGCTTCGCCGGCCCGTACTTCATCGCCGGCCAGGACCTCCTGCTCCGCAAAGACGAAGCGGCCATCACCAGCAAAGAGACGCTCAAGGGCAAGAAGGTCTGCTCGGCCACCGGCTCCACCCCGCTCCAGCGCGTGCGCGATCAAAAGCTGACCGAGGACGAGAACATCAGCGAGTTCAAGACGTACTCCGAGTGCGTCTCCCAGCTGCTCGACAAGAAGGTCGACGCGGTCACCACCGACGACGCCATTTTGAAGGGCTTCGCCGCGCAGAGCCCCGCGAAGCTCAAGGTCCTCGGGCAGCCGTTCGGCCAAGAAAAGTACGGCATCGGCGTGAACAAGGAGGACACCGCGTTCCGCAACGCGATCAACGACATCCTCGAGGCCGTGGCCAAGGACGGCACCTGGAAGAAGATCTACGACGGCACCCTCGGCCTCTCCGGCTCCACGGCGACGCAGCCGCCCGTCGATCGCTATTGATCGCGCGCTGCTCTTTGCCACGACGTCCCGTCACCACGCCTCCCTTGCTTCTACTGGCGCTTTCACCGGTGCTCCCACCATAAGATGCTCGAATTTTTCGGTACGCTTACCCACAATTGGGACATTTTCTCGCGCGGGTTTCTCACCACGCTCAAGCTGTTTTTGGTCGGTGCCGTGGGCTCGCTCGTCCTCGGCACCGCGCTCGCGACCATGCGGGTTTGCCCCATCCCCGTGCTTCGCGGGCTCGGGGCGGCGTACGTGAACACGGTTCGCAACACCCCGCTGACCCTGGTCTTCGCCTTTTTGGTGTTCGCGGCGCCCAAGCTCGGCCTCGACATCGCGTTCGAGCCGGCGGCCTACTTGGCGCTCACCATCTACACCGGCGCGTTCATCTGCGAGACCTTGCGCTCGGGCATCAACACGGTGCCGCTGGGACAAGGCGAGGCGGCGCGCGCGCTGGGGATGACCTTCGGCCAGGTGCTCTACCTCATCGTGCTCCCGCAAGCCTTTCGCACGGTGGTGCCGCCTCTGATCAGCATGCTCAACGCGATGTTGAAGAACACCACGGTGGCCGCCGGCTTCTCGGTGGTGGAGGCGGGCGCCATTCAAGCTTACCTCTCCGAGCGCGGTGAAAATCAGATCTACACGTTGCTCTGGATCACCCTCGGCTTCTTGTGCTTCGTGGTGCCCCTGATCATCCTCCAGCGCTACCTCGAGCAGAAGTGGGCGGTGGCCCGATGAACGCCACGGTCCTCTACGACGCGCCGGGCTCGCGCGCGCGCGTTCGGCATCGGCTCATCGGCGCGGTGACCATCGTCGGCCTGGCCGCGCTGGTGATCTTCGCCATCTACCGCTTTTGGGATACAGGGCAATTCGAGCCACTCAAGTGGAAGCAGTTCGAGTACCCCGCCATCCAAGCCCAGTTGATCGATGGATTGCTCGGCACCTTGAAGGCCGCGGGCACCGCCGCGGTCTTGGCGCTGCTCTTCGGGGCCACATTCGCGAGCGCGCGCATCAGCGACGCGTGGATCTTCCGCGGGCCTGCCACCTTCGTGGTGGAGCTTTTCCGCGCGATACCGCTCTTGATCCTGATCTTCTTCGGCTACTACGTGCCCGTTCGGTTTGGGATGGCCATCAGCAATTTCTGGGCGCTGGTGGCCGGGCTCACCGTCTACAACGGCTCGGTGCTCGCCGAGATCATCCGCGCCGGCATCGCGGCCATTCCGCGCGGTCAATCCGAGGCGGCGTACGCGCTGGGGCTCCAGAAGACGCAGGTCGTTACCTTGATTCTTCTGCCGCAAGCGGTGCGCGCGATGTTGCCGTCGATCGTGGGGCAACTGGTGGTGCTCCTCAAGGACACGGCGCTCGGCTTCATCATCACCTATCCGGAGCTCCTCTATGTCGGCAAGCAAATGGGCAGCCGGCTGGCGTTCGATCTCCCCTATGTCCCGACGTACATGGTAGTCGCCGCCATTTACATCAGCATGTGCGCGGCCCTCTCCGCGTTTGCCAATTGGCTCGCGCATCGCGGCAACGGGAAGCCATCGCCCAAGCCGGCGAGCCCTCGCTAGGTTTCACCCCTCCGCCGCGGGTCTCTCCGGCCCGCATGGCATCCAAAAGGCGCGATCGAGGCCGTTGAGCAACGGCCCGGTCGCGCCGCAGCATTCAACGAGACGCGGGCGACGTCGGGCGTCATGCGCGATGTTCTGTCCGCGACATTCCCAATGCGTGATCGAGATCGTGGTTCGATGTTCAATTATCATTGATAGATGTGCACACACATTTTTCAGCAAATCGCATAAGAGCTCGAAATACCGCTTCACGCAAATGTCCACTATAGCGAACAAAACTTCAATGTGTCCGGGCTTCTGCTGTGGCTCACCTTCCGACCTTGGAGGCGGGAGCCGCAGAAAACATGAACGTCTACGTTTGCGACGTTGACGCAGGCGGCGCAGGCGCAGCTTGCGACGAGGCCCGCAGGACGCGGGGACGAAACGCCACCGCCAGCGCGAGCGCGTCCGCCGTGATCTTCACCTGACCGCCCAGCACGGCGAGCTCGAAGCCGGAGACGTCCTCGAGCACGGCGGGCAGGCCGAAGGTGTGCGAGAGCGTCTTGGCGAAGTTCCACGCGATGCGCTTCTCCGCCAGCGCCGCGTTGATCTTGTCCGTAATGCGCGTATCGATCACGGACGGCACCCCCGCCAGATCGGCGTGCTCGATGGCCAGCCGAAACACGAGCGCATCGTGGCCATCTTCGCGCTGCACCTCGGGCGACAGAATGGCGGTGAGCGATTTCACGGAGACCGGCACCCGGATCCGCAGCACCGGCCAGCGCACGCTCGCCTTGCACACCACGCGGAGCCCCACGTCGGGGATGAGGGTCACCTCGGTGGGATCGTGGAGGACGAGGTAGCGCTCGTCGTCATCGTCCCCATTCGTAGCTTCGCTCTCCGTGCTGTCCGTACCAAACCGGATTTTGACCGGTACGAGCTGCTCCACCACGGCCGCCAAATCATCGCGTGAAAGGATCGCTTCGAGCCACATGCTGTGACGCTATCGCATTTCGCCGGCGCGAGGCGCGGACTCCACGCGCGGCGGCCGATCGTGCAGCACACCTCAGCCACGCAGGCTCGAGCCGGACGAGTCGGTTCCTCGAGCCTCGAGCCGGCCCCGCGGGCGTGGTGCTCGCTACTTCTTCAGCAGCGCGATCCAGTCGTAGAACTCTTGCAAGTGCTGCGCGAGCACCTTGCGCGTGGCCTCGTCGGTGAGCTTGCCCTCGGCGTCGAATTTGTCCTGCGCGCGGGCGATGAACACCTCCGGCTTGTTGAACGTGCGCCAGTTCAGCATGACGCCGACTTGGCGGAGGTGGTATTGCGCGCGCATCGTGCCGCCGTTTCCACCGCTGGCGCCGATGATGCCCACGGGCTTGCGATCCGACGGGGGCGACGGAGGACGCGAAAACCAGTCGATGGCGTTCTTGAGAACACCGGGGATCGAATAGTTGTACTCGGGGGTGGCGAAGAGAAGGCCGTCGGCCGCCAGAATGCGCTCGCGCAGCTCTTGCACCGAGGCCGGCAGGCCCTGCGCTTCGACGTCGCCATCGTAAAAGGGAATATTGCCAATCTCGACCATTTCGATGGTCAGCCCGGAAGGCGCCAGCTCGCTCGCCGCGCGAAGCAGCGCGCGGTTGTACGAAGCCTTGCGAAGGCTGCCTGCAATTCCCAAAACGCGAAAATTCGTGCTCATGGCGCGCAGCATCGCATGTTCGCCCGGCGTACGCATCACCTAGCCCCGCCGTTCCATGCGCCGGCGCTCGGGAACCTCTCCGCCGCTCTTGACGCGGCGACCGCGCGCGGTCACAGTCATGCGGAATGAACGTTCCTTCCGGAAGCCGTGCCGATTCGACCCGCCGAAAAGCCCGAGCGCCAAAGGGGCAAGCTTCGACGAATTCGGGCTCGAATGCAGCTTCCGATGCGCTGCGCGAGCGGATTTTGGAGGCAGCCCTCCGGATGTTTGCGGAACGAGGATTCCACGGAACGTCGGTGCCCGAAATCGCCCGCGCCGCCCGGGTCGGTGTCGGATCGATCTACCGGCACTTCGAGAGCAAGGAGCGGCTGGTCAACGCCGTCTTTCGTGAGGCGAAGACCAAGCTTCGCGACGCGCTCCTCCTCGACTTCGATATGCAGCGGCCGCCGAACGTCATGTTCGCCGATGTATGGTCGAGGTTGGTCCGCTTTCAACGCGAGCACCCGGTGGCGTTCCAATTTTTGGAGATGCAGGACCACGTCCCCTACCTCGACGGCGAGAGCCGCGCGGTCGAAGCCTCGGTGCTCGCGCCGCTGCTCATGGCCATCGAATCCGTGCTCGGGGTCGGCGAGGGCGCTTCGGGCGTCTCGCCGGCGGTGCTCATCGCCATGGTCTGGGGTGGTTTCGTGGGTCTCACCAAGGCCGAGCGCCTGGGGTACCTCACGCTCGACGACGCCATGCTTCGCAGTGCCGGCGAGGTGTGCTTCGCCGCCATCGAGTCTTCGCTTCTGGCTCCGAAGGTCAAACGCAAGCGCAACAGCACGGGAGAATGATCATGCAAAGTGCAACGTCCACGTCATTCGGTTCGCAAACGAACGGCAAGGTCACCGCCCTCGATTCTTCGCTCGATGCGCTCGCCCAAAAATCGTACGGCGAGCTCGAGAGCCTTTATCGCATTTCGCGTAGTCCGAAATCGATCCGCGCGCTCGACGGCGAGCCCAAAGGCCGCATGCTGGCCGCGCGCTTCGTGAGCCGCACGCCGGCCGGCGCGCTCCTGCGGGGCTTTGCGGCCTCGTCGCTCTTCGTGTGGGATGGAAAGTCGTTCGCGTCGCGCTCGGACGAGGAAGGAACGGGCATCAACCGGCTCCAAGTTCCGGGGGCGCTGGGGCGGCAAAAGCTATTTCCCTTCCATACGCGCTTCGGCAACTCGGGGATCGACGGGCAGCGCGCCTTCGTCTTGGATTACGATTTGCCGGAGAACCCCATTTGGATCCGCAAGATCCACGACGAGGTGCGCGAGGTGTCCCCGGGGCTCTTCTTCGGCCCGGCCATGTGGAAGGGCCAATCGGGGCTCATCACCGTTCTCTGGTTCGCCCTCGACACCGGCCGTCGTTGATTTCGTGTCGAACACCATGAGCGAGCATATTTTCGTGACGGGGACGTCGGGCGCCATCGGGGGCGCGCTCGCGCGTGCGCTCCGGAGACACGAGCCGCGCGCCCGGCTTACCTTGGTCGACGTGGCCCCGGAGCCGTCGCGCGCGCTCGCCTCGGAGCTCGGCGGCGAGATCCATGTGGCGGCGTGCGATCTCTCGAAGAGCGACCAAGCCATGGCCGCGCTCGAGGAGGCGCGGGGCCGCTTTGGTCCCGTGCACGGGCTGGTCAACTGCGCGGGGTTCATGGAGGTGCGGCGCTTCGAGCGGCTTCCATGGGCGCGGGCGGAGGCGCTCTTGGCGGTGGATCTCGTCTCGCCGCTTCGGTTGATGCACGCGGCCGTGCCGGACATGCTCGCGGCGCGCCGCGGGTTCGTGGTGAATGTGGCCAGCATGGCGGGGCGGGTCACCTTGCATGGCTGCGCGTTTTATTGCGCGGCCAAGGCGGGGCTGGCCATGGCGTCGGAGGTGGCCCGGCGCGAGCTCGCCCCGGCGGGGATCTCCGTGGTCACCGTTTATCCGGGCGCCGTGCAGTCGGAGCTCGAGTCGCGGGCGCGCGAGCAGTACGGGCGAAAGCTGCTCGCGCGCATCATCCCCACGGGAAAGCCCGAGGTGCTCGCGGACAAGGTGGTGGACGCGCTGGCGATGAAGCGCGCCCGCGTGGTTTACCCGGCGTCGTACTCGGTCGGGCTCCTCTCGGTGGCGAGCCCGATTGCGCTCGCGTTCGGGCCCACGGCGCAAGACTAGCAGCTCGCAACGTGCAGGAGGTGCTCCCATGAACGATCGTCTCTTCTCCGAGCTCCGTCTTGGCTCCCTCACGGTGGCCGGAAGGATCGCCAAGTCGGCCACGTCCGAGACGCGCGCGAGCGAAGGCGGTCACGTGACCGACGAGCTCCTCGCCTTTTACGAGCCGATCGCGCGCGCCAAGACGCCGCTGATCATCACGGGGAACGTCTATGTGATGCCGCAAGGCAAGTCGACACCGCGGCAGTGCGGCATCGACGATGACGACAAGCTGCCCGGCCTGCGGCGATGGACCGCGCTCGCCCGCGAGCACGGCGCCCGCATCGTGGCGCAGCTGAATCACTGCGGGCGGCAGAACATTCCCGCGGCGGTGGGGCTCACGGAGGCCGTCTCCGCCTCCGACGTGACCGAAAAGCTGATGGGGACCAAGCCGCGCCCGCTCGGAAAGGGCGAAATCCACGACGTGGTCGACGCCTTCGCCGAGGCCGCGGTGCGCGCGGAGCGTGCGGGGTTCGACGGCGTTCAGATTCACATCGGGCACGGCTATCTGCTCAACCAATTCCTTGCACCTTACACCAATCGCCGCGACGACGCGTACGGGGGCTCGCTCGAGAACCGCATGCGCATCGTGCGCGAGACCTTGGAGGCCATCCGCGGCCGGGTCGGGCGCGACTACCCCGTGATCGCCAAGCTCAATGGCGCCGATCTGCTCTACGGCCGCCGCGGCGCCACCACCAAGGAGCTCCTGGCCGTGGCCAAGATGCTCGAGCGCGGGGGCATCGACGCCGTGGAGATCACGGTCGGCCACTACGAGTCGGGCCTGCCGATGATGCGCGGCAACTTCGACACCTTCTTCTCCACCATGGCCGAGCACGGGGCCGCGAAGAACACATCGCCGGCGAGGCGCTTGGGTCTGCGCCTGATCGCCCCCGTGCTCGCGCGGGCGTGCAACACGCTCTGGCCCGCCCAGGAGGGCTTCAACCGCCGCTATGCGCGCCTCTTTCGCCGCGAGCTCCGGATCCCCATCCTCTGCGTGGGCGGATTTCACACGCGAAGCGCCATGGAGGACGCCATCGCGAGCGGCGACTGCGACGCCATCACCATTGGCCGCGCCATGATCGCCAATCCATGGCTCGCACGCGATCTTCGCGAAGGCCGCGCCGGGCCCGTGTGCAACTACACCAACGGGTGCATCGCCAGGGCCGGGAACATGCCCGTCGACTGCTACGATCCGCGGGTGACGGCGGAGCGCGAGCTCGTCACCCTCCGCCGCAAAGGGGCCGCCGTGGCTACGGTGTGAGGGCGCTCGCGGCCGCGTCATCGAGGGCGCGGGCGATGAGGGCGACGTCGTCGTCGGTGGTCGACCAGTTGGAGAAGGCGGCGCGGATGGCGGGCCTGCCCGAGAAGGTCGTGGGGGTGAGAAAGGCGCGGCCGTCGCGGCGGACGCAAAGGGGCCGCCGTGGCTACGGTGTGAGGGCGCTCGCGGCCGCGTCATCGAGGGCGCGGGCGATGAGGGCGACGTCGTCGTCGGTGGTCGACCAGTTGGAGAAGGCGGCGCGGATGGCGGGCCTGCCCGAGAAGGTCGTGGGGGTGAGAAAGGCGCGGCCGCCCGCGCGGAGGGCCTCGAGGACGCGATCGCGTTGGGAGGGGTCGCCGCCGCGCGGGGCAAAGCAGAGGATGTTCAAGCGAACCTCGTCGAGGAGCTCGAACGAGGAGGACGCCGCGAGGTGCGCGCCCAGGCGCCGGGCGTGCGCGCAGCAGCGGTGGATGATGGCGCGGTAGCCCTCGCGGCCGTAGGCCATGAGGGTCATCCACGCGGGCAGCGCGCGAAAGCGACGCGAGTTCTCCGGGGTGCGGTGGAGCAGATCGGGGCCGGCGCCGAGGTAGGGGCCGGCGGCGCGAAAGACGCGCTCTTGCAGCGGCAAATGCCGGGTCCAGACGAACGCAGAGTCGTAGGGGACGTTGAGCCATTTGTGCGCGTCGGCGGCGATGGAATCGGCGGCCTCCACCCCGGCGACCAGGTGCGCGAGCTCCGGATCGACGGCCGCGAAGAGGCCGAACGCGCCGTCGACGTGAAACCACGCGCCGTAGCGGCGCGCGATCGCGCCGATGGCGCGCAGATCGTCGAAGTCGCCGGTGTTCACCTCGCCCGCGCTGGCGGTGACGATGCACGGCGGGCCGCCCTTCGCCGCGTGCGCGGCCAGGCGTTGGTCGAGCGCCGCGGGATCGATCGCCGCGCGTCCGGGCAAGCACGGGATCCGCTCGATGCTCGCGCGCCCCATGCCCAGGATGGAGAGCGCTTTGTCGATGCTCGCGTGCGGGGAGCCCCCCAGCACGGCCACCGGGGGCGCCCCCGCGAGGCCCACCTGCGCGACGTCGACGCCGACGCGGTCGTAGACCCATTGCCGCGCGGTGGCGAGGGCGACCAAGTTGGCTTGGGTGGCGCCGCTCACGAAGGCGCCCTCGAACGCATCGGGGAGGCCGAAGAGCGTACGCAAGAGCGCGAGGGTGTGGCGCTCGACGGCGGTGGCGATCGAGTCCCCGTCGTTCGATACGTTTTGATCGTAGGCCGAAACCAGCCAGTCGCCGGCCACGGCCGCGGGGGTCGCACCGCCGGTGACGAAGCCCAGGTAGCGGGGTCCCGGCGAGCCGGAGAGCATCGGCTCCAGGTTGGCGCGGAAGAACTCGATGGCCCGCAGGGCGCCCCAACCTCGCTCCGGCAGCTCCGGAAAAGGAACGGGCTGCAAGGGCGCCGCCACCGGCCGCGCGGCCGCGGTTTGCAAAAAGGCCCGCGCAGCTTCGTGGGCCGAGTTCAGGATTTCATCGAGCTCTCGCGTGTCCGTCATTTGCCATGTCCTCCGCGGCACGAACGCGGGCCGCGCGGCGCGCGCAGCGCCCGGGCGACCCGTTTGCAAAGAGTGGAGCCGGTAACCCGCCCCGGAAAGGCACACGTTTGGTTCACTGCGACCGGTACAGATGATTCTCGTTTCGCATGATCGAGGGGTACAGTCACCTCGCCCATCGGCGTTCGGGTGAAACGACGCCGTCCCCGGCCGAGCGCGCACGCCGCGCGGCGCCACGCAAGCGCACCTCGCGCGGCGCCTGGCGAGCGGGCGCGCCCCGCTAGGCGAGCGGGCGCGCCTCGCGCGGCGCCTGGCGAGCGGGCGCGCCTCGCTAGGCGAGCGGGCGCGCCTCGCGCGGCGCTAGGCGAGCGAGCGCGCCTCCAGCAGCTTCACGGCGGCATAGACCGCGTCGATGGCCGGTGTGGGCACCTCGAGCCAGCGCCCCAGCTCGGAGACGGACCCCAGCATGGCGTCGATTTCGGTGGGTCGCCCGCGCTCGATGTCCTGGAGCATCGACGTTTTGTGGGCGCCGACTTTTTGGGCGCCGTCGATGCGTTGCTCCAGCTTGATGCCGAACTCGATGCCCAGCCGCTCGGCGATCACCTGCGCCTCTTGCATCATCGTTCGCGCGAGCTGGCGGGTGAGCGGGTAGCTGCAAATTTGCTCGAGCGTGGAGCGGGTCAGGGCGGAGATGGGGTTGAAGGTCAGGTTCCCCCAGAGCTTGATCCACGTCTCCCAGCGGATGCGCGGCGTGACCTTCGCTTTCACCCCGGCTGCCTCCAGCGCGTCGCGAAGACGGCTCACGCGCTCCGTCTTTTGGCCGTCGAGCTCCCCGATCGAGAAGCGATCGCCCTCCACGTGCCGCACGATCCCGGGCGCGTCGATGTCGGCCGCCGGGTACACGATGCAGCCGATGACCCGATCTGCCTCGATGTTCGCGGCGATGATCCCGCCCGGATCGACCGCCTCGACCCGGTGGTTCGCGTACGGGCCTTCCAGCTTGTAGAAATACCACCATGGAAAGCCATTCTGCGCCGTGATGACCATGGTCTCCGGGTGGTAGAGCGCGCGGAGCGAGGGCGCGACGGCGGGCAAGCTCCCCGCCTTGAGCGCCACGATCACCGCGTCCTGCGGCCCCGCCTCCGCGATGTTCGCCGTGGCCTTCTCCGGGCGCACCACCCGCTCCGTTCCATCGATTTCAATCAGCTTGAGACCATCGCGCTGGATCGCCGCGAGGTGCGCGCCGCGCGCGATGAGGGTGACCGCGTGCCCGGAGAGCGCCAAGCGCGCCCCGAGGAAACCACCGATGGCGCCCGCGCCGACGATGCCGATGCGCATCACTCGTCTGCCGCGCCAATTTTGAGCAGCTTGGCCATGTTGATGCGCTGAAGCTTGCCGGTGGCGCCGCGCGGTATTTCGGTGAGGACATGAAAGCGCTTTGGAACTTTGTATTCGGCCAGCGCCTCGGCGCAATGGGCGCGGAGCTCGCTGCCCTCGACCGGATCCTTGAGCACCACCGCCGCGTGGATCTCCTCGCCCAGCATTTTATGAGGAACCGCGAAGGCCAGCGCCTCGGCCACCGCCGGGTGGCGCAAGAGAACGTCGTCGATCTCGAGCGGCGAGACCTTCTCGCCGCCGCGGTTGATGAGCTCCTTGATGCGCCCCGTGAGCGAGAGGTACCCGTCCGCGTCGAGGACACCCTGATCGCCCGTGCGAAACCAGCCGTTGGTGTACGCCGCGAGGTTGGCCTCCGGGTTGTTCTCGTATCCATCGACCACATTCGGCCCGCGCACCACCACCTCGCCGATCTCGCCCGGCGCGAGCAGGTGGCCCGCCTCGTCCATGATGCGCACCTCCACGCCGTGGCCGTAGCCCACGGTGCCGGCCTTGCGTTCGCGCGGAGGCAATGGGTTCGACGCCATTTGATGGCTCGCCTCGGTCATTCCATACGAGTCGAGCACCGGGGCGTTGAAACATTGCTCGAGCCGCTCGCGCACCACCGGGGGCATGGGGGCGCTGCTCGATCGAATGAAGCGCAATCGGCGCTTGCGCAGCTGCTCGGCGTGGCGATCGACGCGCGCGAGCACCATTTGATGCATGGTGGGCACGGCCGAGTACCAGGTGGGCGAGAAGCTCTCGATGAGCGACAGGAACTCCATGGCGTTGAAGCCCGGCGGGCAGACCACGGAGCCACCGGAGGAGAGGGTCGAGAGCATGGAGCCCACGATGCCGTGAATATGAAACAGCGGCATCACGCACAAAGTGCGATCGGACGGTCCCAAATCGTAGGTGCTTCGAATATTGTTTGCAGACGCAACCAAATTGCGGTGCCGCAGCGGGACGCGCTTGGGGCGGCTGGTGGTGCCGCTCGTATGGAGAATCATGGCGACATCATCGCTCTCGCTGACCTCCTCCGGTTTGGGATCGGGCGGGGGCAAGGACGAGCCATCGGAGACGACCGCGAGCCCGCAGTAGCCATTTTCATCGGCCGAGACGCTCAAGAGCTTCATACCGGGAAGAGCCGCGGCCATCGCGGCCGGGATCGGGCTCCCCGAGAGCGTCACCAGCGCTTTCGCGGCGGTGTCTTCATAATAGAAGGCGAATTCATCCTGCTTGTATTTTGGATTGAGCGGCGCCGCCGTGGCCGCCGTGGCAATCCCGAAGAACGTGGTGATCAGCTCGGGTCCGTTGATCATGGCCAGCGCGATGCGGTCGCCACGACCCAAGCCGAGCTGATTCAATTGGGACGCGATCTCACGCACATTTCGCCGCAGTTGACCGTACGTCAGCATCGGCTTGCCGGGCGCCAGAAGCGCGGGTTGATCGTCTTCGCCCGCGAGGAGCTCATACAGGGTCGACATGGGTGGATTCCCTAGTAAGCGGTGCAGGACTTGCGTGCCCGCGGTGGCAGGACGCGGCCTCATTATCACCGACAAACCGAGCGGCGGTCGGAGAAAGTTGGACTTCGATGAAGACCCTCATTGTCCAGAGCGACATCGACGGCCTGACCCATCAGTGGGGCACATTGGTCTTGCGTGGCATCCTTGCCATCGTCTTCGGCGCCGTCGCCCTCGTCGTACCTGGTCTGACCTTGCTGGCATTTCTCCTCGTGTTCGGCGTTTATGCGCTCGCGGAGGGACTCGCCAACATCGTCGACGCCGTGCGCGGCCTGCGCAAGCAGCTGCCTTGGGGCGCGCGGCTCCTGCACGGGATCGTGAGCATCGCGGTGGGGTTGATTGCCCTGCTCATGCCGGGGATCACCGCCATTGCGCTCGTCTACTACATCGGTGCGTGGGCGCTCGTCACCGGCGTCCTCCACATCGTGGCGGCCATCCGACTTCGCCATGTGATCGAAGGCGAATGGCTCCTCGCCCTCTCCGGCCTGCTCTCCGTGGCGTTCGGCGGCTTGTTGCTGCTCGCCCCCGGGGCAGGCGCGCTCGCGCTTCTGCTATGGATTGCCGGATATGCGATGGCGTTTGGCGTGCTCTTGCTCGTGCTCGGGTTTCGCCTGCGCGCGCTGCAGCGCTCGACTCATCCGGATTATCCGCCCCGGGTCCTTCATGGGACGTGAGCCTCGGTTCCGCGCTTTCGAACCACCATGGCCAGCCACGGCTGCTCCTCCCGCGGTTTTCCCGTCGGTCGGTAGAAGTGCGTGACCTCCTCGAAGCCCGCCTCGTCGAAGAGCGCGCGCCAGCGTTCGTAATCGAAATAGCAGCCGTACCTCTCGCCCGACCAGCCCTCCACATCGTTCCCGCGCGGGTTCGAACAGAAGAGAATGCCTCCCGGCTTCAAGGCGGAGCCCAACTCGGCGAGCACGCGCGGAAGGTGCGCGCCCGGAACGTGAAAGAGCGACGCATTGGCAAAGACGCCATCGAACGAGGCGGCGGGCAACCCGAGCGCGAGGAAGTCGCGCTGCCAGACCGGACAGCCGCTGTAGCCTCGGGCCATCTCGGCAAAGCGGGCGCACCCCTCGAGGCCGATCGGCTCGTGGCCCGCAGCCTTCAGCGCCTTCAAATCGCGCCCCGGGCCGCAGCCGAAATCGAGGATCGAAAAGGGCGGCGAAAACGACGCGGCCTCGAGGGCCGCGAGCAAGGCCGCGATGTTTTGCGCGACGTCGTGCTCGCGCGTGGCGTCCCAGAAGCGTTCGGCGATGGACGCGTAGTATGCGAGGGTACGCTGGCTCGTCTCGAAGGGCATGTGCAAGGTGCATCCTACGGTTCCCGGGCCATCCGTGCTAGGACGCTGGGCCGCCGGGTGCTGGATGGCAAATGCCGGATGGCGGATGCTGGGTGAGAGAGGGCGAGGAGAGCGTGGCGTCGGAAGCTTTGTCGGTCGGAGCAGTGGTCATCCCGGGATCGGATCTCACGTGGACGGCCACGCGCTCGTCGGGGCCCGGCGGCCAGAACGTGAACAAGGTGTCGTCGCGCGTCGAGCTCCGCTTCGATCTCGAGGGGACGGCGGCGCTCAGCGGTGCAGCCAAGACGCGGCTGCGCACGTTGGCCAAGGGGTACCTCGACGCCGACGGGCGCATCTTGATCCGAAGCGAGCGAACGCGCGATCGGCTGCAGAACCTCGCCGACGCGCGGGACAAGCTGGGTGAGCTGATCGCGCGCGCCCTGGTCGTCCCGAAGAAGCGGCGCCCGACCCGGCCGTCGCTACGCGCGCACGCGCGTCGTGTCGATGAAAAACGACGTCAAGGAAGCAAGAAACGCGATCGTCAGGGGAGCGACGCGTCATAGCGCACACCTTGACGAACACGGGGCCACACTCCACAGCAGCGCCATGTCCCTTTACGACGCGTCGGTCCCTCAATTCAAACGCATGCTCACCAACCTCGATCGATGGCTGGAGCTCGCGATCGCCCACGCCGAGAAGAAGCCGTTCGATCCGAACGTGCTCTTGGTCGCGCGCCTCGCCCCCGATCAATATCCGCTCACCCGCCAAGTGCAGGCCGCCTGTGATGCCGCCAAGTTCGGGGCCGCGCGCGCAGGCGGAAAAGAGCCCCCGAAGCACCCGGACACCGAGACCACCTTCGAGGAGCTGCGCGGGCGCATCCGCGACGTGATCACCTACCTCGATACGTTCACGCGCGACGACTTCGCGGGGGTCGAGGACCGGCTCCTGGAGCTGCCGTTCTTGAAAGGAAAGCTGATTACGGCCAGCGATTATCTTTATCAAATGTCATTATCCAACTTCTATTTCCACGTGACCCACGCCTACGCGATTCTGCGTCACAACGGCGTGCCGCTCGGCAAAACCGATTACATCGGTGCTGCCAATTTGCGCAACCCCGAGTAGAAGCTCATTCCGAGCCTCGTACCGCGATCCGTCGCCGTCCCCATCGGCAAGGTGGGGCTCTGCGCCGTGACGGTCGCGGTACTGGACTGGATCACGAAGTGGGACGGGATCGCGACGGGCATCGAAACGGGACAGCGTGTAGGGCTCGAAACGCTTCAGAAATTTACAATTCCGACATGAAGCGTCACAATGATGTCACCTAATAACGCTCGCATTCGGTGACCTCCATGACTACAACCCGGCGCCATGCGCTTTAGCCGTCGAATTTCGCTCCTCGCCTCGGGGCTCGCTCTATCCATGCTCCCTGTGACCTTTGCGCACTGCTCGTCGGATGGCTCGGTCGTGCCCACCGCGGATGCGTCGACCCCCAAGGACAGCTCGGTGAACGCCTCGGGTCTTCCGCTCGTCATTGGTCATCGCGGAGCGTCGGGGTACAGGCCCGAGCACACCTTGGCGGCGTATCGGCTGGCGATCGACATGGGCGCGGACTTCATCGAGCCGGACGTGGTGTCGACCAAGGATCACGTGCTGATCTGCCGCCACGAGAACGAAATTGGCGGCACGACCGACGTGGCCATCAAGTTCCCCGAGCGCAAGAAGATCAAGGTCCTCGACGGCAAAGAGACGAACGGCTGGTGGACCGAGGACTTTACGCTCGCGGAGATCAAGACCTTGCGCGCCAAGGAGCGCGTTCCGGATCTACGCCCGCTGAACACGGCGTTCGATGGGCAAGAAGAGGTTCCCACCCTCAAAGAGGTCATCGAGCTGGCCAAGAGCCGGGGCGTGGGCATCTACCCCGAGACGAAGCACCCCACGTACTTCAAGGAGGCGGGCTTGGCGCTGGAAGAAGAGGTGGTGAAGCTCCTCGACGAAGCCGGCTGGCGCGAGCCGACCGATCCGGTGTTTTTGCAGTCGTTCGAGCCGGGGAGCCTGCAAAAGCTCAAGACGTTGACGCACCTGCGGTTGGTGCAGCTCATCGACGAAAACGGCAAGCCATTCGACTCCGACAAGTCGGCGAACGGGCGAAGCTGGGAGGATCTGACCAAGCCCGAGGGGCTCGCGTTCATCGCGACATATGCGCAAGGCATCGGTCCGAGCAAAAAGTGGATCATCCCGCGCGACGCGGCGAACAAACTCACCGCGCCCACCACGCTGGTCGCCGACGCGCACAAGGCGGGCCTCATCGTGCACGCCTGGACATTCCGCAACGAGAACAACTGGCTCCCGGAGGACTACCGCGGCGGCAACCCCGACGCATCCACCTACCTCCAAGAGCGCGGCGACGCCCCCGGCGAATACCGCCGCTTCTTCGAGACGGGCCTGGACGGCGTCTTCAGCGACTGCGCCGACACGGCCGTCGCCACCCGCAAAAAGGTATTCGGCCGCTAGCCCGCTACGAGGGCCGCTCCTGCGGCTTTGGCGACTGCGCGCGGACACGCCTGTCGCCACACGCAAAGGTATTCGGCCGCTAGCCCCGCTACGAGGGGGGATCCTCCAACATTTCACGGCGGGCGCTGAGGTCTTGGGGCTCGCCGATGTAGTCCGGCAGGAGCTTTTGGATCTCCTCCAAGAGGCGCTCGGGCAAGCACGGCTTGAGCAAAAAGACGCTGCATCCGGCGTCGCGGGCGGCGCGGTGGTGGCGGTCTTCGGTGTGGCCCGTGAGGGCAATGACCGGCACCGACGAGGTGCGCGGATCGGCCCGCAAGCGGCGGGTGGCCTCCCAGCCATCGATGACGGGGAGCGTTAGATCCATCACCACCAGAGATGGGGCGAGCTCGAAGGCGGTCTTGAGGGCCGCCGCGCCGTCCTCGGCCTCGGCAATGCGGTAGCCGTAGCTCTCCAGGTACTCCACATACATCTCGCGGTTGTCCTGGCTGTCGTCGACGATCAAAATGAGCGGTGCGGGTGATGACATCGTGCGGCTCCGCCCGGCAGTCCCTCCCCCGGGTTCGTTTCCTCGTTTGGTTTTCCAACGATGGATGGGGCACGTCCCCAGGTCAAGGGCCCTGCGGTCGCGCCAACTCCTTTCACCTACATAGATGGTTTGCGCTTGAGATATCGCATCGTCGTGCGGCGTCGGTGTAGATTCGCTGCCATGCGGCTGAAACCAGCTAGGGCCTTCGCGAAGGGCGGCTTGCAGGGGTTGTTCCTGGCATGCTCGTCGCTCGTCGCATCGAACGCAGCGGCGGTCGGCACGCGCACGTTCGATCTCGATACGCTCGACGAGTTCTCCGGCGGAGATCTCAAGGGTGTGGCCGTGAGCTCCGACGGCGGCGTGCGCGCCGGGTTCAACGTGGGCAATGTGCCGCTCACCGATGCCTCGTCGTCCTTCTCGGCGCTCGCCCTCGGCGATGGAAGCGTGCTCGTTGGAACGGGTCCGTCCGGCAAAGTGTTCAAGGTCACCGGCGATCGCGCCGCGCTGTTCGCCGACACGGGCGCGCTGGCCGTCACCGCGATGATCGAGGTCCGCGGGACGATCTACGCGGCCAGCATGCCCGACGGCAAAATCTTCAAGCTGTCCCAAGGCAAGGCCGAGCCCTGGGTGACCTTGCCCAACGCCAGCCACGTGTGGGCGCTCGCGGCCGACGCGCGCGGCGCCATTTTCGCGGCCACCGGCCCCGAAGGCCGCGTCTACCGCATCGAGCCATCGGGCGCCAACTCGGTCTACTTCCGCAGCGACGAGCCGCACATCGTCTCCTTGGCGCTCGGCGAGGCGGGCGAGCTTTACGCGGGCTCCAGCGGCAAGGGCATCCTCTACAAGATCGCAGGCCCCGGGCGCGCGGTGGTGCTCTACGACTTTTCGGGCGAGGAAGTGAAGGCCATCGCCGTCGGTAAAAAAGGGACGCTCTACGCCATCGCCAACGACTACGGCGAACCCCCGGAGCCGCCGAAGCGCTCCCCCGCGGGCGCACGAAGCCCGGCAGGCCCCACGAGCGCCAAGCCGGTACGCCCCGGCAAGGGCGCGCTCTGGCGGTTCGATGCCACGGGCCGCCCCGAAAAGATGATGGCGCACACCGAGTTCCATTACATGTCGCTGGCCACGGACGCCGAAGGGCGCCCCTACGTGGGCACCGGTGCCGAGGGGCGCGTGTACACCGTGGACGACGCGCACACCGTCACCTTGGTCGCCGACACCGACGACCGCCAGATTGGCGCGCTCGCCTTTGGCAAGAGCACCACCTACCTGGCCGGCTCGGACCCCGCCACCGTGCATCGCGTGGTGGCGCAAGGCGGGAGCGAGGCCGTGTGGACGAGCAAAGTGCTCGACGCGGGGCTGCGTGCGCGGTTCGGTCATCTCTCGTGGCACGCCAGCGGACCGCTCGAGTTCTCGACGCGCACCGGCAACACCTCGAGCCCCGATCCCACGTGGAGCGGGTGGAGCGCGGGGACGTCTGCGCCCACCACGGTGACCAGCCCGGCCGCGCGCTTCATTCAAGTGCGGGCGCGGTGGTCGCGCGATCCCAAGGCCGTTCTCTCCGAGGTGATGCTCCCCTTCGTGACCGAGAACGTGCGCCCGGTGGTGCTCGAGGTGGAGGCGCGCCCCAAGAACGCGAGCAAGTCGGAGAGCAAGGAGAGCATCCCCGCGAGCGGGAGCGAGCCACCGAAGCACGACAGCGTGCTCAAGGTCACCTGGCGCGTGGACAACCCCGACAACGACTCCCTTCGCTACCGCCTCAATTTCCGCCGCGAAGGCCAAGGCGTATGGCGCGACGCGCTCCGCGATGGCGAGATCCTGACCAAGAGCGAGTACGAGTGGGAGACGACGGCGCTGCCCGAGGGCAAATACCGACTGCGCGTCGAGGCGAGCGACGAGCCGGCCAATCCGCCCGATCTGGTGCAGCGTCACGCGCTCGAATCGGGCCCGGTGCTCGTCGACAACACGCCCCCGGTGGTGCGCGATCTCACGATGACGGGCCGGCGGCTCAAGGTGCGCGTGGTGGACGGCCTGGGCCCCATCGCGCGGGTCGAGATGGCGGTCGACGGCAAGCCCGAGTTTCGTACGCTCGGGGCAAGCGACGGTGTATTCGACACGGCGGACGAATCGGTGGACGTGGACGTCACCAGCATCGTCCCGCCTGGCTCCCACATCGTTGCGGTGCGTGCGTATGACGCAGCCGGCAACTATACCGTTCGGGAAATCGAATCGCGATGACATGACAGCCATGCCATAGCTGGACCATGCCCCAGCTCCCCTCCCAAGGGGTCTCGGCCATACAACTGGCGGGATTTACTGGTTTTTTTGGAGTGTGGTGCCATGCTTACGAATGCGGCACGCGCCGTGAATTCGGGATTTTTCTTCTTCACTCATGTTCGCGAAACCTGGCCAATTCATGAAACGAAGCTCCCCTCGGATGGCACACGCGCGTGCCGGAATGGGGGCGCTGGGGTTGCTCTTTGGAGCGATCGTGCTTGGGTGCGCGATGTCGGACAGCGGTTCGCCCGGAAACCAGCGGTGGGGCCCTACCGGCGCAGCCGACGCCCCACCGGGGGGCGGCTACCAAATCGGGGGCAACTCCGATGGGGGTGACAAGGCGAAGCTCGAGTTCGGCAATCCGCTTTGCCGCGCCACCACCTTGAGCTGTTACCCGGATGGATCGGGAAATCGGCCCTGCGAGGACGCGGGCTCGCCGCTCGCGGGCGATGGCGGCGGGGTCGTCTCCGCCGAAGTGGGCGCTTGCCGGGTGCGCGAAAAGAACGCCCCCGTGTGCACGGCCTCCGGCGCCGGGATAGACGGTGCCCTGTGCACCCGGGCCAACGATTGCGCGTCGGGCTACGAATGCGTCACCGAAACGGCGGGCGACCCCGTGGGCCGGTGCCGTCATTATTGTTGCGGCGGTTCGAGCGCGTGCGGGGACGCCACGCACCGATCGCCCGCCACCCGCTTCTGCGACATTCGGCAGACATACGGATCGCCGAGCCTGGCGGTGCCGGTGTGCATGCCCTTGCAGAAGTGCGAGCTGCTCCAAGACGGCCAGCAATGCGGCATCGGCGAGAGCTGCACCATCGTCAACGACGAGGGCGCCGCCAGCTGCGTGCGCGACGGCACGGCGCGCGTCGGTCAGTCCTGCGAGGATACGCACTGCGCGAGCGGGCTTGCGTGCCTCGGGCAAACGGGATCGCGCACCTGCTACCAGCTGTGTCGAAAGAGCAGCAACGACGGCGTCTGCGGCCCCACGGAGAAGTGCAAAGGCACGGCGCCCCTCTTTCAAGATCCGGACATCGGGATCTGCTCGAAGGTGTAAGCGCGGGAGGGGTTCGCGGCAGGGTGTCCGGGACAGGCGAAAATCGTCCTGGGACACCCTCAGAGGTCTGAGCGCAAATGAAAAGCTCAATCCTTTCGCGGGCCCGAGCGCGGTCTGAGCTTGGGCGCGGTGGGCATGCGGCATGCGAAGTCGTGCGGGTCAGGACGGCGCAGGATGAACCAAACCGCAAGCTATGGTCCGCGCGAGCGTGCGCGCGCGATTGGAATCGACTCCTTGGGCGACGCCGATCTGGTGGCGCTCCTCCTCGGTACGGGCACGGTGAACGCCCCCGTGCAAGCCGTCGCCGGGGAGCTGGTCACGTCCTCCGGAGGGCTCCTCGGCCTGGCGCGCGCGGGGGTCGGGGAGCTGGCCGAGCTGCCGGGGCTCGGCTTTGCAAAGGCCGCGCGCATCGCGGCGGCCGTCGAGCTGGGGAAGCGATGCGCCTGGGCCACGCTCGACGCGAGCGGCATGGCGATGAAGGGGAGCGACAGCGTCAGCGCGTGGGCGCGGCCGAGGCTCGCGGGCCTGGAGCACGAGGAGCTCTGGGTGCTCGCGGTCGACGGGCGCAATCATCTGCGGGCCGCGCGCCGGGTGGCGGTCGGAGGGCTCCATGGAATGCACGTATCGGCCCGTGATCCGCTGCGCATCGCGCTTCGGGAGGGCGCCAGCGCCTTCGTCCTCGTGCACAACCACCCCAGCGGCGACCCCACGCCGAGCTTGGAGGATCTCGAGTTCACGCGCGCGGTGCTGGTGGGCGCCGAAGCCATCGGCACGCCGCTCATCGACCATGTGGTGATCGCGCGCGACGGGCACGTATCGCTGCTCGAGCGAGGGATCGTGCCGCTATGAGGCGAGCGCTCAGCCGGAGAAGAGCGCCAGCTGGCGCGGGCGCGTGGGCGGGTGGCAAAGCGAGACATACCCGCAGCGGATCTGTTTGCACCGCGAGAGCGGCACGCGCGGAAACGCTTCGGTATGGCGGGCTTCGACCAAGCGCAGGGCCAAGGCGAGCAGGTGCTTTCGCGTGGCCTCGGGGGCGGCCGGCTCGCGAAAGCGGGGCTCGGAAGGATCACCGCCGAGAAAGACGATGCCCGTACGAACCTGGGTGGCCGATGGAACGAGATCGCGGGCCGCCAGCGCGTAGACGTCGAGCTGAAAGGCGTACGGCTCCACGTGGGTGCTGCGGGCGCGCTTGTAGTCGAGCACGTCCAGACGGCCATCGGGCCAGACGACCATGAGATCGATGGTGCCGCGCAGCACGATGGTGTGCCCGCGGCCATCCTCGAGCGAGAGCGTGAACGGCTCCTCGCGCCGGAGGCTCGCGCCCTCCTCGGCGACCTTGGCCGCGTAGGGACCGCGCACGAAACGGGAGAGCGTTCGCGCCAAGCGCGCATAACGCGGATGGTCGCGCTCCACCCCTTCGCGCCCGAGCAGGCGTTCGATGTCCGCGAGCGACAGGTCGGAGCCAAAGTGCTCCGCGGGGGCGCGCTCGAGGACGCGGTGCAAGAGCGTGCCCTCGGTTCGCGGGTCCACCGGGGAGGCGTAGGCGGGAGCGTCCGTCTCGCGCTCACCGCCGGTGGCCGCGAGCGGCGGAGCCTCGTGCTCGGGGAGGTCCAGCACGTGAACGAGCTGGAAGCGGCGCGGGCAATGGTGAAAATCCTGGAGCGAGGTGGTGGCCATGGTCGCCGTCCGCCACGGCGGGCGCCACGTTTTGTCGCGGGCGGCGAGGGGCGCCTCGTCGCCCGCGGGGTCGGCGCCGCGGTGCAGATCGGCGCTGGGATCGAAGGGGAGCGGCGACGCCGTCGGGATCCGCGGCGGGAGCTCTTCCACCGTGAAGAAGGGCCGCAGGGACTCGTCCGCCGCCAATTCTTGCAGAGTACACGCGATGGAGGCGAGGAAAGCCTCGGACATGTCCTTGGGCGGGCGTCGATCGCCCACGAAGTACATGGCCTCCGAGGCGCGGGTCACGGCCACATAGGCCAGGCGCGCCTTCTCGGCGCGGTCGCGGCGGCGAAGCGTATCTTTGGCGCGCGTGAACGAGGGCGGCTCGAAGCGCGCGCCGCTCTCGTCGGTGAGCCGCACGGAGAGCGTGGCGGCGCCCTCGCCGGACGGGGGCTCCAGGATCATGGCGGAGGACTCGGTGCGCCTCCCGTCGGCGCCGACCTCGGGGACGAAGACGATGGGAAAGTCGAGCCCCTTGCTGGCGTGCACGGTGAGCAGGCGCACGGCGTGGTCGTCGTCGCCGAAGGTGGCGGCCTCCGTCTCGCTGCCCCCGTCGGCCGCCGCGCGCGTCAGCCGGGAGAGCAAGGTGCTCGCGTCGGTCGCGCGATCGGCCATGGCGAGGAGCTTGCGCACATTGGCCACGCGCTGCTCGCCGCGCGGGAGCTGGATGAGCACCTCCTCCAAGTCGAAGGCGCGCACGGCTTCGCGCAGGAGCGGTCCGGGCAAGATGCGGTCGACGTTGCGGCGCAGGCGCGCGACCACCTCGAAGAGCGTGCGCACCCGGGCGCGATCGCCCTCGTCCATGAGCGCGCGGCGCGGGCCGGAGTCCCACGCGCTGGCGCTTTCCATGGAGACCATGCCGCCGCCGGGGCTGGTGAGCGCCAGCAACGTCTCGTCGCGCACGGAGACCCATGGGCCGCGCAGGACCTCGAGCAGCGCGAGCCGATCGCGCGGGCGGACGATGAGCGCCAGCATGGCCATCACGTCGCGCACCTCGCGCGCGGAGAAGAAGCCGCGGCCGGCCACGACATAGGGCACGCCCTCGTGCGCCAGGGCGTAGGCGACCACCTCCAGCATTTCGTTGGTGTGGCAGAGCACCGCCATGCGCCCCAGCTTCGTGACGTCGTCGGCGGCGAGGGCGCGCACGCGGTCGGCGATGGCGAAGGCTTCGACCAGCCGCGGGGTGCGGCCGCGCGGAGAGACGGGGGGCCGGAGCCAATACGTGCGCGGCGCGGGGATCGCGGGCGGCGGGCGCTCGGGGGGCGGGAGGAGATCTTCCGTCTCGGGCACGTAGTTGATCTCGAAGAGCACCTTGCCCGAGGAGACCAAGCGGCGCCGGCTGAACGCGTTGGCGAAGGTGAGCAGTTCGTCCTGCCCGCGGCGATTGTGGCGCAGCGGGACCAGATCGGCCAGCGGCGCGGTGGGCTCGCGAATCTCGGCGTCGATGCCGAGCGCCTTGCGCGCGCGCCAGCCGGCCAAGCCGACGCAGAGCTCCGCGAAGACGGCCACGTCCGCGCCGCGAAAGCCGTAAATGGACTGTTTGCGATCGCCCACCACGAAGAGCCCCGTGGGCCGGAGTCGATCGAGCGGCGGGACGGTGCCCGGCGCGCGCGCCGCGGGATCGTTCTCCCACAAGAGGTGCACCAGCTCGCGCTGCAGCCGCGAGGTGTCTTGGAACTCGTCGACCAAGAGCGCGTCGATCCCCTCGCCCACCTCGCGGGCGATGGAAGGGTGGTCGCGAAGCAGATCCCGCGCCGCGCGCAGGACGTCGCCGAAGCCGAGCGCGCCCGCCCGCCGGCGCGCGCGCTGGATCTCGCGATCGGCGTCCACCAAGAGCTCGCGGGCCGCCCGCGCCCGCGGCGCGAAGCTTTGCCGCATTTCCCAGGCGCGGATCAAGCGGTAGCCGCGCTCCGCGTTGGTCTCGCCCGCCGGGAGCTTCTCGCTGCGAAAGTCGAAGAAGCCCTGGCTGGCCTCGCTCTTGGTCTTGCGGATCGAGCAGAAGTCGCGCACGGCCGCGGCGAGGTTGTCCACGCCGGCCGCCGTCGGCACCTCGCCCATGGCGCGCCGCTCGTTCCAGGCCGCCACCAGGGCGCGCGCCTCGTCGGCCTTCTTTTCGTGCGCGATCAGGTAGTGCGCATGCGAGAGGAGCTCGCCCACCAAGCCGTCGAGCACCTCGGCGTCGCGCGGGTCGATGATCAGGCTCTCCGCGCCGCGCCCATCCTCCTCGAGGCGGGCCAAGGTGCTCCCGATCTCGCGCACCAGCTCGTCGACGCCGCCGCTCGCGCGCACCAGATCGCGCACCGCCTCCGGATCGATCTCCGCGCGCTGCGCGAGGGCGCGGCCGATGGCGTCGCGGGCGCGCTCTTGGGCTTCGTCTTCGCCCTCCATGTCGAAGTCGGGCAAGAGCCCCATCTCGAGCGCGTACGTCCGCACCAAGGTGCCGGCGAAGCTGTGCAAGGTCCCGATCTGCGCGTGCGCGAGCCGCTCCAGCGCGCGCCGGGCCCTCGCCTCCATCTCGGACGCCGACCACGGCGAGGTGTGCGCGGCCTCGCACGCGCCGAGCAGATCGGCGCGGTATTTGGCGTCCGGATCGCGCAGGGCGAGCCGCTCCAGCTCGGTGGAGAGGCGGCTGCGGATCTCGGCGGCGGCCTTGCGCGAGAAGGTGGTGGCGACCACCCGCGACGGATCCACCGGCGGGTGGAGCTGCTCTTTGCGTCCGAGTTCGCTCGCGCCCATCAGCAAATGAACGAGGACGCCCACGAGGCTGTGGGTCTTTCCGGTGCCCGCGCTCGCCGCCAGCACCAGGTTCCTTCGAAACGCGAAGATCACGTTTACCAGCCCCCTCCGCCGCCGCCCGATCGGGCGCCCGGGGAGTCGCTGCGTTGTTCGTCTTCCTCGCTGGCCACGAAGCGGGGCCGCCGGCAGCCGCCGTCGTAGGGGCAGCGATCGCAGACCTTGGGATCGTCGGGCGCCGGGCCCACCGCGCCGTCGCGAACCGCCCGCACCACGGCCAAGGTCCGCGCCACCACGCCCGATGGACCGTCGCCCATGGCCTCCGCCCAGGCGCTCGCGTAGGCCGACGTCGAATAGGTGCGGTCGAGCTGGTGCGTCGGCAGGTACATGCCGTCGGCGTACCTCGCGCCGAGCACTTCGCGCGCGATGAGGGCGTAGAGCGGCACCTGGTAGACCGACTTAGTCACCTCGCGCTGCGCGTCCTTGGCGGTGCGCGCGCCGCGCTTGTAGTCGACGATGCGGATGGCCGTGCCGTCCGGGGATCGATCGACGCGGTCGATGGTGCCGCGGATGGAAATGGCGACGCCGTCCTGCTCGAAGCGCAGCGGAGGCCAGGTGCCCTCGCGGCCATCGCCGAAGGAGCGCTCGGCCAGCTCGAAGTCGTACGACTCGTCGCCCAAGCTGAAGTCGATGACCTTGCGCACGTCGTCGCGCGTCTCTTCGAGCGCCATGCGCCGGAGCGCCGATGCCACCCGCTCGCGCGCGAGCACCCGGTCGGCCGCCTCGAAGGCGAGGGCGCGGATCCCTTCGGCGTCGCGCGGGCGCTCGCGCCAGAGCGGCAAGGTGGCGACGAAGGCCGCCGCCAGGGCCTCGTGCACCAGGGTGCCGCTCTGGCGCGCGTCAGGCACGTCCGACGCTTCTTCCTTCTCGCGCGCGCCGAGCACGTGCCCCGCGAAGCCTTGAAAGGCGCACCGCGCGAAGCGCTCGAGCGACGTGACCGGCAGCGGGCGCGCCGCGCCCCCCGTGTCCTCGGTGATGGCGCGCGCGACGTTCGTGTCCAGCTCGAGGAACCCCGTGAGCGGCCCGCGGTAGTGCGCCGACTTGGTCCCGTGAAAGCTCTCGCGCGCGAGCTCGATCCGAGCGCGCCGCGCGGCGTCCGGGACCACGCTGACGCCGCGCGCGGGATCCCGGGCCAAGAGCCGGAGGCGCGCGTCGCGGGCCGTCAGCGGGCGAGCGCGAAGCGGCGTCACCGGCCAGCTCTTCTCCGCCGCGCCGCCGCGCGCGAGCCAGGCGACCAACGGGGCCGGCGAGAGCGCCGCGCCCTCGGCATCGCTTGTACAATACACAAATACGAGCTTCTTCGCGCCGGCGGCGGCGAGCGCCAGCTGCGCCATGCCGCGCGCGGCGATGGATGCCTGCGGCGCCGGGGAGCGGGCCGGATCGATCTCGCGGAGCCCCGCGACGAACGACTCGAACAGGAGCGCCGGGTGCGCGTTCAGCACCGGCAGGTTGCCTTCGTTGGCCGAGGCGATCACCAGGCACGCGAGCGACTCGTGGGCCAAGTCGGCCACCCGCGCGATACGGAGCGCGCCGATGCGCCGCGCCCCGGGCGGCGGATCGCCCGCCTCCAGCGCGCGCACGAGCTCGTGCCGAAACGCATCCATGCCGATGCTCACGCCGCCGTCGTTCAAGCGGTGCACGGCCGCCTCGTAGCGGTCGAGCGTTTCCATGAGCACCCGCCATGCGTGCGCGTCGCGCGCCAGCGCGTGCAGCTCGGCGCGCGCGAGGCCTGTGGGCACCTCGTCGCGCGCCAGGGTGGCGCGCGCGTCGAAGCCCACCCGCGCCGGGAAGCCGAGCGCGCTCCAGAGCTCGCGCGCCGCGCGAATGTGCTCGAGGCGGGTCTGCGCGCGCGACGCCTTCCAGAGGATCTCGCCGACCCTGCGGGCGAGCGGCCCGAGGGTGTCCGACGGCGCGCGGGCGTCGAACCGTGCCTTCGACGCGCCTGCGCGCGCGGTCGCCTCCAGCTCCTCCACCGGATCGGCGCCCCGGGCCGTGGGGGTCTGCTCGAGCACGGCCGCGAGCCGGAGGAGCTCTTGGCGCGCAGGTATGGGCTCGCCCTCGCCCGTCAGCGAGACGGCATCGACGTACCGCGAGCGGAGGAGCCGCGCCACGTCGTGGCGAGGCAGGCCGCGCGATGCCAGCGCGTGCGCGTCGAGCGCGCGCGCCACGATGGCCGACGCGGTGGGCGCCGGGCCGCGCGGATCGTGCACGGGGATGCCGAGATCGCCTACCGCGCGGCGCAGCGGCTCGAGGGCGTGCTCGTCGAGCTGGGGCAGCGCCACGGCCAGGGACTCGATGGGGGTCCCCGCCGCGAGCTCGCCGTCGATGGCGTCGGCCACCGCGCGCGCTTGCACCTCGACGTCGGCCGCTTGCCGGATGGAGATGCGCTCCGGCTGCGGAACGGGCCCCGAGAGGCGCAGATCGCCGAGCACGGGCTCGATGCGAAACGTCTCCGGCGGCGCATCGAACGCGCGCGCCATGTCATCGAAGAGGATCTCCAGCGGATCGCGATCGCGGGTCGCGTCGAGCGGCGACTCGAAGCTCGGCAGCTCGAGCTTCGCCGACCCGCCTGCGCGCTCAAGGGCCCGATCGAGCGCGCGCCACCACGCGAGATCGGAGGGCTCCCACACCACGATCCAGCGCGCCACCAGGTGCGCGCTCCCCACGAGGTCCACGAGCGCGCTCGGATCGGCCGCCCCCAGCGCCGCGGCGAGGGCGGCGCCCGCCGAGCGACCGTCGACCAACCCCATCGCGCCGAGCGCCCGATCCAGGGCGACCAGCGCCGAGCGGAGCATGCGGGCGCGCCGGCCCAAGGTGCCCCCTTTGGCCTCCATGCGCTCGAGCGCCTGCACTTGGGCATCGCACGCGCGCAAGGCGGCGATGGCTGCGTCGACCGAGTCCACCGTCTTGAGCCACACGTGCGATCCGCCGCGCGCGATGGGCCCGAGCAGCGGATCGTCGGGCGCGACCGCCGCTAGCGCATCGGCGAGCGCCAGGCGGGTCACCTCGGGCGACGCGAGGGTCACGTCCGGGGCGAGGGCCTCCAGCAGCCGGTGTTTCAGCGCGGTCCGTGTTTCGCTCGGCACCCCCTCCCGCGACAACCGCTCGACGTGGCGCTCGGTCGGCACGATGAGGCGCGTCATGGGACGACCCGCAACGGAACCGCGAATACCTCCTTCAGGGCCGGTCGGTCATAAAGGAAGGCATAGGCGGCATACGACGAGAGCACGCTCTTGATGTACCTGCGCGTCTCCTCGTACGGAATGTTCTCCACGAAGAGGTCGAAGTCGGTGACCGTGCGCTTCGCCAGCCAGCGGTTGACGGCGGTCGGGCCCGAGTTGTAGGCCGAGACGGCTAGCATCTTGTTTTGCGCGTACGACGTGCGCAGCTGGGCGAGGAGCTTGGTGCCGAACGCGATGTTCACGTCGGGTCGCTTGAGGGACATTTCATCCCAGGGCAACGTGCTCCCGCGGGCCAGGCCGCGCGCCGTGGGGACCACCAGCTGCATCAGCCCGATGGCGCTGGCGCCGCTGCGGGCGTCGGTCACGAAGGTGGACTCTTCGCGCATGATGCCCCACGTGAGCGAGAGCGGAATGCCATTGGCCTCGCTCTCCTTCTTCACGAGGGCGTCGAACGCCCGCGGATAGGCCGCTTCCCACGCATAGCGCCAGGTCCCCACCGGGTAGTGCGCGAGGTGCTCCGTCAGGCGCGAGCGGCTGAACATGTGCCCGAGATCGGGCGCGCCGCCGCGGTCGTACACGTCGGCGATGATCCATAGAAGCTCGTGATCGGCTTCGTCCCCCAGGAAGCCGGCGCGGGTGAGCTCCTTCTTCGCCGCCTCGGACTCGCCCACCTCGAGCAGGCGCACGGCGCGATCGAACGCAGGGGTGGCCAGCTCCGGATGGTCGCGCGTGATGAAGGGCCCCGTGGGCTCGCGGGCCGAGGCTGCTTCCAAGGTTCGCGCCGCCATGCCTTCGTCGAGGGCCGAGAGCCGCACATAGGCTTGCGTCATGTAGAACGTGAGCGGGAAGTCGTCGATGATCTTGGCGTAGCGGGTCTTCGCGTCCTCCGTGTCGCCCTTCATTTCGGAGACGCGGGCGCGGAAGTACGGGGCGCGCCCCGACGCTATCCACGAGCGCTCCAAGGGGTCGAGCACGATGGCGCGGTCGAGCGGATCCTTGGCGCCGCTCCAGTCGCCGCGGGTCATGCGGTGAAGGGCGACGCGAAAGAGCGCCTCCGTCCGCATGTCGCCCTCGGGGTAATCGTCGGGCAAGCCGAGCAGCATGCTCGTAAAGCGCGACTCGTCGCCCGACTCGCCCAAGAGCAGCCCCGCCAAGAGCCGCGCATCGTCGGCCAGCCGGTGCCTCGGAAATTGCTGCTCCACCTTGCCGAAGCGCTCCACCGCCTCCTGCGTGCGGTTCGCCGAGCGGCTCGACTTTCCGCCTTGGAAGAGCGCATTCACGAGCTGCTCGTCCCCCGTGCACATGCGGATGGCGTCGCCCCACGCGTCGGCCGCGGGCTGCTTGGTGCGCGCGATGGCCTGCGCGCGCAAGGTGCCGAGCTTACACGCCGTGCTGCCCGTCTTGCCCGCGGGCCACGAGGCGATGATGGCGTTGGCCGCCGTGAGCGCCTTCGTGGCCTCGCCGCCGTCGAGCCACCCTTGGACCTGGCGAACCTGATCGGCCTCGGAGAGCCCCTCCCGAAACTGCGGATCGGCCTTGCGCAGGGCCAGGGCCGCGCGCTTCTGCGAGGCTTGGGCGCCGGAGCTCTCGGCGATCTTTGGAATTTCGATCAGCACGCGCGTGCTCAGATCGAGCGCCTCGCGCGGGTTGGCATCGGGGCCGGCCGCGCCATCGAGGATGGCGTTGGCCAAGCGCACCGAGAGCTCGACCCAGCGCGGCGTGTGCCCGTTCTCCGCGAGGATCTCGCGCCAAAGCTTGGCCGCCGCGGGGCGCTCGCCGCGGGCGGAGAGCGCGTCGGCCAGCACGATCTTCGCCTCGTCGTAGGCCGGCAAGGTGGTGGGCACCGCGTGCGCGTGCTGAAACGCCTCTTCCCAGCGCGCGGTCTTGCCCAGGGCTTGGCCGGCGCGCAGCCTGGCGTACGGCGCCAGCGGGCACTCGTCCTTCACCGCGTCGAAGGCGTTCACCGCCTCGGGCTGCTCGCCGGCGAGCACGTGCAAGCGGCCCGACACATAGGACCACCCGCAAATGGACGCGATCTCCGCCGGGTAGGCGCGCCGCGCCTCGTCGACTTGGCGGGCGGCGTTCGCGTAGTCCTTGGCCCGCTCGAGATCGCGCACGCCCGCGAGCCGCGGATCGTCGTAGACGCTCTCCACCTTCGGCGGCTCCCGCGTGGAGCGCACGGCGGGCGGCGGAATTTTGGGCGCGCTCGCCTTGACCTCGCCGCCCCGGGCCAGCGGCTCCGGTTCTCGCCCGCTCGGGCGGCATCCCACGGCCGCGACGAGCGCGGCGATCCCCAAAAGCACGCCTGCGCGGCCGGGTACCCCGCCGCCTACCCTGCTTCTTTCACGCTTCATCGCTTTCGCCACGCTTCGCTCGCCGATTCCTCTTCGATGGCTACGATGCGCTTTCGCACCCGCTCGAGGTAGCGCGAGCGGTCCTTGTCGACGACGTCGGCGTCGGCCTTCCTCCCGGCCAGCGCATCGCGCGCACGCGCCTCGTGATTGGCCGCGCCTTGCTCGACGAGGGCGGCGCCTTCCACCTTTTGCTCGAGGGTGCGCTGCTCGTTCTGCACGAGCCGCTCCCACGCGCCCCCGCGTTGCAAATCGGCCACGCGCAGCTCCCCGCGCGCAAGCGCCTCGCGCTCGGCATCGCGAACGATGGTCGCCTCCGCCGCCGCCCGGGCGCGCAGGGTCTCGAGCTCCTGCCGCAACTCGGTGGCCACCTCCCGCTCGCG